>JAZKEE010000127.1:0-9599 GCA_040387235.1 Pseudomonadota bacterium
AGTTCAAGAGCTTCAATGGCGAAGTCGAGATGCGCAAGACCGACCACCAGCTGCAGCAAGGCCTGTTCATCTCCAAGTGGGAGAAGGCGGGCGGCAAGTTCCCGCTCGACTCGGAGAGCACTGGCTACACCTTCGTGCCCGTGAAGTACTACGAGCCCTTCGTGGCCAGCACGCCCACCTCGTGCCAGATGAAGCGTCCGTAAGCCAGGCTGCTGTTCTCTAGGCCCGACCTGGCTCGGGCCTTTTTTTTACCCTTGACCTGAAAAATTCCAATGAATCCTGAGTTTTTCGTGATCTCCCTGCTCAACGGCGTGAGCTACGGGCTGCTGCTGTTCATGCTGAGCTCGGGACTCACTCTGATTTTCAGCATGATGGGTGTGCTCAACTTTGCACACACCAGCTTCTACATGCTGGGCGCCTACTTTGCCTTCAGCATCTCCAGCGTCATCGGCTTCTGGCCGGCGCTGGTGATCGCCCCGCTCATCGTGTTCGCGCTGGGCGCCGCGTTCGAGCGATACTGCCTGCGCCGCGTGCACAAGTTCGGCCACGTGCCGGAACTGCTCGTCACCTTCGGCCTGTCCTACCTGATCCTGGAAGTCGTGCAGCTCGTGTGGGGCCGTGCCACCGTGCCCTACGGCCTGCCCACGCAACTGCAGGGCCCGCTCTTCAGCCTGTACGGCACGCAGTTCCCCAAGTCGCGCTCGTTCGTGATGCTGATCGCCATCCTGATGCTGCTGTCGGTATGGCTGCTGCTCACCCGCACCCGCATCGGCCTGGTGATCCAGGCGGCGCTCAAGTACCCCGAGATGGTCGAGGCCCTGGGCCACAACGTGCCGCGCGTGTTCATGCTGGTGTTCGGCGGGGGCGCGGCCCTGGCCGGCCTGGCCGGCGTGATCGGCGGCAACACCTATGTGACCGAGCCCGCTATGGCGGCGTCGGTCGGCTCCATCATCTTCGTGGTGGTGGTGGTCGGTGGCATGGGTTCGCTGGCGGGGGCTTTCCTGGCCTCGCTGCTCATCGGCGTGGTGCAGACCTTCGCCGTGGCGCTCGACTACTCGATGATCCACGTGCTGCGCCCGCTCGGTGTGGCCGTCACCGACCAGACCTTCGGCTACCCCCTGCTCAAGCTCACCATCTCCCAGGTGGCGCCCATTCTTCCGTACCTCTTCCTGGTGCTCATCCTGATCTTCCGTCCCAAGGGCCTTCTGGGCACCCGCGAGGACTGATGCCATGACTTCATCCACCACTACCGTCTCCGGCGCCGCACCGCACGCCAACCCGCCAACCGCCTCGCAGGGTGGGGCGCACTACCGCTTCAAGCCCTGGAACGTGGGCCGCTTCGTCATCTGGTCGCTGTTCGCCGCGATGCTGATCGTGGCACCGCACGTGTTCCGCAGCAGCCTGGCGCTGACCATGCTCTCGCAGATCGGCTACCTGATCATCATCTGCCTGTCTTACAACATCCTCCTGGGGCAGGGCGGCATGCTCAGCTTCGGGCATGCGGTGTACACGGGCCTGGGCTCGTTCATCGCCATCCATGCCATGAACATGGCAGGCAAGGGCGAGGTGCCCATCCCGCTGGTGTTCATTCCGCTGGTCGGCGGGCTGGCCGGCATGTTCTTCGCGATCCTGCTCGGCTTCGTGACGACCAAGAAGTCGGGCACCACCTTCGCCATGATCACGCTGGGAATCGGCGAGCTCGTGGCCTCCATGGCGCTGATGTTCCCCGAGTTCTTTGGCGGCGAGGGCGGCATCACCACCGACCGCGTCTACGGCAAGCCGTTTTTCGGGCTGAACTTCGGTTCGGGCATGCAGGTGTACTACCTGATCGCGGCCTACTGCTTCGTCTGCACGGCCGCCATGTTCGCCTTCACGGGCACGCCGCTCGGTCGCATCCTGAACGCGGTGCGCGACAACCCCGAACGCGTGGAGTTCATCGGCTACAACACACAGCGCGTGCGCTACTTTGCGTTCATCATCGCGGGCTTCTTCGCCGGCATCGGTGGCGGGCTGGCCACCATCAACTTCGAGATCGTGACCGGCGCCGACAGCGTGAACGTGCTGCGTTCGGGCGGCTACCTGCTGTTCACCTTCCTGGGCGGGGCCACGTTCTTCTTCGGCCCCATCATCGGTGCCGTGCTGCTGGTGCTGGCCTCGGTGCTGCTGTCCGAGATCTCCAAGGCCTGGCTGCTGTACCTGGGCCTGGTGTTCCTGTTCATGGTGATGTATGCGCCCGGCGGCATCGCCAGCCTGATCATGATGAACCTGCGCGTGGCCAAGTACGGCAAGCTGCGCCAGCTGTGGGTGTCCTACCTGGGCCTGGCCGGCACCGGCCTGGTGGCCGTGCTGGGCGCGGCCTGCATGGTGGAGATGACCTACCACCTGCAGCTCAACGCAGCCCTGGGGTCGGAGCTCAAGTTCATGGGGGCCATGATCGATGCCAAGGGCCTCACGGCCTGGTTCGGTGCGGGCTTCGTGTTCATCACCGGCCTGGCGCTCTTCGAGATGTGCCGGCGCCAGTTTCTGCGCCAGTGGAGCACCATCCAGGAAGAGATCGAACATGCCATCAAGCGGGGGGAGGCACAGTGAGCAATACCATGACCTCCAACCCATCGGCATCGTCCTGCGCGCTCGAGCTGCGTGACCTGCGCAAGAGCTTCGGCAAGACGGAAATCATCCGCGGCGCCAACCTGGTGGTGGCCCCCGGCGAACGCGTGGCCATCATCGGCCCCAACGGCGCCGGCAAGTCCACCCTCTTCAACCTCATCAGCGGGCGCTTTGCGCCCACCAGCGGCGACGTGATCCTGAACGGCCAGCGCATCAACGGCCTGGCCCCGTACGAGATCAACCGCATGGGGCTGTCGCGCAGCTTCCAGATCACGAACATCTTCCCCAAGCTGAGCGTGTTCGAGAACCTGCGCTGCGGCGTGCTGTGGAGCATGGGCTACCGCTACACCTTCCTGCGCTTCCTGTCGAACCTGCACGATGCCAACCAGCGAGCCAAGGAGCTCATGGAGATGATCAAGCTCGACAAGAAGCGCGACACGCTGGCCATGAACCTGACCTACGCCGAGCAGCGCGCCCTGGAGATCGGCATCACCATCGCCGGTGGTGCCAACGTGATCCTGCTGGACGAGCCCACGGCCGGCATGAGCAAGAGCGAGACCACGCGCTTCATCCACCTCATCAAGGCGGTGACCGAGGGCCGCACCCTGCTGACCGTGGAGCACGACATGGGCGTGGTGTTCGGCCTGGCCGACAAGATCGCCGTGGTGGTCTATGGCGAGGTGATCGCCTTCGACACCCCCGACAAGGTGCGCGCCAATGCGCGCGTGCAGGAGGCCTACCTGGGTTCGGCCGTGGCCGACGAGCAGGGCGCGGGACACTGATTACTTATGCTGAAAATTGACAATCTCCACGCCTATTACGGCAAGAGCCATGTGCTGCATGGTGTGAGCTTCGACGTGCAGCCTGGCGAGATCGTGGCCCTGCTGGGGCGCAACGGATCGGGCCGCTCCACCACCGCCAAGGCCATCATGGGCCTGGTCGACTGGGAGGGCACGCTCGAGTTCAAGGGCCAGGACCTCAACGGCAGGAAGGCCTACGAGGTCGCCCACCTGGGCCTGGGCTACGTGCCCGAGAGCCGCGACGTGTTCCCCAACCTCACCGTGCACCAGAACCTGCTGCTCGGCCAGAAGGGCAATGGCAAGGGCAGCCGCTGGTCCTTCGACGATATGTACGAGATGTTCCCGCGCCTCAAGGAGCGCCAGCACACCGAGGCGGGCGTGATGTCCGGCGGCGAGCAGCAGATGCTCACGCTGTGCCGCACGCTGATGGGCGACCCCGACCTGATCATCATCGACGAGCCCACCGAAGGCCTGGCGCCCAAGATCGTCGAGCTGGTGGGCCAGTACCTGCAGACCATCAAGGCGCGCGGCATCTCGGTGCTGCTGATCGAGCAGAAGCTCACCATCGCCATGAAGATCTCGGACCGCGCACTGGTGATGGGCCATGGCTCCATCGTCTTCCAGGGCACGCCGGACAGCCTGCGGGCCGACAACTACATCCGCAAAGAATGGCTTGAAGTCTGACGACTTCCGGCCAAAGCATGACAAAGAGGCGCCTGACAGCTCATGGCGCCTCTTTTTTTGCCCAAGGAGACGGTTTGGCGGCCAAGGGCGATGTCCCCACCGGGACAAATTGACACGCCAGGGCCGCGCGAAGTCTCTACAATAAAAACGCACGATCGTTCTTTTTCACTCTCCAAGGAACAACAGCATGACCGCTGAATACAAAGTCCACGGCTCCGTTGCCGTGATCACCCTGGCCAACCCCCCCGTCAACGGACTGGGCCTGGCAACCCGCCAAGGCATCGTGGACGGCCTCGGCCGCGCCAATGCCGAACCAGCGGTCACGTCCATCGTCATCACCGGCGCGGGCGGTGCGTTTTCCGGCGGCGCCGACATCAAGGAGTTCGGCACCGACAAGTCCCTGCAGGAACCCAATCTGCTGTCGGTGATCGCCGCCATCGAGAATTCGGCCAAGCCCGTCGTGGCCGCCATGCACACCGTCGCCATGGGCGGCGGGCTGGAGCTGGCCCTGGGCTGCCACTACCGCATTGCAGCGCCTGGCTGCGCCATTGCGCTGCCCGAAGTCAAGCTCGGCCTGATTCCCGGTGCCGGCGGTACGCAGCGCCTGCCGCGCGTGATCGGCGTGGAAGCGGCCCTGAACCTCATCGTCAGCGGCGAGCCTGTCAAGAGCGAGATGATCGGCTCCGTGCCTGGCCAGAAGCTGTTCGACAAGATGGCCGCCTCTGCCGAGGCCCTGGCCGCCGAGGCCCTGGCTTTTGCCCAGAGCGTGGCCGACGTGCGCCCCCTGCCTCTGGTGCGCAACCTGCCCTGCAAGCACCCCGAAGGCGACGCGTACTTCCAGTTCGCACGCAACATGGTCAAGGGCATGGCCAAGAACTACCCCGCGCCCGCCAAGTGCGTGGACGCGGTTGAAGCCGCCACCAAGCGCAAGTTCGCCGACGGCATGCTGTTCGAGCGCGAGGTCTTCATCAACCTGATGTGGACGCCCGAGTCGCGCGCCCTGCGCCACCTGTTCATGGCCGAGCGCGCCGCCTCCAAGATCCCTGACGTGCCCTCGGACACCCCCAAGCGCGAGATCAAGTCGGTGGCCGTGATCGGCGCCGGCACCATGGGTGGCGGCATCTCCATGAACTTCCTGAACGCGGGCATCCCCGTCAAGATCCTGGAGACCAAGCAGGAAGCCCTGGACCGTGGCGTGGCCACGATCAAGAAGAACTACGAAGCCCAGGTCAAGAAGGGCAAGCTCAAGGAAGACAAGTACGCGCAGCGCATGGCCCTGTTGACGACCACGCTCGACTACGCGGACCTCAAGGACGCCGACCTCGTGATCGAGGCCGTGTTCGAAGAGCTGGGCGTCAAGGAAACCGTGTTCAAGCAGCTCGACGCTGTGATGAAGCCCGGTGCCATCCTGGCCTCCAACACCTCCACGCTGGATGTGGACAAGATCGCCGCCTTCACCAAGCGCCCCGAAGACGTCGTGGGCATGCACTTCTTCAGCCCCGCCAACGTGATGAAGCTGCTGGAAGTGGTGCGCGGTGCCAAGACCAGCAAGGACGTGCTGGCCACCGTGATGGCCCTGGGCAAGAAGATCAAGAAGACCTCGGTGGTCTCGGGCGTGTGCGATGGCTTCATCGGCAACCGCATGATCGAGCAGTACAGCCGCCAGGCCGGCTTCCTGCTGGACGAGGGCTGCACGCCCCAGCAGGTGGACAAGGCGGTCGAGAAGTTCGGCTTTGCCATGGGCCCGTTCCGCATGGGCGACCTGGCCGGCAACGACATCGGCTGGGCGATCCGCAAGCGCCGCGCCACCGAGCGCGCCGACATGAAGTACAGCCGCACGGCCGACAAGCTCTGCGAGCTGGGCCGCTTCGGCCAGAAGACCGGCGCAGGCTGGTACGACTACCAGGCCGGCAAGCGCGATGCGATCCCGAGCGAGCTGGTCAACAAGATGATCGAAGACCACCGCAAGGAGTTGGGCATCACGCCGCGCAAGATCTCCGACGAGGAAATCGTGCAGCGCCTGGTGTTCGCCCTGGTCAACGAAGGTGCGCACATCCTGGAAGACGGCATCGCCAGCAAGTCCGGCGACATCGACATGGTCTACCTCACGGGCTATGGCTTCCCCATCTACCGCGGCGGCCCCATGCATTACGCCAGCGAAGTGGGCCTGTTCAACGTGGTGCAGGCCATGGACCGCTTTGCCAAGAACCCCAACGACGATGCGGCGTTCTGGAAGCCCGCGCCGCTGCTGGCCAAGCTGGCCGCCGAAGGCAAGGCGTTCGCCTGAGCGAACTACTGATTGATGCAGTGAAGCCGCACCGGATGCGCACGCCCCTGGCGGCCATCGGTGCGTTCCACCCCTGAAAGGATTTTTCCCATGACCTCCGCAGTGATCGTTTCCACCGCCCGTACCCCGCTCGCCAAGAGCTGGAAGGGTGCCCTCAACATGACCCATGGCGCCACGCTGGGCGGCCATGCCGTCAGGCACGCCATCGAGCGCGCCGGCATCGACGGCGCCGACGTCGAAGACGTCATCATGGGCTGTGCCAACCCCGAAGGTGCCACCGGCGCCAACATCGCACGCCAGATCGCGCTGGCCGCCGGCCTGCCGGTCACGGCATCGGGCGTCACGGTCAACCGTTTCTGCTCCTCGGGACTGCAGACCATCGCCCTGGCGGCCCAGCGCATCATCGCCGGTGAAGCCGACGTGTATGTTGCCGGCGGCGTGGAAAGCATCTCCTGCGTGCAGCAGGAAATGAACATCCACATGCTGCGCGACCTGGCCCTGGACAAGGTCAAGCCCGAGATCTACTGGAGCATGCTGCAGACCGCCGAGCAGGTGGCCAAGCGCTACAACATCAGCCGTGAAGCCATGGACGAGTACGGCGCTGCCAGCCAGCAAAAGGCCTGCGCGGCCCAGGCCGCCGGTTTGTTCGATGCCGAGATCGCCCCCATCACCGTGACGGCCGGCGTGGCCGACAAGACCCTGGGCCTGATCACCAGGCAGGTCACACTGAGCAAAGACGAAGGCACGCGCGAAGGCACGACGGTCGAGTCCATCAGCGGCCTGCGCTCGGCACTGCCCGGCGGCCTGATCACGGCCGGCAATGCCAGCCAGTTCTCCGACGGCGCCGGCGCCTGCGTGGTGGTGAGTGAAGAGTACGCCAGCAAGAAGGGCCTCAAACCCCTGGGCCGTTTCCTCGGCTTCGCCGTGGCCGGCTGCGAGCCCGACGAAATGGGCATCGGCCCGGTGTTCGCCGTGCCCAAGGTGCTCAAGAAGCTGGGCCTCACGGTCAACGACATCGACCTGTGGGAGCTGAACGAAGCCTTCGCCGTGCAGGTGCTCTATTGCCGCGACAAGCTGGGCATTCCGGCCGACCGCCTGAACGTCAACGGTGGTGCCATCGCCGTGGGCCACCCCTACGGTGTGTCGGGCCAGCGCCTGACGGGCCACGCCCTGATCGAAGGCAAGCGCCGCGGTGCCAAGCGCGTGGCGGTGACCATGTGCATCGGCGGCGGCATGGGGGCTGCCGGCATCTTCGAAGTGCTCTGATGCGCCGGTGATGTGTGTGGGCGCGTAAGCGTTGTGGCGCTTACGTTTGCTCACATGGGGCTTTGGGAGAATGCAGGCGGTCACCGGAGTGGCCGGCTTGGCGTGCGGTGGTCAGCAATTGCTGCCACCGCATTCCCAGGCCCATAAAAATCATCACCATTGCATCAAGAGAGATTTTCCCCATGTTCACGAAGGTTTTCGCATCACTGGCCATTCTGGTCGCATCCACCTTGGGTTCTGCAGGCAGCGCCCACGCCCAGAGCTACAAGCTCAATCAGGCCGAATCCGAAGACCGCGACACCATCCTTCAGGAGATATCCGTGACGCCCGAGCGCACCACGGTGACCATTCTGCTGCGCAACACCAGCAAGGTCGGAGAGATTGCCGAGCCCTGCGTCTTTGCCAACACCCGTCCCGAGGCTTTCACGCTCAAGGACCTGGACAGCGGCAAGGTGTGGAAGCAGGAGGGTGCGACAGGCATCAAGTCCTGCGATGCTGGCAGGGACAGGATCAAGCCTGGCGGCCGTAAAACGCTGAAGCTCCAGTTCGCGAGCCTGCCAGCCACTGTTCGGCGCGTGCAGTTGGGTGAGAACAACTGCCAGCAGCCCGAAGACAGCGATGAGGACTTCTGGTGCTTTGCCGAAGTAGTCCTGACCACCAAGAAGTAGCCGGCGATGTGACCGCCGCCCCCTGCGGCGGCGGTGCGGACCGGCTGTTCATTCCCTGCGCCCCGCGCGCGTTTTTCCAGGGTTTTCACACATGAGCCTTCGCCCCACCGTCGAATTCCTCCTCTACCAGTGGCTGCATGCGCAGACCCTGCCCGAGCGCGAGCGCTTCGCCGACCATTCGCGCGACACCTTCGACGCCGTGCTCGACACCTGCGAGCGCATCGCGCGCGAGAAGTACGCGCCGTTCAACCGCACGGTGGACACACAGGAGCCGCATTTCGACGGCGAGAAGGTCACGCTGCCCCAGTGCACGCACGACGCGCAGAAGGCCTACGCGGCTTCGGGCATGCTCAGCGCGGCGCAGGACTACGATATCGGCGGCATGCAGCTGCCCTACACGGTGGAGGCGGCGGCCAACAGCTTCTTCGCCGTGGCATCGATCAGCATGGGCTCGGGCCTGCTCACGGTGGGCAATGCCAACCTCTTGATGGTGCACGGCACCGAGGCGCAGAAGACCGTGTTCGCGCTCAACGAATTCTCGGGCCGCTTCTCGGGCACCATGTGTTTGTCGGAGCCGCAGGCCGGCTCCAGCCTGAGCGACGTGGCCACGCGTGCCGTGCCCGATGGCGACGGCTTCGAGAGCGACCCGCTGGGCCCGCGTTATCGCCTCAAGGGAAACAAGATGTGGATCTCGGCCGGCGAGCACGAGCTCACCGAGAACATCATTCACCTGGTGCTGGCCAAGATCCCGGGGCCTGATGGCAAGCTGGTGCCCGGCACCCGGGGCATCTCGCTGTTCATCGTGCCCAAGAAGCTGGTGGATACCGAGGGCAACCTGACGGGCGTGCGCAACGACGTGGCGCTGGCGGGCCTGAACCACAAGCTCGGCTGGCGCGGCACGACCAACACGCTGCTGAACTTCGGCGAGGGCAAGTACCCGGTCGACGGCCAGGCCGGCGCCGTGGGCTACCTCGTCGGCCAGGCAGGCAAGGGCCTGCACTGCATGTTCCACATGATGAACGAGGCGCGCATCGGCATCGGCATGGCGGCCACCATGCTCGGCCTGGCGGGCTACTACGCCAGCCTCGATTACGCGAAGAACCGCCCGCAGGGCCGGCCGGTGCAGGGCCCCAAGGACAAGGACGCGGTGGCTGCCGCCGTGGTCAAGGACGTGGCGCAGCCGCAGGTGCGCATCATCGAGCACGCCGACGTCAAGCGCATGCTGCTGGCGCAAAAGTCGTATGGCGAGGGCGCGCTCGCGCTCAACCTGTTCTGCGCACGCCTGGT
>JAZKEE010000128.1:0-16027 GCA_040387235.1 Pseudomonadota bacterium
GACAAGAACTCTGCCGTCGCCCGCACCCGCGCCGTGCGCTGCAGGTCGGGGTGCATCACCAGCCAGACCTCATGGTCGCTGGCGCGCCGCCGCTCGGGCCAGATGCGCACCAGTCCTTCGCGCTGGCCCAGGTGCACGGGCATCTCCCCCAGGCCGATGCCGGCCGCCACCGCCTTGCGCACCAGCAGGCCCGAATTGACCGCCATGGCGATGCGGGCCTGGCGCGCCGGCACCTCGGCCGCGGTGGGGAACGGCCGCTGCTCCAGGGTGGGGCCGTAGGCCACCAGGTGGTGGCCGCGCAGCTCGTCCTCGGGCACCGGCGTGCCGAAGCGCGCCAGGTAGGCCGCGCTGGCGAACAGCCCCACCGGCCACGAGGCCACGCGCCGCACCACCAGCTCGGGCGCATCGGGCCGCACATTGCGAAAGGCAATGTCGGCCTGCCGGCGGCTGAGGCTCAGCACCTGGGTGGACACCTCCAGGTCCACGCGGATGCCAGGCCAGCGCTGCTGCAGCCGCTCGATGGCGGGCAACAGGAACTCGATGGCGATGGTGTCGGAGCTGGTCACCCGCACCAGCCCGGCGTGGCTCTCATCCTGCCCCTCGATGCGGGTGCGCAGGTCCGTTGCCGCGGCTTCCATGCGCCGCGCAGCGCCCAGTGCCGCCTCGCCCGCGGCAGTGAGCAGGTAGCCGCCCTTGGCACGCAGGAACAAGGTGGCGCCCAGCTCGGTCTCCAGCGCCTGCAGTCGCCGCCCTACGGTGGCCTGGTCCACGCCCAGGCTGCGCGCGGCGGCACGCAGCGAGGGCGCGCGGGTCAAGGCGAGAAAGATGCGCGTGTCGTCCCAGTTCATGCGATGCAATTTTGCATCACCAACCAGCAAAAACGCTGCATTTCACACGCGCGTTTGCACCCTAAGCTGTGCGCCATCACTGAACCGATAGAAGGAAACCCACCATGCAAGCCATCGTCTTTGACGAGTTCGGCGGCCCCGAAGTCCTCGTGGCCCGCAACGTCGCCCGCCCCGAAGTGCGCCCCCATGACCTGCTGGTTCACAACGCCGCCATCGGCGTGAACCGCGCCGACCTGTCGCACCGCAAGGGCGCCTATGGCCGCGCCTACTTCGGCGACTCGGACCTGATGGGCCTGGAGGTCGCCGGCACGGTGGCCGAGGTGGGCCCCGAGGTGCAGGGCTTTGCCGTGGGCGACCGCGTGATGGGCATCGTGGGCGGCGGCGCGTATGCCGAGTACTCGCGCATCGACCACCGCATGGCCATGCGCGTGCCGCACAACCTCTCGCTGCAGCAGGCCGGCGCCGTGGCCGAGGTGTTCGTCACCGCGCACGAGGCCATGTTCCACCTGGCACGGCTGCAGGCCGGCGAGTCGGTGCTCATCCACGCGGCGGCGGGCGGGGTGGGCTCGGCGGCGGTGCAACTGGCCCACGCCGCCGGGGCGCGCGTGTTCGCCACTGCCAGCGCCGACAAGCGCGATGCCGTGCGGGGCTTTGGTGCCGATGTGTTCATCGATTACCGCAGCGAGGATTTTCAGGCCGTGGTGGCCGAGCAGACCGGCGGCAAGGGCGTGGATGTGGTGATCGACTTCATCGGCGGCCCCTACCTGGAACGCAACGTGCGCTCGCTGGCCGTGGGCGGGCGCATGACGGTGGTGGGCCTCCTGGGCGGCGCCACAGAGGGCGCGCAACTGCCCATCGACGTGCTGCTCTACCGCCACCTGCAGATCTACGGCACGGTGATGAAGTCACGCCCGCCCGAGGTCAAGCAGGCCATGACGCAGCGCTTTGCGCAGCGCTGGCTGGGTGCGCTGGCAGACGGAACGCTGCGCCCGGTGATCGACAGCACCTACCCGCTGGCCGATGCGGCGGCAGCGCACCGGCGCATGGAGACGGGGGTGAGCGTGGGAAAGATCCTGCTGGTGCCCGACCAGGCCACGCAGCAAGCCTGAGTGGGCCAGGGCGGCGGTCAAAAAGGTCTTCGCTACACCGGCCTGGGCAGGCCGCTCACCCCCTGATGCGGCATGCCAGCGCGTACACCATGCGCGAGTGGCCTGGAGGATTGGTCGGGACCTCCCCGGGGGCCGTCAGCCGCGACATGGCCACTGCGAAGTCGCTCTCGTTCAACCATCCCGTTGTCTTGCTCATCCTGCCGGCGTAGCAATCGGCAGCCAGCTCCCGGTCCCGCGTCGGCGCCGACGTACCGGGTGTGTGGCCCAGGACATGGTGGCCGCACTCATGCAGGTAGACAAACACGTTGAAGTGCCACTTCGCGGACTCCGCGAATGCCGGATCGACGGTGATCACCGGGCCTGCGCCGTCCATGCCGGCCACGGCACCCGTGGCCGTCGGGGCCACGTGGTTCATGACGACATGGCCCTTGGAATCCTTGCACGAGGCCGTGACAGGTCCTATCTGGACCTCTGGCGTGCCCTGGGCATTTGCGACCGCGAGCAAACCGAGCCATGCGAACAGGACCCACAACAGACTGCAATACTTCATGACACCACCTTGCTGAGTGCCTGCAAGGTAGCGGCAGGGGCCATGCGGGTCAATTTTTTTGTGGCGCCCCTCGACCCCGGCAACACCCTGCAGGCCCGGGGATACGGGGCGCCCGCGCCAGGGCGGCTACCTCATCACCAGCCCGCCGTCGACAAACAGCACCTGCCCGGTCATGAACCCGCTCCAGTCCGAGGCCAGGAAGAGCACGGGCCCAGCCACGTCTTCGGGCCGGGCGATGCGCCGCAGCGGCGTGGCGGCCATCAGCGATTCGCGGAACGACTCCTTCGTCGATTCGCTGGCCTGCGTGGGGTAGACGAGCCCGGGGGCCACGCAGTTCACGCGGATGCCCAGGGGCCCGAGCTCGGTGGCCAGGTTGCGGCTGAAGGCCACCAGCGAGGCCTTGGCCGTGGTGTAGTCGTGGTAGGCCACGACCGGGTGTTCCACCAGGTTGCTGGCGATGTTCACGATGGCGCCCTGCGCCCGCTGGCGCAACAGCGGCAGCACCGCACGGCACACGTTGAAGGCGCCACCCACCGCGCCGTCGAACTGCGCCTGGTAGTCGCTCCACTCCAGGTCGTCGAACAGGGTGCGGCGCTGGGGGTCGAAGGCGTAGGGCCGGAAGGCGTTGTTCACCACGATGTCGATGGGGCCGAGCTCGCGCACCACCGCATCCACCATGGCCTGCACCGCAGGCGCCGACCCCACGTCGGCCTTGGCGGCCCAGGCATCGCCACCGGCAGCCCGGCAGGCCGCAACGACCTCGGCGGCGGCCGCGTCGTTGGACAGGTGGTTGATGGCCACCGTCGCCCCCTCCTGCGCAAACGCTGTCGCTATCGCGGCACCGATGCCGCGGCTGGCACCGGTCACCAGCACCACCTTGCCCTGGAACTTCATGGTCTGCTCTCCTTGGAACGACTTGTCTACGCCGCTGGCAGCAGGCTGGTGTCGACCACGTCCGCCACCTTGATCTGGCGCTGCACCAGGCCCAGCGCGCGGTAGGCGTCGGCGCCCTTCTGCAGGGAGTCGAGGTTGAAGGCGCCCAGCTTGCCGCCCGCAGCGGACGGGAGCGACGAGGCATTGCGCAGCCGGATCACCTCCAGGTTGATGTCGCGCTGGGTACCGTCGATGGCGTACTTGACGGCCAGGGTCGCGGCCTCCTCCGGGTTGGCGATCATCCAGGCGGCGCTGTCGCGGTAGCCCTTGAGGAAGGCGCGCAGCAGCTCCTTCTTTTGCGGCAGGGTCTCGTCGCGCACCACGAACAGATCGCTCGATACGTTCAGGTAGTCGCGCACCTGCATCACGTTGACCTCGCCGATGCCCTTGCGCTGGCCCACCACCAGGCCGGTGTCGGTCGCGGCCGTGGCGTCGACCTGGCCCTGCAGCAGCGGCGCGAAGTTGAGCAGGCCGGTGACGACGATGGTCACGTCGGACTCCTTGAGCCCCGCCTGGTGCAGCATCACCAGCAGGTTCTGCCGCGTGCCGCTGGCCAGGCTGTACACGCCGATCTTCTTGCCCTTGAGGTCTGCGGGCTTGTGGATGTTGGCGGACTTGAGCGAAACCACGTTGAACACGTTCTGCGGATAGATGTCGTAGATGGCAGTGAGCTTTTCACCCTTGTCCAGCGCCGTGAAGAAGGAGCCGGGGTCGGTGAACGCCACATCGGCCTGGCCGCTGAGCATGTTGCGGATGGCATCGCCACCGCCGGCCCCGGGCGCGTAGCCCAGCTCGACGCCCTGGGCCTTGAAGAAGCCCTTGTCCGGCTCGGCCAGCAGGTTGGTGATTTCGCTGATGGGCTTGCTCCAGCCGCCGACGGTGATCTTGCCCCTGGACTGCGCAGTGGCCAGGCCGGCGAAGGGCAAGGCGACAAAGCCTGCGGAGGCGCCGAGCACGGTGCGGCGGGAGAGGGACATGGGGTGGGTGAAGCGGTTCATGGCAGTCAAGGGTTGTCGAGGTAAGGGGTCAGAAGCCGGCGCTCCAGCAGCAGCGTGGCCTGGTAGAGCACCAGCCCGATGAGGGCGATGAGAAAGAGTGCGGCGAACATCAGGGCGGTGTCCATCATTCCCTGCGAGGCGATGACCACGGCGCCCAGGCCCTGGCTGGCACCGATGAATTCGCCGACGACGGCGCCCACCAGCGCCAGCACCACGGCCATGCGCAGGCCCGCCAGGATGGAGGGCAGCCCCACGGGCAGCTTGAGGCGCAGCAGCGTCTGCCAGCGCGTGGCGCCCAGCATGCGAAACAGTTGCAGCCGCTGCGGGTCCACATGCCTGAGGCCCGTCAGCGTGTTCTCCATCAGCGGAAAAAAGCAGATCAGCCCCGTGATCAGCGCCGTGGGCGCGATGCCAAAGCCGAACCACAGCACGAACAGCGGCGCCAGCGCCAGCTTGGGCACCACCTGGCTGACCACCACATAGGGCCTGAACACGCGTTCGAGCAAACTCGATTCGGCCAGGGCCATGCCCATCAGCAGGCCGGCCACACCGCCACCCGCCAGCCCTAGCAGCAGCGCGGACAGGGTGGCCCGCACATGGGGCCAGAAGTAGCCGGTGGCCACACCGTTCCACAGCGCGGCAGCCACCGAGGACGGCGCAGGCAGCACCAGCGCCGACAGCCCGGAGCGGCGCACCGCGAGCTCCCACGCCGCCAGCAGGATGAGCAGCAGTGCAGCGGAGATGAGCCGGGCCTGCAAGGCCGTCAGCTTCATG
Organism: Pseudomonadota bacterium; assembly: GCA_040387235.1. Classification (GTDB taxonomy): domain Bacteria; phylum Pseudomonadota; class Gammaproteobacteria; order Burkholderiales; family Burkholderiaceae_C; genus Acidovorax. The sequence continues at coordinate 5,213 of JAZKEE010000128.1, forward strand.
CGGCGACCCCGTCCATGCTTCTTCGCACCCACCCACACAAGCGGTTGAACGGCACCTCGTCGCGCATGGCCTGCTGGCGCGGGCCCGGCAGGTCGATGCGGATGTCGTCCACAATGCGGCCGGCATGCATCACGGCGATGCGGTCGCCCAGGTACACCGCCTCGCGGATGTCGTGCGTGACGAACAGCACCGTGGTGCCGTGCTGGCGGCAGGTGCGCAGCAGGTCGTCCTGCAGCTCGGCGCGGGTGATGGCGTCGAGTGCGGCAAAGGGCTCGTCGAGCAGCAGCAACGCGGGCTCCAGCACCAGCGCGCGCGCCAGCGCCACGCGGCTTTGCTGCCCGCCAGAGAGCTGCCGCGGGTAGTGCTGCGCATGCCCGGCCAGGCCCAGCTGGTCGAGCAGCGCTCGCGCCCGCTCCACATCGGGCGCACCTGGGCGGCGCTGCAGGGACACGGGCAGCAGCACGTTGTCGATGGCGCTTTTCCAGTCGAGCAGTGTCGGCGCCTGGAACATGAAGCCCAGTTGCGGTCCCGGCGCCAGCAGCTCCTGCCCCTGCAGCAGCACGCGGCCCGACTGCGGGCGCAGCAGGCCGGCCGCGAGCTGCAGCAGCGTGGTCTTGCCACAGCCGCTGCGCCCCACCAGGCAGTGGAACTCACCAGCCTGCATGTGCCAGTCGATGCCGTCCACCACGGGCGGCCGGCCCGGGTAGGTGAAGACCAGCTGCTCCATCGCAAGAAAGCTCATGGCCGGCCTTCAGTCTGCATAGGGAGCAAACGGCTCGGCAGCCAGTTCGGCGGACTGCTCGATCTCGGTCATGCGCACCAGGTCGAGCAGGTTGAAGCGGCCATCGTGGTGCCAGCCGGCCTCGGGCGCGCTCATGGCGCCGATGGCACTGATGCGGGTGACACCCACCGCGCCCAGCAGCCCGGCCAGGCGGAACAGCTCCGCCGGCGCAGCGGCCACCCCGGCGGTCTGCAGAAAGCGGCTGTGCGGCGCCACCACGGGCACCACATCGTCCAGCGCATCCACACCCACCACCTGGATGGTGCGCTGCATCGCGGTGGGGGCAAAGGGCTGCAGCGTGTCGCTGTAGGCCACGCTCCAGCCGGCAGAAGGGGCACCGATCAACTGGTCCGCAGTCTCGCAGGCACTGGCAGACAGCGCCTTCCATTCCACCGCCTGCTGCCACTTGGCCACGGCGGCGGAATCCTCCACCGCCAGCGGCCGGCGCGGAAAGCGCCGGTGCAGGTTGGCCAGCTCGCCGGCCAGGTAGCCGGCAAAGGCGTGCGGCGATACCGCCCCGCCCCGCTGCACATAAAAGACATGCGGCGAATAGCAGCCCTGCTGGTCGTAGCGCATCACGTCCCACGCGGCCAGACGCGCGATCGATGCCGCCTTCAGCGTATCGAGCGCCGCGGCGCTGACCATGCCAAAGCCCAGCTTGTGACCATGGGGCAAGAACCGCGTGGTCACCGGCAGGCGCTGCCGAATCGCGTCCAGCGCCTCGTTGCCGCCATAGGCCAGCACCGTGTCGGCCTGGGCATAGAGGGCCGAGGCGCCGCCCGATGCACCATCCTCCCCCGCGCCGCGCCACCAGACCACGGCAAAACAATCGGCAATGGGCGGGTGCACCTCGGCCAGCAGGTGTGCAAACCAGCCCGCGAACAAGGGCTCGGCACTGGGCAGCTTGCCGATGTTGCCGGCCTTGACCAGCAGGCCGCAGACCATGCTCCACAGCGCCAGCGCGGGCACGTTGCCAGCCCAGTTGTGCACCAGCAGATCAGGGCCGAAGGCGCGCACCGCGCCGCCCTTGGGCGTGGGCTGAAAGCCGTCGAGCAGCTGGGGGTTGGCAAAGTCCTCCGCCACGAAGCGGTGCAGCTGCGCTGCGCGAAAGGTCTTGAAGAAGCCCGTGAGGCCCAGCCGCACCATGTCGCTGTCGTAGCCGCTGACCACGGGCAGATACGCCTCGGCCTGCTGGCGGTAGGGGTCGCTCCGGTCCAGCAGGCGGGCGATGGCCTGGTCGATGACGGCAATGATCTCCGACACCGCCATGGTTTTCAGGTGCCGGGCGCTGGCCTGCCGCACGCGCGCTGCGAGCGCATCCATCTGCGCGGCGGACAAGACCGGCACTTCAACGTCGAGCACCTCCCGCGCCTGGCCGCTCTGCGCAAAGCGCAGCACCTGCCACTCGACCTGGGCAGCATCAAGCCCCGGCAGGTAGCCTGCCCGGATACGCGCAGCGGTCATGCCGCGGTGGCCCGCACGAACTCCTCGACCGCCAGCGAGCAGCCCTTGGCCTCGACGCCCTCGGCGCGGCCCAGCAGCAAAAAGCCGCCCTCGGCGTCCAGGCCCACGTCCTCCGTGAGGATGGTGGTGACCGAGTTGAAGTTGGCCAGGTCGCAGTGCACCAGGATGCCGCGCTCGCCCGCAGGCACGGTGCGCCCCGTGACCGGGTCGACCAGGCGCGAACGGATCCAGTGCGGCCCCGACTTGACCGAGGGCACGACGGCATTGCCATCGTCGTAGAACTGTGTGCTCAGCTCCGTCATGCCATACATGTTGGTGCAGTGCGTGCGCGGCACGCCGAGCGCCTGCGACAGCTCGCTGTAGAAGGCATCGAGCGGCAGCTCGCGCGACTGCCCCTTGTAGCCGCCGGTGTCCAGGATGCGGCTGCCCGGCGGCAGCTGGAAGGTGCGGCCCTGCTGGCGCAAGGCGTCGATCACGTGCACGAAGCTGAAGCTCGCGCCCAGCAGCGCATAGGGCTCACCGCTGCGCTCGGCCGCTTCCAATGCCGCCCACAGCCCGTCGAGGTCCATGCCCTGCGGCGTGACGAAGGTCTGGCTGGCACCACTTCTGCCGAAAGCCGACTTGGCCAAATCCAGGTAGTGCGCCAGCGAGGAATTGGGCATCGCCACCTCGTCGGGGAACAAGATGCCCATGGGCATGCGCTGCGCACCGCGCATGAAGCGCTGCGCGAAGTTGCGCGCCATCGACAGGTCGTACACATCGAGCAGCGGGTGGAAGTGCTGCCCGCGCGTGCTGCCGCCGCGCGTGGTGCCGCTGGTCATGAAGATGCGGTCGCTTGCGGCCGGTGCCTCGCAGCGCAGCGGCATGGCCTTGAAGGCGTCGATGGGCACGGCAGGGATGTCTGCCCACGATTTCACGCTGCGCACGTTGACGCCGCGCAGCCGGCAAAAACTCTGGAACGGCTGGTTGGCGGCAAACTGGTGCGCGAACAGGCGCAGGGCCATCTGGTCGAACTGCTCGTCCGAGCAGCCATCCATCGCAATGAAGTCGAGGAGGTCTGCCACCAGCGCAGTGGGCTTGTCCATGAGCGAGCGTCCTTGTGTTGTCTCTGACAGGATGCTCCGAGGTCACCCAGACCATCGACGGCACTGCGCAGCAAAATGCGCCCGCATCGGGAGGGTGAAAGCTCTTCTTCCGCCGGAATTACCCGGTTCAAGTTCTCGGGTGTGGATCTCAGCACTTGCGTGCACCCCGGAGCGATGGCGCGAGTTTAACCCGCGGCCGCAAAGCACCGGTGTCGACCACCTTCTTCAGGACATCGCCTTGGCTCAGAGCTTCATGCAGCTATCGACATACGACATGAACCCCATCTCGGTGTTGGGCCTGAGCTCCATCCTGGGCTTTGCACCGGGATCGCCGGTCGGGCTGGCCGGATGCCCGGCGTTGGCTGCGGCGACGGGAGACCCTTTCCCTGGCCTTTCCCGCCATGTGCGACCTCAGAGTGCTCGCGGCTGCCGGGTGGGCGACCTCTGCAGCGCCCCCAATGCTGGAGGATTGTTGTGCCAGGCATGCAAAATAAAGCATACTTGATGATATATATCCATCATTCTTGACAAGCATTCTTGTAAGCTTGCTTGATGACCTACGCCGAACGCTTCCAACTCGCCCTTGATCAATCCAAGCTCTCGCGCCCCCAGTTGGCACGCGAATTGGGGGTTTCCGCCCAGGCCATCGGCGAAGTCTTGAAGGGCGCTACACGGTCGCTCAGCGCCGAGAACAATTCGAAGGCCGCGCGCATTCTTGGTGTCAGTTCGGACTGGCTGGCCACCGGTCAGGGCCAGATGAACATGTCCAACGTGGCCGCCGCCCCGGCCCTGGGGACATCCCGCCTCATCCCCGTCGTGGGGCACGTCAAGGGTGGCACGGATGGCTTTTTGGAGGAAATGCAATACCCCGTGGGGCATGGAGAGGGCTTTGTCCAGTACTGGACCAAGGACCCGAAGGCCTACGCCTTGCGGGTCAAGGGCGAATCGATGCACCCACGCTACCGGGCGCGCGAGTTCATCGTGGTCACGCCTTCCATCGAGGCGCAGCCAGGCAACGACGTGGTGGTAAAGCTCAAGGATGGCCGCAAGCTGCTCAAGCAGCTCAACCGCATCCACGACGACGAAATTCAACTGGTCAGCATCAACGATGGGTACGAGCCCGCAACCATCCAGCGCGACGAGATCGAGGACATCCATCGGGTCGGAGGCGGTGTGCCGCCAGATGCCCTCATCGAAAGCTGACCCATTAATCAAGAATGCTTGACTATCAAAAGCAAGCATGCTTTAATTCACTCCAATGCCAACACGGTAGTGGAGTGAAAAAATGCCAACGTCGATTTCCTGTTTCGAGACCGCTCGCCCGACCCGCCCCTGCCTGACGGCGGCCGTCGAGGTGGCGAAATTCACGGTTGGATCCACCATCTGCTCGGGCAGCGGGTCCGTCCACACCCGTTGGACCGAAGTCCCTGACGCCGAACAGGCGGACGCCATCGCCCGGCACCCCATCAGCGTCCATTTCGACAGCGCCCATTTCGACAACGCGCACGCGGTGCCAGGCAGCGCCTGCGCGCGGCGCGGCCACGAGATGGTTCGCGTCGGCGCCAACGGCTTCGTGGTCTTCCACCGCACCCCTGCCCTGTTCCTGCTGGCCAAGGCCAGCGCCCCGGTCGCCCATGCATGCGGCCTGGCCCCAGCGCGCGGTGGCACGCATCCGTTCGACCACCGCGCCGACCTGGGCAACCACAGCATCCGCGTTCAACAGCCCCATGGTCGACTTCGTGAAGCGGTGCCCCATGGTCGGCCGCACCACCCCTGGCGGTGGTCACCGCGTGCGCCAGGCGCCTGAAAACACCAGCCAGGCGGGCGCGCTGAGCGAAGGCATCGCGCGCCAGAAGCCCTGGGGTCGGTTGTTCGCCGTGCAGCGGCGGACCTGACCCACCACCACACCAATCGCCGCAAGCAGCGGCGCAGGAACCATCTTGAACGATGGGGATGTGGCTCGCGCGTCTCATGCAGAACGCGAAGGCCATGTGCGTGCAATGCATCCCGGGAGGCCCCGCGCGCCCTCCCAATCAACCGAAGGAAACTCCATGCCCATCATCGCCAACAAGCTCGCCTTCTACACCGACTCCATCGGAAACGTCCCCGGTGATCCCAGCATCAACCTCGCCGCCAACGTCTGCGCCAAGCTGGTCGGCGTTACCTATGACGCCCAGCAACTTGGCGGGCAAAAAATGGGCTACGCCTACAACGGCCAGTTCTCCGACGGGTCTCCCAACTGGCTGGGCGGACTCACCATGCCCCAACACACGGAGTTGATCCAGGCGGACACCATCGTGCTCCATCTGGGTGGCAATGACCCGGACTCGTTCATCCAGGGTGCGACCACCGACATGTCCCAATCTCCTGTGGCATACCTGATGGCTCTCTACGGCCAAACCGCCGCAGCCTCCGGCCGCAAGATTGCCATCATGCAAGCCCCTGTCGTCGTGGAGGAAGACGTGAATAAAGATGACTACAGCCCGGCGGACATCCAAGCCTGGAAACTCCGCTGCACCAACCTGCAGGTAGTCCGGGAAGCCGTCGTGGCGCAGATCAACTCGCAGTACCCCGGCGCGGCCAAGCTCATCTATTACCGCCCTCCCGTCGTGATGGACCCCGGCACCACTGGCGATGGCATGCACCCCAAACCAGCCAAGCACCTGGAGATCGCCCACGCCATCGCCGCGTCGTTGGGCGCATGGCGCGGTTGGTCCGTCCTGCCGTAAGGTGTAGCCAGGGCTAGCCTGCGCAGGGTGCAAGCCCACCAACTGGCCCGGGCTACCTCCGGTAGCGCTCTCGCGGCGTACTTGCGAGCCCGGAGCAGCACAGACCGTGGCCGACCTCTCGGGGTCGGTCACGGGTCAGCGGCCTGGATTGCATCGGGCTGCGCAACCTCAGCGGCATGCTGGTCGCGTACCGCATGCCGCCCATCTGCCACACCGTGAAACGCCCCAGCGTGGAGTTGGTGTCGATGGATTTCTTCCTGGGGTGACATGCCTGTCCCTGGCCAGCCTGCCGGGTGCAACCCAGCTTCGCGACAGATCAGATCTTGTCGCAGGACTCGCGGAAGACGCTGTACCAACGGCTGAGACCGAGGTCCATGCGAGCTGGGGATCCAGCGGCATCAGGGCCGACCGCGGGCACGAAAACTGCGCTAGCGTAAAAATCGTATTCCCCCACGTCGCTGTATCGCGAGGCTCCAGCAGGAGTGTCGGGGTGATCAGCGCGGCCGGGAGGAAGCGTGAGGAGGGGAGTCCTCGGCACCGCAGGCCACCATCGGGCTCCAAAGCTCGAACCATACCGATCTTTAGCCCCACTCACGTCAATCGTGGCCCCAGTCGGCGTGACGTTGATCTTGGCACTCCAGTCCGGGCCCTTTATGTCCTGACCAGTAGACGTTGCGGTGATGGCGTAGGTAGCTCGGCAGTTGTAAATGCCGCTGTAGGCCAATGACAAAGGGTCGGTCGACGGAGCGGCTACCGTAAGGACTTCGCGGATCTGCCCGCTGTCCACCATTTCTGCAAACGAGCGTCCCCAGCCCACATAGACCTTGGCACCGATCAGGCCACGCGCGTCCAGGTTGCGCACGGCGACAAGCTGCGGATCGGCCACAGCGGGCTGGTAGGCCGGCGCGTCGCAAGACCCTGGGCATTGAAAAGGGACAAAACCCGCCTCGCCATGAAAGTACAGCTGGCTGTTGTGCAACACGGCGAGCCACAGCTTGTAGCCCTCTGCCCCGGTGGGAACGCCGCGCACGTTCACCGCCACGCGGCTGCTTTGCAGATCGCCGTCCATGGCGGCCACCGCGGTCACTTCAGCCATGGAAGTGGTGGCGCCGAATGCCGTGAGCGCTGCCAGCGCGATATGGGAAAACCGATAGGTCATGGTCCAACTCCTTCTCGAAAAAATATGCCCGGCCATCTGCCAGGACAATATCTGCGCGAATGCATCAGAGCTTCTCGCAGTTCTCACCGTACTGGGCCAACACCCACGGGGCACCCGAGAAGTAGAGCGTCATCCGGGCCTTGGCGCTGACATTGCCGGGCGGCATGAAAGTCGCACGGACACCCGGCCATGCGTCGAAGAACTGGAGGGAGTCCGGCAGCTGGGTCACCTTGTTCAGCGACTCCATGGGCTTGACCGGAACGCCGTACCACCTGGTGTTCGAACGGAACTGATTCTTGGCCTGCGTCAGGGTGATGTTGGCGCCTGCAGCGCCCACTTCCGCCTTGGCGAAGAAGCCCGGCGCGCTTGCTGAGTCGGCGCAGTAGTAAAGGCCGCTGTAGGCGATGGTCCACGGGTCGGTGGATGGAGCGGCCACGGTGTGGACTTCCAGGATCTGCGTGCGGTCCACCATCTCGCTGAACGAGCGCCCCCACCCCACATAGAGCCTGGCGCCCACGAAGTTGCGCAGGTCCCACCCAGGCACCAGGATCTGCTGCGTGTCCGCAGAGACGATCCGGTAGGCAGGGGCATCGCAGGATCCCGGGCACTGGTATGGCGCAAACCCCGACACGCCGTTGTCGAAGAACAGCTGGCCGTTGTGCAGCATGGCAAACCACAAGCGGTCCTCGCCCGTGCCTGCGGGCAAGCGGGTCACGTCCACCACGAAGCGGCTCGATGGCAAATCACCCTCCATCGCTGCAATCGCCGTCACCTGGGCCATGGCGGTGCAGGTGCCGAAGGTCGTCAGCGCTGCAAGCGCAATATGGGAAAGCCGATAGGTCATTGTCCAGATCCTTTTCAAGAAGCCCCGCTTCTGCACCATTACCGGCGCCCTCATCATCTGCACAGGCTGAACAAAAGCGGTAATGCCACAAAACGCGAACGGCGTAACGGGTTGCGTGTAATTGCCTTGATTGTTCAAAGTTGTGCTGGGCAGCGCTGTGCGCGGCGTCACACCTGCAGGGCATTACCCGGCGCCTTTGTTTCCAAGTGTGAGACGGCGAACCCCCGACTCGCCCATATGGGTGATTGCGCAACCGCATTTCAACGCCGTCCACCATATTCCTCAAGCCGACCCGGAATAATCACCGCGATGGCGCCGCAAAATCCACGGCAGAAATCAACCGTTGAAAACGGCAACCCACTGTGCAGCCTGTGCTGCAGACAACATCCATGACCGCACCTTTTCCGCTCCCCCCGGATGTCACCGCATGGCTCGAACGCTGGGCCCTGCTGCCCGATGGCGAACTGCTGACGACGCGGTCCAGCTGGGTGCTGCCCGTACGGCACGGCCATGTGCCCGCCATGCTGAAAGTCGCCCGCATCCCGGACGAACAGGCGGGCTACCGCCTGCTGGCGTGGTGGGAGGGCGCGGGTGCCGCCCAGGTCTTCGCATCCGCCGAGGGAGTTGTGCTGATGGAGCGGGCGGCAGGGGGCCAGAATCTCGCGCAGATGGCGTGGTCTGGCAAAGACGACGACGCCTGCCGCATTCTTTGCGCAACGGCCTCCCGGCTGCATGCTCCGCGAAGCAAACCGCTGCCCGAACTGCACCCGCTGGCAATCTGGTTCCAGCCACTCATTGGGCCATCACACGCCCATGCGGCACTGGCCGCAGCCTCGGACATCGCCTGCCAACTGCTGGCAGACCCGCGCGAGGTGGTACCGCTGCACGGCGATCTGCACCATGAGAATGTGCTCGACTTCGGCACGCGCGGCTGGCAGGCCATCGACCCGCATGGCCTTGTGGGAGAGCGCGCGTTCGACCATGCCAACATCTTCACCAACCCCGATCTGAGCGATCCTGCCCGGCCTTTGGCCACGCTGCCGGGCCGCCTGGAGAGCAGGCTGGACACCGTTCTCAGCGCCACGGGCCTGGAGCCCGCGCGCCTTGTTCGCTGGATCGTCGCCTGGACGGGACTGTCCGCAGCCTGGTTCATCGGCGATGGCGACGACCAGGGGGCTGCCATCGATCTCGCCATCAATGCCAAGGCCCTTGGCTTGCTCTGAAACCATGGTTTGCCACGCGCCATAGCGGCGAATTGTTCCGCAGATTGTTTTTTGGATCGTGTCGATTTCCGGTGGCCCGCTTCGTCGTAAAGAATGGATCAGTCAACCCATCTGCAAAAGGATTCCGCCATGAAATACCTGGGCCTCGCCTACTTCGCCGCTGAAAAATTCGCCGCCATGGCGCCCGCCGACGTGCAGGCCCTGGTGAGCCAGTGCCCCGCGCTGGACCAGAAGATGCGCGCCACGGGCAAGGTGCTGGTGTCCGCGTCACTGGGGGATACCGAGCACTGGGTCAGCCTGCGCCCGCGCGGCGGCAAGACGCAGATCAGCGACGGGCCCTACACCGAGTCCAAGGAAATGGTGGGCGGCCTGTTCATCATCGAGGCGGACAGCCGTGATGAGGCGGTGCGCCTGGCGGCGATGCACCCGGCTGCCACGCTGGGTGAAGCGGGAGGATGGGGCGTCGAGCTGATTCCTATGGATTTCTTCCTGGCCACCCCCTGAGCCTGCCCCCGGTATGGGCTGGCGCATGCCTGTGCCTGCAACCGCCCCATCGGGTGATGCCCTCACCCCGTCACTTGGTCGATGGCATGGCGCCATTCATTCGCCAAACGGCTGCCGGCGGATCACCTCCGCGCGACCAGGCACCACGGTCTGGCGGGTCTCTCGGTCACCGGTTTGGGTGACTCAACCGCCTCTCGGAGAACACAAAGTCCGATTACATTCAGTCACCACTACGGGGATCGGCGCCCTGACTGAATGACGAAATGAATAGGAGACCTGCGTGCCTTTGTTGAACCTGTCCTGCGCAAACTGCTTGGCCCCTCTGGAGATCGGGGAGGATCTCGAGCGCTTCACATGCAGCTACTGCGGGGCCGCGCAGATCATCGAGCGTTCTGGCGGCGTCATTGCGACCCGAAAAATCGAAACCGCCCTCAAGGCCGTACAGCGCGGAACGGATCGTACAGCGGCGGAGCTGGCGATTCCGCGCCTGACCCGGGAACTCGCCGAAGCGCAATCGACCAGGGCTGACATCGTGGCGGTTGCAAGAAAGAGCGGGGACCGCGCCATGCGTGCCCGCCGCAAGGCCGCGCTGATCACCTTCTGCGTGGTTTTGTTTCTCGGTCCGTTGGCGGCGGCTGGCATGGGGGGTTCCATGGGGGGCTTCTTCACACTCATCTGGTCCGTGGCCATCATTGCTGTTCCGATCTGGGTCTACAACAACTTCCAACTGCCCGCGGACAAGGTCCTCGATGCCACGGCGGCGATCGATGCCCGCATCTCCCACCTGGAGGAGCACCTGCGGGTCAACCGATCCATCCTCGACACCTTGCCGGTGTGATGCCCCTGCCGCACCGTCCAGGGCGGGGTGCAGAAGGTGTTGCCCAGGCCCTCAGGCCGCTGCCACCAGCCTGATCAGCGTGATCTCCGATGGCGCGCCAAGCCGCATCGGCGGCCCCCAATAGCCGGTGCCACGGCTCACATAGACCCACATCGTCTGCAGCCGGTGCAGCCCTGCAACAAAGGGGT
>JAZKEE010000129.1:0-4376 GCA_040387235.1 Pseudomonadota bacterium
CGCAGGCGCGCCAGCGGCGTGCGCAGGTCGTGCGAGATGCCGGCCAGCATCACCGCGCGGTCCTGCTCGAGCTTGGCGAGCTTTTGCGCCATGCGGTTGAAGCCGATGTTCACCTCGCGGATCTCGCTGGTCACCACTTCTTCATCGAGGTGGCTGGCGGCGAAGTCGCCGTCGCGCACGCGGTTGGCGGCGTACGACAGCTGCTTGAGCGGCCGGTTGATCAGCCGCGCAATGGCCGCGGCCCCCGCCAGCGACAGCGCGCCCGCGGTGATGAGCCAGATGAGCCAGGTGCGCCCGCCCGCGGGGCTGAAGCGGGAGCGGTCCATCAGCAGCCAGTTGGGGTCGCCATTGATGTTGAAGCCCACCCACAGGCCGGGCTCGCCGTTGACGCTCTGGGCCACGATGGTGTCGGGCCCCAGGCGCTGGGTGAGTTCATCCGTCAGGCGGTTGCCCAGGGCCGTGCCGTCGAGCAGGGCGAACTGGTCCTTGGGCTCGCGCGGGAGGATGCGCACACCCTCCTGGTCGGCCATGGTCTTGATGAGCGAGACGCGCGCGATCGCGTCCGAGTGCACCAGTGCCGCGCGGCTCAGGTTCACCAGCGAGGCGATCTGCTGCGCGGTGTGCAGCGTGCGCGGCTCGAACTCGAGCGCGCGCAGCGTCTGCAGCCACGCCAGGATGCTGCCCACCAGCAGCAATGCCAGCAGGAAGAAGGTGCGCCAGAAGAGGTTGAGCCCCACGCGCGCCTTTTGCTCGCGCGCAAGGCGCACCGCTTCGAGCGGGGCCGGGCTGGTGGCATCGGTCGGCGCGGTCGCGGAGGGAGAAGGGCGCGGTGCAGCAGACCGCCCCTTGGCGCCGGAAATGGACATATCCCTCGATTATCAGCTCGTGCCGTCCGGCACGAACACGTAGCCCACGCCCCACACGGTCTGGATGTAGCGCGGCGCGGCAGCGTCCACCTCCACCAGCTTGCGCAGGCGCGAGACCTGCACATCCAGGCTGCGGTCAAAGGGCTCGAACTCGCGGCCGCGGGCCAGGAGGGCCAGCTTTTCGCGCGACAGCGGCTGGCGCGGGTGGCGCACCAGGGCCTTGAGCATGGCGAACTCGCCGGTGGTCAGGGGCAGCTCTTCACCGCTGCGCTGCAGGGCACGCGTGCCCAGGTCGAACGTGAAGGGGCCGAAGTTGACCACCTCGTTGTCGCCCGAGGGGGCGCCCGGCGCTTCTTGCGCAGGGCGGCGGCGCAGCACGGCGTGCACGCGGGCCAGCAGCTCGCGGGGGTTGAAGGGCTTGCCCAGGTAGTCGTCGGCGCCCACTTCCAGGCCCACGATGCGGTCCACGTCCTCGCCCTTGGCGGTGAGCATGATGATGGGCGTGCGGTCGTTGGCGGCGCGCAGGCGCCGGCAGATGGACAGGCCGTCTTCGCCGGGCATCATCAGGTCGAGCACGATGAGGTCCACGGTTTCGCGCAGCAGCAGGCGGTTCAGGGCCTTTCCGTCTTCGGCGACCATCACCTCGAAGCCTTCCTGCGTGAGGTAGCGGCGCAGCAGGTCACGGATGCGTGCGTCGTCGTCCACGACGAGAATCTTGTCGGTGCGGTTGGTTGTTGTGGCCATGTTGATCCCAAGTCCAATTTGTAACAGAGCCGATTCTGACCACTTGGAGCCGTAAAGTTCGGTTTTTGGGGTCAAGTTTGACCAACTGTTACAAGTTTTGCGGAGCTTCGCACACTTGCCACCCCCGGTTCACCGGGGGTGTTGCCGCAGCGGTTATGGTGGCGGCCTGCGTGGCCCGGTTGCTGGCCGCGCCCCTTTTATCGACGAAGGTCTACCCCATGAAAACAATCGCCATCCGCCTGATTGCCACCGCTGCCCTGCTGGCCTGCGCCGGCACCGCCATGGCCCAGGCCACCGCCCCGCAAGAGCTGCGCAACGTGGTGCAACTGTCGGCCACGGGCACCGTGGAGGCGCAGCAAGACCTGCTGGTGGTCACCCTTGCCACGAGCAAGGAGGGCGCTGACGCCAGCGCCGTGCAGGCCCAGCTCAAGCAGGCCCTCGATGCCGCGCTGGCCGAGGCCAAGCGCAATGCCCAGCCCGGGCAGCTGGATGTGCGCACGGGCCCCTTCGGCCTGTACCCGCGCTATGCCAAGGATGGAAAGATCAACGGCTGGCAGGGCCGCGCCGAGCTGGTGCTGGAGGGGCGTGACTTCTCGCGCATCACCACCACGGCCGGCAAGGTGCAGACCATGGCCATCAGCCAGGTGGCGTTTGCCCTGTCGCGCGAGGCACGCGCCAAGGTCGAGGGCGAGGCCCAGACCCAGGCCATCGAGCAGTTCAAGTCCCGCGCGGCCGAGCTGGCCAAGGGCTTTGGCTTTGCCAACTACAGCCTGCGCGAAGTCGCCGTGAACAGCAACGAAATGTCCCCCGGACCGCGCCCGCGCATGATGGCCATGGAGGCCAAGGCCAGCTCCTTCTCCGACTCGGCCGTGCCGGTGGAGGCGGGCAAGGCGCAGGTGGTCGTGACCGTGTCTGGCTCCGTCCAGATGCGCTGAGGCAGGCCAGGGCGGCCCGCTGCCGCCCTGGTGCTCAAAGGGCTTGGCCGCCGGAGACTTCGATGCGCTGGGCGGTGACCCAGCGGTTGCCGGGTGCCAGCAACCCGGCCATCATGGGGCCGATGTCGTCGGGCACGCCCACGCGGCCCAGGGCCGTCATCTGGGCGAGCTGCTGGTTCAGCGCAGGGTTGTCGCGCACCACGCCGCCGCCGAAGTCGGTTTCGATGGCGCCGGGTGCCACCGTGTTCACCGCGATGCCGCGCGCGCCCAGCTCCTTGGCCAGGTAGCGCGTGAGCACCTCCACGGCGCCCTTGGCTGCCGCATAGGCGGCATAGCCCGGCAGGGACAGGCGCGTGAGCCCGGTGGAGAAGTTCACGATGCGCCCGCCGTCGGCGATCAGCGGCAGCAGCGCCTGCGTGAGGAAGAACACCCCCTTGAAGTGCACGTCGACCAGGCGGTCGAACTGGGCCTCGCTCGTCTCGGCAAACGCGGCGTAGTCGCCGTGGCCGGCGTTGTTCACCAGGTGTTCGATGGTGCTGCGCTGCCAGGTGGCCTGCAGGGCGGCGCGCAGGCGCTCGGTGAAGGCCGCGAAGCTGGCCACGTTGCCCGTGTCCAGCTGCAGGGCCACGGCCTTGCGCCCCAGGGCGGTGATTTCGGCAACCACCGCCTGGGCTTCGTCGGCCTTGCTGTGGTAGGTGATGACCACGTCGCCGCCGGTGCGCGCAATGCTCAGCGCGGTGTTGCGGCCCAGGCCCCGGCTGGCGCCGGTGACGAGGGTGATGGTGGGGGTTGCGGTGGTGGTGGATGTCATGCTTGGGCTCCTGTGTGTGACGGGATCCAGTGTCTGGCGCAAGCCCCCGGCAGTGTTGCCGAAACCCCTTCAATTCTTGCCTGATTCTCCAAAACCAGTGCCAAAGCTCCTACAAAGCGTTACGCTTGGCAGCATGACGTCACCTTTGCTCTTCGAGGCCGTGAGCCGCTATGCCGATGCCCACGTGCGCCAGCCCGGCGTGATGCCCACCCCGATCCCGGGCATGACCGTGGTGCGCGCCACCGAGCCCAGCGGGCTGCTGCACGCCATCTCGCACCCGCTGGTGTGCCTGGTGCTGCAGGGCAGCAAGCAGGTGGCCATGGGGCCGCAGACCTTCGAGTTCACGGTGGGCGAGTCGCTGCTGATCACCGCCGACGTGCCCACGGTGAGCCAGATCACCCGCGCCAGCGCTGCAGCGCCCTACCTGTCGATCGCGCTGGAGCTGAACCTGCCGGTGATCGCCGACCTCTCGGCCCAGATGGGCGCGGCGCCCCTGGGCGACCATGCCCCCGTGCGCGTGGACCCCACCGACGACGAGGTGGCCGACGTGGCCCTGCGCCTCATGCGCCTGCTGGAGCGGCCCGAGGCCGTGCCCCTGCTGCACGCCCCCCTGGTGCGCGAGCTGCACTACTGGCTGCTGGCCGGCCGCCACGGCGCCGCCATCCGCCGCCTGGGCTGGCCCGGCAGCCACGCCCAGCGCGTGGCCCGCGCCGTGGCCGTGCTGCGCACCGATTTTGCCCAGCCCCTGCCGGTGGAAAGCCTGGCCGCGCTGGCGGACATGAGCCCCTCGTCCTTCCACCAGCACTTCAGGGCCGTCACGTCCCTCTCGCCCCTGCAGTTCCAGAAGCAGCTGCGCCTGATCGAAGCGCGCCGGCTCATGCTGTCGGAGGGCGCCAGCGCCAGCAGCGCGGCCTTTGCCGTGGGCTACGAGAGCGTGCCCCAGTTCACGCGCGAGTATGGGCGGCTGTTCGGGCTGCCGCCGGTGCGCGACACGCAGGCCGCAAGGGGGAGGGCGCGCGA
>JAZKEE010000129.1:4476-9092 GCA_040387235.1 Pseudomonadota bacterium
GCGACCAAGGTCTCGATCTTCTTCTTGCGCCCCGCCTCGGTCTTCAGGTTGTGCACCCGGAACGCAATCGCAAAGCGGTTCTGCTCGGTCAGTGTCGCCAGCATCGTGCGGGCCTTCGGGTTGGCGTCGATGGCGGCCTGCAGGTCGTCGGGGACCTTCAGATTCTTGCCACTGCCGTAGGCCCGGTCCCAGCGGCCATCGGCCTGGGCCGCCTTCACGTGCGCCAGGCCATGCGGCGTCATGCGTTTTGCCTTGACCAGGCGCGCCACGTTGTCGACGTTGATCTTGCTCCACACGCTCTTCCTGCCGCGCGGGGTGTAGCGCTGCAGGTAGCTCGTGTCGTCGAGCCCCTTGCGGATGGCGTCGATCCAGCCCCAGCACAGCACCACGTCGATGGCTTCCTTGGGGGTGATGGAGGGCCGGCCCGAAGCCACCTTGTGGATCTTGATCCAGACCTCGGTTTCCTGGTCATGGTGGCGGCCCAGCCAGGTGTAGAACGCCTGGGCGTCGGCGAATTCATGCACCCTGGAGGGGTCTACGACTACGGCTGCCATCTGTGCTCCGGTATCAGGATCAATGCGTTGCCATGCAGGCGCGTGATTCCTCCACTGCATCGCCTGCGCCAGCGGCAAGTGCCGAGTCCTGCAGACGACTCATGAAGGGAAAAGGGCCTTCAGGCTTCGCGGCACGGCTGATTCTCAAACGACCGATCAAGGGAATTGTCTGCTTGGAGGGTAGCCATTCTTGGCCCGCATTTCGTTGAACGCAGTCTTGAGGCGCCCGTCTCGAACGCCGAGCCAAATACCCCGGGATGCGAACGATTGGACCGCAACAACGCGGCCGGTCTTTGCGTCGATCATTTGAAACTGAACCGACTGCAGGTAACGCGCCATGTCCCAGCCGGAGGTGTAGGTGTATTTGACGAGCAGGTCGGTGTCCTCGGGGTCCTTGAACGGCGTGGCGACAACCTGCATTCCCATGTCCGCGAATTCGACAACCAATGCCCCATAAACCTGGAATTCGTCTTTCGCCAGTGCTTCCACGTGAACACGCTTGTAGCTTTTGAGGTCGCTGCCGGTCATCACCTGTGTCTGAACATTTGCGCAGCCGGCAAGAAACACGAGCACAAGGGTTAGAAGGAAGGAAGTGAGAAGCCGTTTTTGATTCATGGCGCAGCAGTCTGGTTGGCGTGGTTGAAGTGGTTACTTAATGTATCGCGAACCGCTTTGCACGAAGACAGGAAAATTGCTGGCAGAACCTGGCGTGGCAGTGGACCACCGGGAGCCGGTTGGGCAACGGGCGCGTGAGCCGCGCTACTTGCTGAACGCAATCAGCGTCCACACGATCACCACCAACTGCGCCAGATTGATCGCGATGGCCGTGACATGCGTCCTGCGAAAGCCCGGGATGGCGTGGGTGTAGTCGGCCGACGACTGGATCTGCGCGCCCAGCGCATCCATTTTGGGGATGACCTGGCGGCGCAGCACGATGGACAGCACAGCCAGCGCCGCTGCACCCGCTGCGATGCCCGGGCGGCCTGCGGCTGCAAAGCTGATCGCGGTGGCGGTGGCCGTCACCAGCGCGGCCCGGTAGTACAGGTTGAAAAAGCCGCGCACGAAGCGCGCATCGAGCGGCGTGTCGTGCTTGAGCACCAGCAGCGGGAGGGACCCCATGATGAAGTAGGCGGTGGTGACCAGCAGGGCCACCGTGAAGAACATGGCGGCGAAGAGGGCGGCGGACATGGTGGTGGTTCCTCCCTGCGGTGGGGATGGCTCTGCCCGGCAGCGGCAACCCGTGGAGCGCGTATCCCGCGGGCCTTCTGGCAGAAGCTTCCATTTTAGGAGCCATCCCCGTTCTGCAGCTAAGGGAATTCGAGCATGGCTTGCCGTCTATGCCACGCCGGCTGCCCCCTTGGCATACCGCCCTGGCGGCATGCCCACGTGCCGCGTGAAGGCCACGCCGAAGGTGCTGACCGAGCTGTAGCCCACGCTCTCGGCGATCTCGGCCATTGCCAGCATGCCGCGCCGCAGCATCTGCCGGGCCAGCGCCATGCGCCAGGCCAGCAGGTATTCCATGGGGGCGATGCCCACGGCGCGGTGAAAGCGGCCGAAGAAGGCGCTGCGCGACATGGCGGCCTCCTGCGCGAGCTGGGCAATGGTCCATGGCTGCGCCGGGCGCTCGTGCATGTGGCGCAGGGCCACTGCCAGCTGTGCGTCGGCCAGGCCGCGCACCAGCCCTGGCGCGGCCATGGTGCGGGCCGACGAGCGCAGCGCTTCGATCAGCAGCACTTCGAGCAGCCGCGCCATCACGATCTCGCGCGCGGGCCGGTCGCTGCGCGACTCGTCGCCCACCAGCTCCACCAGGGTGGCCAGGCGGCGCTCGCCGCGCACGTGCAGCCATTGCGGCAGCAGCGGCACCAGCAGGGCCGCGTCGGGCGACTCGAACACGCAGTGGCCCACCAGCATGCGCACATCCACTGCGCCATCAGGGTCGCCCACGCGCGCACCGCCTGGCATGGGGGCGATGGGGGTGGTGACGGCCTCGCCCTCGCGCGGCGGGTCCCGGTCCAGGCTGCTGGTGGCAAAGCTGCGCGCGGCGGGTATCAGCGCAAAGTCGCCCTGGTGCAGCGTGAGGGTGTCGCTGCGCGTGGGGCCGTCCACCGTGAGGTGGCAACTGCCTTCGAGCACCACGAAGTAGAACGGACGCCCCGTCTCGCTGCGGCGCACGGCCCAGGGGGCCGATGCCACCACCAGCTTGGAGAACGGCGCGGCGGGCCGCAGCAGCGAGACGACTTCCGCCAGGGGATCGACGGCCGGGGTGCTCATGGGAGGTGGACTCTCTCGACAAAATGATGGACGCGTGAGTGTATTCAATCCAGATCGGCGTTCCTACCATCCAGGCATCGTCAACCCAACGGAGCCTTTGCCCCATGCCTGCTACCACCACCACCAACCCATCCACCGTGCTGATCACCGGCTGCTCGTCGGGCTTTGGCCTTGCGACGGCGCACTTCTTTCTGGCCCAGGGCTGGCGCGTCATCGCCACCATGCGCACCCCGCGCGAAGGCCTGCTGCCCCCATCGGACCGCCTGCGCGTGCTGCCGCTCGACGTGGCCGATGCCGACAGCATCCGCCGCTGCATTGCCGAGGCCGGCCCCATCGATGCGCTGGTCAACAACGCCGGCATCGGCCTGCTGGCCCCGCTCGAAGGCATCGCCATGGCCCATGCGCGCGAGGTGTTCGAGACCAACGTGCTCGGCACCATCGCCATGACCCAGGCCGTGCTGCCGCAGATGCGCGAGCGCCGCGCGGGCGTGGTGGTCAACGTCACGTCCAGCGTCACGTTGCTGCCGCTGCCGCTGCTGTCCGTCTACACCGGCAGCAAGGCGGCGGTGAACGCCTTCACCGAGTCGCTGGCGCTGGAGCTGGCCCCCTTCAACGTGCGTGCCCGCCTGGTGCTGCCCGGCCGCGCGCCCAGCACCAGTTTTGGCGACAACGCCCGCCCGCGCATGGAGGGGAGCGTGCCCGAGGCCTATGCCGATTTTCGCGACCGCGTATTTGCCGCCGTGCGCGACATGGCCACGCCGGTCACCCATGCGCAGGATGTGGCCGAGGCGGTGTGGCGCGCGGTGACGGATGCGGCGGCGCCGATGCGCCTGCCGGCGGGGGCCGATGCGGTGGCGCTGGCGGGCGCGTGACGAAGGCCGGAGCTCAGCCCAGCTTGTGCCGCGTGTTCAGCAGGCCCAGCCCCAGCGCGATGAAGGTGCCGCCCACCAAGCGGTTGAACAGCTTGGCGCGCGCCACCACGTGGCGCTTGACCAGCGAGATCAGCGCCACGTAGAAGGCGTGCGAGATCAGCGCGCAGACGGCGAAGGTCGTGGTCAGCAGCAGGTACTGCGTGAACAGCGGCTGGCCCGGCACGATGAACTGCGGGAACAGGGCCGAGAAGAACAGAATGGCTTTGGGGTTGGTGAGCGACACGCCCATGCCCTGCGCCACCAGCTGCCAGTTCTTGCGCTCGCGCCGATCCGTGGGGGCCTGGCCGGCATCGCTGCTGATCAGCGCGTCGTTGCTGCGCCAGCGCTTGACGCCGAGCCAGATCAGGTACATCGCGCCGACCACCTTCATCACCAGGAAGGCGTTGGCCGACATGCTGAGGATGGCGCCCATGCCGATCATCGCCAGGCCCGAGACCACGTAGATGCCGGCCGAGCTGCCCACCGAGCTGAAGGCTGTGCGCCGGGCGCCGACGTCCATCGAATTGGACACGGCCAGCAGCACGGCCGGGCCGGGGGTGAAGCACATCAGCAGGGAGACGCCGCAGAAGAGGAGCCAGTGGGTGAGGGTCATGGTCAGGGGGCTTTCGTCGTCGTTCGTTGGCCGCTGCGAACAGCGCCAGAGGGGTATTTTCGGTGAGTTTGCATTGGCGTGTCGCTGGGGTTTTGATTGACCCCTGCATTGGGAGATCATGTCACCTCAGGTGGAAGAGATCCTTCGCTGCGCGGCGTACCATGGCGCGAGCTGCATCGCGTGTTGGGTGGTGGTTGCGGCTTGCTTGTGTTGAGGGCGGAGGCCGGGGTGTGCGCCCGGCGGCGCACCTACTTTCTTTTGCGTCGC
>JAZKEE010000130.1:0-89034 GCA_040387235.1 Pseudomonadota bacterium
TCATGGAAGGGCGTGAGGAGCTAGGCACCTTCGACACCATCAGCATCGGCGCCGCCATCCGCGAGGCCGCAGGCCATGCGCTGCCCGACCTGTCCGGCTATCACGTCTGGTATGAGCACGTCTGCGCCGGCACCTGCACGCCCAGCAATATGCGGATCGACCCCGAGGGGCTGGCGCAGCGACTGATGGCGCTGCACGGGCAGTTCAAGAGCTAAGCGAGAAAGCGCACATCAGCCGTTGACTGGGCCCGAGTGATTTGGTTTCGCGCCAAGTAGGACGCGAGTCGCGAGTGGCTGTGAACCGAATGGCGCAAA
Organism: Pseudomonadota bacterium; assembly: GCA_040387235.1. Lineage (GTDB taxonomy): Bacteria > Pseudomonadota > Gammaproteobacteria > Burkholderiales > Burkholderiaceae_C > Acidovorax. Next base: position 315 of record JAZKEE010000130.1, read on the forward strand.
AGTTGTCTGGTAGGCTTTTTCACTTCGCGGTAGCATTCCCGAAATTGTGACCAAATGCACACGCCGAACCAGTTTTCGGTGGCTGCAATGTCAAACATCCATTGCCCCGCACTCTGCGCAGGGTTAACCTATAGGTTAAGATTGCAAGTCAAAATTCTGTTCGAAGGCCAGTATCAGGTTGTCGGTATCGTAGACGGCGACCAGTGCGCAGCGGAAAATTTCCTGCTCCACGGAGAGGCGACAACGGACGCTGCAAGAGCTGGCTTGGCGACAAGGCGCCCGCTGCGTGGCATCACGAAGCCAGCAAAAAGGACAAGGTATACGAATTTATCAAGGGGCCGCTGAGGCTCTTTTTCTTCAAGGGTAGCAATGGGCAAATCGCTGTATGCACCAGCGGGGTGCGCAAGAACGGCGCAAAAGCTGACAAAGGGTCAGTTAAAGCAGCTGCAACCTTGAGAGACGACTACGAGACCGCAGTTAAGTTGGACACACTGGAGATCATCAATGAAGATTAGCAACGCCCTCAAAGGATTTGTCGACAAGGCACGAGCCACTGATGGGTATTGGGTAGAGGCAGCGAAGATTGGTTTTGCAGCCAGTCTAGAGCAGCAACGGAAGGCCGCAGGCCTCTCCTACAGAGCTGTTGCTGAGAAGCTCGGCACAAGCGCGGCATATGTGAGTAAGGTCTTCCGAGGCGATTCAAATGTGACCATCGAAAGCATGGTGAAGCTTGCTCGCGTCACTGGCGGTCGCCTTGAAGTAAAGGTCGTTGACGTAAAGGCGGATTCGTTCAGTTGGAAGTTCGAAGATTCAAAGCACGTGCTCGGTAAGAGGTCCGGTCAGCAAATTCTTGTTGCGAGACCCACCGCTACTGTGATCGACTTCCCCGCTGCGAGGAACGACGCGTCGTTTGCAAACGAGTATCGTTGGGCTGCATGAGCGACAGCAAGCACCCAGTCGATTTGGAGACTCTGTTCTTCACAAAGTGCTCTGTTTCTGCGGTTCCGAATCACATCGAGTCGGAGACCAAAGACAGTGGGGAGATCGCGAACCATATCGAGATCCATCCGACCGACGACACAGGCCGGAAGTGGACCGCAATGATGAGGACGGTGGTCAATGCTGAGAAAGATCCAGCATGGCCCTACCACGTCGAAATGGAGGCGGTCGCCTTCCTTGCTACCGATGAAACACTTGACGAGGCCACAGCGCGTCGAGGGGTCCTCATCACTGCCCATAACGTTCTTTTTGGAGCAATTCGGGAGAACGTGCTTTGGATCACGGGCAGGCAGCCATACGGACCGCTGATGCTTGGGCTGTCAGTCTTGGCGCCGCCACCCCCTGCGGTCAAGTCAGGCGCAGCAAAGGCACCAAAGTAGTTCTCTTGGTCGGATAAGCCACATCCTCACCGCTCATTCAGCATCTGAGCCGCGCCCACCCTCGATTCGATCCCCCCGCTGGCTCTAAACATGAACCCCAAGTGATCTTAGATTGCTTGGGGTTTTTTGTTGGGCGGACGCCAGGTGTGCGTACCAGGGCACAAACGAGGCGGCTGGCAGGCCAGGCGGGGTATGCTGAGTCCTCAATCAGGAGCACTTCATGATCAGACGACTTTGGACAGCCACCGCCCAAAACGAAAAAGGCAAGCAAATTCAAATTTCAGAGGTGTACCCGGGAATTCCGAGTCGCGAGGAGCTGGCAGGGCGGCTGGTCATTGAGGCGCAAAAGGAATGGGCGCTGGTGCAGTCGGGACGCCGAGGCGCTGGGCGAGAGGAGCGGCTGGGCGAACTAGGTTTTCGCATCACTTCGATCACTGACGCCGATCCCGAAGGCTGAGCTGCGCGGGCATCCGATAATCCGGCAGCAGCAGGAGTGCCAATGCCGAAGAATCCCCCCATGCGCCATGACATAGAGATCGATGGCCACAAAGCTCACTATTTTGAGGCCGATGGCCTTGTGACGGTGGTATCTGTACCGCTTGGCCGAAAGAGTGCAACTCCCGGCCCAGTGCCTGAGTTGCAAGCAAAGCACCTTCTCCGGGAGCTGATCAAGGAAGGCGAGCGCCGGGGCATCGTGCCTCGATAAAGCGAGCCTCTTTGTGTGGGGAAACCTTGCCACACTAGACGCATTCCATGCACTACCTGCGTAAAAATAGATAGCATCAGGCCCAATAAACACGGGGCTTTGCATGGAATGCGTGGTGCGCGCGCCTCACTCGAAATCAGGCGTAGTGGCAACACTACCGTGGGTTCGAATCCCACCCTCTCCGCCACTGACAAAGCCCCGATGCTATCTAAACCATAGCTCGGGGCTTTTTCTTTTGCCGGGCTGCTGGCACCGGGGTCGACCCGCCAGTGCATTGCTGCCGGAATCCGGCCTTGACCGCTGATCGCCGGCCGCATCGCGGCGACGCGAACCCTAGAATGCACTGCAGAGGGTTGGCGCCATGCCGGCCCCCGTATCGCGGGAGTGAGTGGCCATGCAACATCGCACCTACCAGAGCAGTTCCCTGGCGGAGGGCGCGCAGATACTGAACCGCGAGTGGTCGCGCCACCGGGTGGAGGTGCCGCGCGGCCACGAGATGCGACTGCGGTTCTCGATCCGTTCGCTCACGCCCGATGTCTCGGTGAGCGCTCTGGCCTATGGCGCGCAGGTTACGGTGCACCCTGAGGCGCGGGCCGACGTGCTGCTGCTGCAGATGCCGCGCAGGGGCGCCGGGCGGGTGTCGTACAGCCGTGCCAACACGGCCATGGATGCGGACCACTATGCGCTGATCGACGTGCAGCGTGTGGGCCAGGTCTATTGCAGTTCCGAACTCGAGATGCTGGTGCTGCGCATCGCCATGCCGCGGATGAGGTGCTACCTCGAGGAATTTCTGGGCCACCGGCCCGAAGGCGCGCTGCAGTTCGAGCCGACCATGGCGCGCGGCTCGCAGGCCTGGGCTGCGTGGGAGCCTGTGGCGGCGGCGCTGGAGGTGATGCAGCGCAGCACGCTGGTGGACTTCCCCGCGCCTGCGGTCGAGGCCATGGAGCGCATGGTGCTGTCCACCCTGCTGATGGCCCAGCCCCACAATTTTCGCGAGGCGCTGGCGCGCCCTGCACGGGCCATAGCGCCCCGGCATGTGCGCCGGGCCGAGGAGTTCATCCACGCCCACCTGCAGCAGCCCTTGGGCACGGCGCTGATCGCACGCCATGCGGGGGTGAGCGTGCGCGCCCTGTTCGATGGGTTTCGCAGCTTTCGCCAGACCACGCCGGCCGCCTATGCGCGCGAGGCACGGCTGGCCGCCGTGCGCCGGGACCTGCTGCGCGGGGCGGATGGCGTTGCCGACGTGGCGCAGCGCTGGGGCTTTCACCACCCGGGCCATTTCGCGGCGCAGTACCGGCGCCAGTTCGGCGAGACGCCGACCGAGACCCAGCGGCTGCATGCCTGAGGGGGCTCCTGAGCTGGCCGTCACTTTTTCTCTTCTGCTTTTTCTCATATGAACTCCATAAAACACCTCGCGCCCGGCGGGCGCTTCACCACGCCCCCCTTGTCCGCTGCCACCCGCTTCGGCAGCCTGCTGTTCGTGTCCGGAACGCCGGGCTACTACGACGACGGGCGCATCGACGAGGGCGATTTCGGTGCCCAGTTCGAGCAGGCCATGGTGGTGCTGCGCGAGGTGCTGGCGCGCGGGGGCAGCTCGGTGCACTCGCTGCTCAAGGTGAACGTGCTGCTCACGCGCGCCAGCGACGTGGCCGAGATGAACCGGCGCTATGCCGCAGCCCTGGGGCCCGGGCCCTATCCGGCGCGCACCACCTCGGTGGTGCTGGCGCTGCCCGATCCGCGCATGCTGCTGGAGATCGAATGCGTGGCGGCGGTGGAAGACGCAGCCGGGGGCGCACGGCCATGAGCACCTTCCAGATCGGCATGGTGATCTTTCCGGGCATGACCAGCCTGGACTTCGCGGGCCCGCTCGACGTGTTTGCGCGCCTGCCCGACACCCAGGTGCACGTGCTTGCCAAGGACCTGGCACCGGTGGTCACCGACATCGGCTTTCGCGAACTGCCCAGCCTGCGCATGGCCGATGCGCCCGCGCTGGACCTGCTGTTCATCGGTGGCGGCCCGGGCGTGAACGCGCTGATGGAAGATGCCGAGACCCTGGCGTTCTTTGCCGACCGGGCGCCGCAGGCGCGCTGGATCACCTCGGTATGCACCGGTGCCCTCGTGCTGGGTGCCGCAGGCCTGCTGCGCGGCTACCGGGCGGCCACCCACTGGGCGGCGATGGAGGTGCTGCGGCATTTCGAGGCGATCCCCGTGGCGCAGCGCGTGGTGGTGGACCGCAACCGCATCACCGGTGGTGGGGTGACGGCGGGCATCGACTTCGCACTGACCGTGGCGGCCGAGCTGCATGGCGCCGGCCTGGCCCAGGGCATGCAGCTGGCCATGGAATACGCGCCCCAGCCACCGTTCGACACCGGCTCGCCGGCCACCGCGCCTGCGGCCCTGGTGGCTGCCATGCGCGAGCGCCTTTCCAGCTCCACCGCGGCGCGCATGGCGGCGGCGCAACGCGTCGCCGCGCGCAACGGGTGGACGGCCACGCCCCCGGCCGCCGGCTGAGCCGCAAGACGCCTGCCGCAAAGCGGCCTGCATTGCCGCATTGCGGCGCGGCCCGGAAGCCACCTGCCTAAGCTCTGTCCATGGGTGTCGGTGCTTTCAAGGAGCTGCATATGTCGATGTTTTTTCGTCGGTCGGGATACGGGTTGCTGCGCGCGGCGGTGGCCGTGTGCGCGTTGCTGGGCGCGGGGGCGGTGCCTGCGCAGGAGTACAAGGGGCCCATCACCCTGGTGGTGGGCTATCCGGCCGGGGGCTCGGCCGACATCGGCGCGCGCATCCTGGCCGAAAAGCTGCCGCCCATCCTCGGGCAGCCGGTCATCGTGGAGAACCGGGCAGGCGCCGGTGGCCAGATCGCGGCGCGCTACGTCAAGGCCGCGCCGACCAACGGCTCGGTGCTGTTCTTCACCAACGGCCACACGGTGGTGACGGTGCCGCAGATCCTCAAGGCGCCAGGTTTCGATACCCGGGCGGACCTGCGGCCCGTGAGCCCGTTCGCCGGGTTCGAGCTGGTGCTGGCAGTGCACCCGCAAACGCAGGCGCAGACCATGAAGGAGCTGCTGGCCTACTTCACGCGCACCCCGGGTGCCCGCAACGTGGCCGTGCCCGCGCCCGGCAGTGCGCCGGAGTTCGTCGTCACCCGCCTGGCCCAGCTGGCCCGGGCGGACATCCAGGCGGTGGCCTACAAGGGCTCGGCACCCGCCGTGCAGGACGTGGTGGGCGGGCAGGTGCCTGCCGCGGTGCTGCCCGTGGGGGATGTGCTGCAGTACCTCAAGACCGGCCGGCTGGTGGCCGTGGCCGTGACCCATGCGACACCGCTGTTGCCGGGAGTGCCCGCGTTTGCCGACCTGGGCTATGCCGAACTGGGGGCCTCCGACTTCCTGGCCGTGTATGCCCCGGCTGGCTTGGGCGATGCCAGCGTGGAGCGCATCAACGCCGCCATCCAGCGCGTGGTGGCCATGCCCGACGTGACCGAGCGCATGCTGTCCTATGCCATGGAGCCGCAAAAGGGCTCGGCCGCCGAGCTGGGCAAGCGCTATGAAGCGGCGCGCACCACCGTGCAGCAACTGGTCAAGGCCGTGGCCTACCAGCCGCAATGAACGGCAGTCTGATGGCGGGGCCGAATCCAGCCCTGGGGTTGACGACGCAGTGGGGCGAACGCAATACCTTGGCATTCGACCGAACGCAGGCCGCATCCACCGTGGTGATCCTGCCCATCGGCTCGACCGAGCAGCATGGCCCGCATCTGCCCGTGGAGGTGGACAGCCTGCTGGTGACCGAGGTGGCCCGGCGCGCTGCCGAACTCAGCGCTGCCAGCGTGCCCACGCTGGTACTGCCCACGCTGTGGGTGTCGCTGGCAGAGCACCACATGGGCCATGCGGGCAGCCTGACGCTGGATTTCGACACGCTGCTGGCCTTCGTGCGCTGCATCGTGCGCTCACTGCAGCGCCAGGGCCATGGGCGCATCCTGCTGCTCAACGGGCATGGCGGCAACATGGCGGCGCTGACCCTGATCGTGGACATTCTGACCCGTGAACTGGACGTGCCGGTGGCCACTGCCACCTACTGGGTGGTGGCCGCCCCCGCATTTGCCGAGATTCTCGACGGCCAGACCAACCTGCTGCATGCCTGCGAGGCAGAGACTTCGATGGTGATGCACTTGCGCCCCGAACTGGTGGATGCGCCCGCAGCCCGCAGCGTGGAGGCCCCCGCCACCGGCTTCACCCTGACGGGCGGCATCTACCGCTGGCGCGGCATGCGGCACTGGTCCTGCAGCGGCGTGGTGGGCACGCCGCAACTGGCCAGTGCCAGCAAGGGCGAGCGCCTGCTGTCGGCAGCGGCCGAGGCCCTGGCGCAGCAATTGGCAGGCGGTGGGGTGTGGGGCGATGGATGAGCCTGGGCGATCCGTTGGAGGCCGTGGCCAGCGGTGCCGTGGGCGCGGCGCCCGTTCCTAGGCTGTTTTGTTGACGTTCAGCCAGTAGGCGCCCGTCTGGCCGACGACCTCCGCCATGAACTCGAAGTCCAGCGGCTTGACCACGTAGCTGTTCACCCCCAGGTCGTAGGACAGGGTGACATCCCTGTCCTCCTGCGAGGAGGTCATGATGACGACGGGAATGCGGCGTGTGCGTTCGTCCACCTTGAGCGCCCGCAGCACCTCGATGCCATCCACGCGCGGCATCTTCAGGTCCAGAAGCACCAGGCGGGGCGGGGCATTGTCGGCGTTTGCGTACTGACCCCGGCTGAACAGGTAGTCCAGGGCCTGCTCGCCGTCCCTGACCCACAGCATCTTGCTGCCAAGCCCGCGCTTCCTGAGTGCGCGCATGGCCAGCTCGGCGTCATTGGGGCTGTCTTCCACCAGCAGAATGTCCAGGTCTTCAAACAGCTCCATCGGGTGCCTCCTTTGGTAAGGCGAAGTAGAACGTGGCGCCTTCGCCCACATTGCCATCGGCCCAGACGCGGCCGCCATGCCGGCTGACAATCCGCTGCACGAGCGCCAGGCCCACCCCAGTTCCGGGGAACTCGGTGGCATCGTGCAGGCGCTGAAAAACACCGAACAGCTTGGCCTTGTACTTGGGGTTGAACCCGGCGCCATTGTCGCGGACAAAGAAAATATGCTCCCGCTCATCGGAGACGGCCCCGATTTCAATGCGCGGGTCTTCGCGTTGCGCGCTGAACTTGAGAGCGTTCGACAACAGGTTGGTCCACACCTGCCCCAGCAGGACCCTGTCGCCCATGGTGACCGGCATGGCGCCAATGTGCAAGTGCACCCGGCTGAAATCCTCGCGCTCCTTCAGCGCGTTCCAGATCGTGGCGACCAGGCTGTTCATCTCGACCTGGGTCACCGTCAGGGCCTTGCGCCCCAGGCGCGAGAACGCCAGGAGGTCGTCGATCAGCACCCCCATCCGGCGACCTTCCTTCTGGATGATCTGGATCTTGCGCCGGGCCTCTTCGTCGAGACTGGGGCTATGGTCTTCCATGAGCGCCTCGGAAAAGCCCACGATCCAGCGCAGCGGCGCGCGCAGGTCGTGGGATACCGAGTAGCTGAAGCTTTCGAGTTCCTGGTTGGCGGTTTCCAGTTGGGCCGTGCGCTGGGACACGCGACGCTCCAGTTCGGCATTGAGCTGGCGCACATCTTGGTCGGCGCGTTGCCGCTCCTGCGCCTCCTGTTCCAGCGCCTGGTTGGCCGCTTCCAGGGCATCGGCACGCCGCCCCACTTCGGCGAGCATGTCGTTGAAGGCATCCACCAGGTAGCCCAGCTCGTCCCGGGTGGTCTTTTGCACCCGCAGCGAGAAGTTCTTTTCCTCCATGACCTGGCGTGCCACGCTGGTGACCGCGAGTATGGGCTTGGTGAGGGCCGCCTGCAGCCACGCGGACATGCCGGCAGCCACCAGGAGGCTCAACCCGACCACGCTGGCGAGGATGCCGGCATAGCCCCTGAAGCGCTTGGTCAGCTCGTAGTCCGCGCTCATGTAGACCGTGCCGACGATCTCGTTGTTTTCAAGAATGCGCTTGAAGACAATGAATTCGTTGCCCCGAAGGTGCACGCCGTCCGCTTCGGGCAGCGCGGGAATCTCGGGGGCGGCCGATGCGCCGTCCCCGCGGTATTGCGCCACCAGGTTGCCGCGCGCGTTGTAGACGGCGGCAGCACGTATCTGGGGCCGTGACTCCAGCAGGGAAAGGTTCTCCCTGGCGGACTTGTGGTCGTCGAAGGCGAGTGCGGGCCCCGTCGCGCGCCCCAGGATCTCCGCTTGCGTGCGCAGGTCGTTCACCGCATTGCGCTTGTAGTTCTGCAGCTCGTAGAACGCCAGTGCCATGCCCGCCACGGCCAGGGAGGCGAAGGTGGCAGCGAGCACCGCCAGTGCAAACTTGTAGCGAAGCGAGCGGGCGACGGCGTCCAGCATCTAGCGTTCTCCCGGATGCACTTTCTGTGCGACGGCGAGCATGCGCGAACTCAGGCGCAGGCCCCGCTTCTCCGCGGGCTCCAGCGAGACCTCGAAGCGCACCCGCCGGTCCACCAGCAGGAAGTTGATGATGCCCCCCAGTGCCAGGCCTGCCTCATCCTCGGTCACCACCAGCACGGAGTGGGACTGCAGCCGCCCCTGCAAGGGCTTGAGGCGCGCCGTCTCGGCCTTGCCCACGAACAGGACGGCCAGGCCATCAAGACCGTCACCGGCTCTGAGCCGACGGACCACGATCGGGCGCGCGTGGACCTTTCGTCCGCTGGCGATCTGCGCCAGCTCCTCGGCGATCGGTTCAGCGCCCAGCACGCCGATCGTGAACGGTGCGTCCCCGTCACCCAGCGCTCCCTCGGGCCATTCGACATAGCCTGCCAGCTTGTACAGGTAAGCCGCCTTGACCTGCGATTCGTCATTGGGCCGATCGGTCTGGGCCTGGCAGATGCCTGCGCCGCAAAGGCTCAGCAACGCCACCAGCGCAAGCCGGTACAGCGGCCTCCCCAGTGGCGCCAGAATGCTCACATCGACCACCGTATCCGCAGGGTGACGCTGCGGGGAATTTCCTGGCGGCCGTTGGCGGCATTGAATTCAGGATGGGAGCGGTCGAACAGGTTCTGCGCCGCGACGGAAAGGTCCACGCCGGGGCGCACTCTCCAGCCGTAGTGGAGGTCCACGGCGGTGTAGGCGGGGACGGCCGGGTCGGGCAGCGCGCCCACCCTGCGCAGGATCACGTCCAGCTCCTGCTGGTGGGGCAGGTTGATGCCGGCGCGCAGCATCCACTGGTGGGTTGGGTCATTGCCCAGGGCCCGCGGTCCCTCGGGGTCCGTGCTTCCCGGCTTGACCACCAGGTGCTTGCGGAGCAGGGAAAGGCCAGCACCCAGTTTCAGGTTCCGAACCACCTGCCACTCGCCCCAGGTCTCGATCCCCCGGGTGGTGCCCTCGATCATGTTCTGCACCTGGGCGTTGGGCGGCCGTTGCCCGCTGCGCAGCCTGTCCCAATCGTGCTGGAACGCCGTGATGGAGTATGACAGTGCGCCGGAAAGCTGGGCCCGGTATCCCAGCTCCAGCACCTTGGCGACCTCCGCCTGGAATTGCGAGCCGCCCGCGATGAAGAAGGGGGGCCGGGGGGGCAGCCGTATGTCGCGGTCCAGCCGGGCCGGAGCGCGCACCGCGCGCGACGCCGACCCCCACCAGAGTTGGCCTGCAGACGGTTTCCACTCGAAGCGCGCACCCGGCAGGAACTCGGTGCCGGTGAAGCCATTGCTTTCCAGTTTCGCTCCCAGGGTCAGGCCGAGCCGATCCGTGAGCTTGATCTCATCCTGTACAAACAGGTTGGTCCAGTGCATGGACGTTTCTCTCGGCGTGAAGCCAAAAATCACGCCTGGCTGAATGGCATCCCGGGCCTGCCTGTAGCCGCCGCCCCAGAGCAACTGGTGGGCGTCCAGGGGGATGCCATGCTGAAATTCCACGTCCAGGATCCGCTGGCGGGGCTGGTACAGGAACGCGTCCTTGCGGTCGGTGTAGTCGTAGTAGGCCTGCAAGCGCAGGTCCTGGCCGCCTTCGAGCTTGCGCGTCAGCCGCCCCAGCAGGTTGCCGCCCGATGCCTCCACCCGGCCCAGCTCCACGGCCCCCAGCAATCCGCGGTTGTCCGTCCTGCCGCTGTACACGTCGCCTTGCAGGGTCAGCCCGCCATTGCTGTCGAGCCAGTCCGCCCTGAAGCCCAACTGGGTCCGCCTGCGTCCATCCCTGCCTGCGGCCTGGGTGGATGTCATGGTGTTCCGGGCCTCTTCGGATTTCGCGTAGATGCGAAAGTTGCCCCCGCCCTGCAAGGTGCCGCCGTAGCGGAACGACGCGTCCGTGCCCTGGTTGCCAGCGCCCAGTGACACCAGTCCACCCTGGGTGCTGGCAGAGGTCTTGGTGGTCACGTTGATCACGCCGTTGACGGCATTCGCGCCCCAGAGCGTCCCGCCAGCGCCGCTGATCACCTCGATGCGATCGACGTCTTCCAGCATCACGTCCTGCTGATCCCAGAAAACGCCAGAGAAGAACGGCGTGTAGACGGTGCGCCCGTCGATCAGGACCAGAAGCTTGTTGCCGATCGCATTGTTGAAGCCGCGCGCGCTGATGGCGTATTGACTGGCGTCCAGGCGGGCGACCTGGAGGTTGGGGGCCAGGCGCAGGGCCTCCGGAAGGGTGTTCGCGCCGGAGCGGCGAATGCTGTCCGACGTGATCACGAAGATGGCGGCGGAGGCATCCCCGATCGGCTCCGGTCGCCTGGATGCCGACATGATTTCGACGTTTCCCAGTTCTTCCAGCGAGAGCTCGGCGAGCGCGGATGCCTGGGGGCTCTGTGCATGGGCGGCGGATGACAGCGACAGCGCGAGCACTCCCAGCCAGCATGCCTTGGTTTCTGCCATCGCCACCTCCGTGCGTTATTGGTGCATGCTCGCCCGTGCGATGCATGGCGCGCCCCGCATCCCCTTCGACAAGGCGCTTGCGTGGCTCCGCAAAGATCACCGGCACATGTGCGGAGCCTGATGTGGGCAATGGTAGGTTGAAAATGGGTGCCTGCCTACCATTCGCTTCCCCTGGGGGGAGGGCGCGATTTCCTTAAATGCTTGATGCCTGCGGGTTCACGCCATAGACTGCTCCCGGGACGGAGACATTCCACGAGCCATGCCTCGTGGCAGGAGGCCTATTTGCAAGATGCAACCCTGCGCATTTTGATCGTCGAGGATGAGCCCAACGATGCCGAGCTGGTGGTGCATGCGTTGCGGCGGGCATCGCTTGGATTCATGAGCCGCCGCACGGACACGGAGGAAAGTTTTCGCCGCGAGATCCGCGATGATAGGCCCGACATCATCCTGTCCGACTTCAGCCTGCCCAGGTTCAGTGGCCTTGACGCCCTGTCCATAGCGCAGGAGATGTGCCCGGATGTTCCCTTCATCTTCGTGTCCGGAACGATCGGGGAAGAGAAGGCCATCGGTGCCCTCAAGAGCGGGGCGACGGATTACATCCTGAAGCACGACCTGGGGCGGTTGGCGCCTGCCGTGCAGCGGGCCCTCAGCGATGCCCAGGTTCAACGGGCGCTGCGGCACAGCGAGTTGCGTTTTCGCCTGGCGGCATCCACCGGCGATGTATGGGATTGGGACATCGCCACCGGAAGCGCGGAAATCTCTCCGCAGTGGAAGCTGCGCCTGGGCTACCAGGATGCGGAGATCCCGAACACGGCCCAGGGCTGGCTGGATCTGCTGGAGCCGGGCGATCGCCGGAGAGTGCTTGACGCGTTCTCTGCGCACATCCGCAACAAAGTGCCCTACGACGTCGAGTACCGGGCACTGGGCAAGGATGGCAGCTACAGCTGGTCCCATGCCAAGGGCCAGGCCGTCTGGGACGACAGCGGCCGCGCCACCTACATGGCGGGCTCGGTCGTGGACATCACGGAAAGAAAGATCGCCGAGTTCAAGGTCAAGCGCCTGAACCGGATCCATGCCGTGCTCAGCAGCATCAATTCGCTGATCGTGCGCATACAGAGCCGGGAGGAGCTGTTCCAGGGGGCCTGCGAGATTGCGGTGGATGCCGGCGCATTCCGGCTGGCGTGGATCGGCCTGGTCGACGAACAGGCCCAGCGGGTCAGGGCGGTCGCGTGGGCGGGCGCGGGGGAGGACTACATCGACAACATCCCCCTGGGTTTGAGCCCAGGGGACGAAGACCACTATGGCCGGGTTGGCGAGTGCATGGCCGAGGCTGCCACCGTGCTGGTGCAAAACATTGCCAGCGAAAAGCGGATTGCGCTCAGGGAGGAAGCCGCCAGGAATGGCTTTCGCAGCTTTGCCCTTTTTCCCCTGTCGATCGATCAGAAGGGCATCGGCGTCATGGCCCTGTATGCGTCGGAGACGGAGTTCTTCGACAGCACGGAAGTCCGGCTTCTGGAGGATCTGGCGCGCGACATCGCCTTCTCCCTGGACCACCTGGAGAAGTCGGAGCGGCTCAACTACCTGGCCTACTATGATTCATTGACAGGCCTGGCCAACCGGGGGCTGCTCCAGGACCGTCTGAACCAGCTGATCCAGAACCATTCGCGGCCCGAAGAGGATGCCGAGAAGATCGCCTTGATCTGGCTGAACATCGACCGGTTCAAGAACATCAACGACACGCTGGGGCGCCATGCGGGGGATGCATTGATCAAGCTGGTGGCGCACCGCCTCGCGCAGGTGCTGGGGTCCAGGGATCGGCTGGCACGCATGGGGGCCGACCAGTTCGGCGTGATCCTGACCTATCGCCACGCACCCTCGGAGGTGGCCCATCTTGTCAACGAGCAGATATTTCCTTCCATGGAACGCGCCTTTCTGGTCGAAGGCAAAGACCTGTACCTGACCTCCCGGGCCGGGATCGCCCTGTTTCCCGACGACGGGCAGGATGCCGACATGCTGTTTGCCAATGCCGAGGCCGCTTCACGCGCGGCCGGCGTGGCCAAGGGACGCTACCAGTTCTATGCCGCGTCCATGAATGCGCACGTGCGCAGCCAGCTCGACATCGAGAGCCGTCTCCACAGGGCGCTGGAGAACAACGAGTTCATCCTGCACTACCAGCCCAAGGTCTCCCTGAGCGACGGCAGGCTCACGGGCATGGAGGCGCTCATCCGGTGGAACGACCCGGAAAAGGGCCTGGTGTCGCCCACGGTCTTCATCCCGGTGCTCGAGGAAACGGGCATGATCATCGACGTGGGGCGCTGGGTCATGGAGCAGGCCATCGCGGATCACGACGAATGGCATGCGATGGGGTTGAACCCGCCCCGCATCGCCGTCAATGTGTCTGCCGTGCAGATGCGGCACAGCAAATTCCAGGGCTCGGTTGAAAAGGCGCTGAAGGGACGGCGCAACACGGCGTCCTTCCTGGACATCGAGATCACCGAGAGTCTCTTCATGGAGGACATCGAGACCAATGTCCAGCGCCTGCGGGCCCTGCGGGACCTGGGCATCCGCCTGGCCGTGGATGACTTTGGCACGGGCTATTCTTCGCTGAGCTACCTCAAGCGCTTTCCCATCGACTACCTGAAGATCGACCAGAGTTTTGTGAGGGATGTGACATCCCATCCGGATGCGGCGGCGATATGCGGCGCCATCATCGATCTTGCGCACAACCTCAAGCTCAAGGTCATTGCGGAAGGCGTCGAAACGCAGGCCCAGTTGAGCTACCTGCGCCGCAGGCACTGCGATGAGATGCAAGGCTACTATTTCAGCAGGCCGCTGCCCCAGGAGAAAATCGTCGACCTGCTGGCCACACGCCGGGGGCTGGACATTCCCGCCCATTCCCCAAACGGCGAAAAGAAGATCCTGATCGTGGATGACGAGGCCGGCATGCTGGCCTCCATGGAGCGGCTTTTGCGCCACGAGGGCTACGCCGTGCTGACCGCGGCCGGCGCGCGAGAAGGCTTCGAAATGCTGGCCCAGCACGACGTCCAGGTCATTCTTTCGGGCCACCGCATGCCCGAGATGTCCGGGACGGATTTCCTGGCCCGGGCGCGGGACCTGTATCCCGACACTGTCCGGATCGTGCTTTCCGGTCACACCGACCTCGATGCCATCTCGGACGCGATCCACCGGGGCTCGATCTACAGGTTCCTGGCCAAGCCCTGCGATGACGACGTGCTGCGTGACAACATCCGCGAGGCCTTCAGGCACCATGAAGCAGTCCGGGGCAAGCGCCAAGACTAGCTGGTGTGCGCCGTGGCGTGTTGGGCCATCGCCCTTTTGTCGGATGGCGAAGCAGGGCGAAAAGATGCATGCTGCGTTCGCTTCCTGCCCTGGGCGTGGTTGGAACCGCACGGACCATGGGGCGTTTACCGCTGCGGGGCGCCAACTTCTCCCGTGGCGGATTTCAACGCCAGCACCCCTTTTCCGGTGGCGGCCGGGCCGCCAAAGGCCGAAAGCGCCTTGTGCAAGAATTTGTGGGTGCCAGCATTTTTATTTCACCATTTTCTTTTCCGCAAAGGATGTGCTTCATGATCTCCCTCAGGAATTCCGCTCTCGCACTGACCCTCGCCATGGCTGGCCTGGCTGCGGCACCCGCGCATGCGGCCGACCCTGCCGTGTTCGATGCCGCCACCGGCCGCCTGCGCTTCCCCATCCTGCAGATCGACGGGAACCTGAAGTTCCGCGACGTGGTGATCCAATTGGTCTCTCCCGGCCAGCTGCGTCTCAACGATTCCAGCGTGGGCGCGGACATCAGCTTCAGCTCGGCGGGCAATGTGCTGCGCATTCCCCAACTGAGTTTTGGCGGGGTGGTCTATCCGGCGGTGAGCCTTACAAGCCCCGGCTTCACGCTGGTGAGCTTCGGTGATGTGGTCATCGATGCCGGCTCGCCCAGCAACGCCACCCTGGACATCCGGGTCACGGCCCAGGGTACCCCCGTGCCCCTGATCACGATCAACAATGTGCCCAGGCCCGCCACCCAGGCTGCTTTCTGCAACGACCCGGCGCTGCAGCAGACCGTGCTGGAAAACGCGGGCGCTGCGCAGGCCACCTGGAACATGTCGACCTGCACCTTCAACGGCAGCACGGGCCGCATGACCGGCACGCTGACCATCACCACCCCCGTGGCGGCCGCCATCCCCATCGTCGCGAACTTCACCTACCGCTGATCTGCTGGTTCAGTGCGCCGTGGCCTCGATGTGGCCCGGCGCGTCCACCTGCACCGTGGCATGGCCGATGGCGTGTTCCCGACGCAGGTAAGCCGCCACCTGCGCCGGCAGGGCCAGCGGGTCGGTGCCCGCGGCCGGCGTCACGTGCACTGTGGCCACCGTGCTGTCGTCCGTCAAGGTCCAGGCATGGAAATGGCCCACCTCGGCCACTCCAGGGAGGGCGCGGATGCCTGCCCCGACGGCGGCCAGGTCCAAACCCCTGGGCACGGCCTGCAGCAGCACCACCAGGGAATCCGATACCAGCCCCCAGGCCGAGCGCACGACCAGCACGGCCACCAGCACCGACAGCAGCGGGTCCAGCACCGTCCAGCCCGTCACCATGATGCCGATGGCCGCCGCGATGGCGCCCACGGAGCCGAGCAGGTCGCCCACCACGTGCAGCAGGGCTCCGCGCAGGTTGCCATCGCTGCGCTGGCCGCGCGCCAGGATCCAGGCGCCCACCAGGTTCACGACCAGGCCGATGGCTGCCACGATGAGCATGGGGCCGGCCAGTACGTCGGGCGGCGTGCGAAAGCGCTGCACTGCCTCCCAGGCGATCCATGCCACGAGCAACAGCAGCGAGGCCCCGTTGGCCAGCGCCGCCAGCACCCGCACGCGGTGAAAGCCATAGGTGCGTCTCAGATCCGGAGGGCGCCGTGCCACGCGGTAGGCAATCAGCGCCAGCAGCAGGGCCGCCGCGTCGGAGACCATGTGCCCCGCATCGGCGATCAGCGCCAGCGATCCCGACAGCGCTCCGCCCACGGCCTGCACCCCGGCATAGCCGGCGGTCATCAGAAAGACAAGGCGGATGCGCTGCTCGTTGGAGGCAGTGACCGAGGGGGCGTGGCTGTGCTCGCTGCCCTGTGAATGGCCGTGGCCGTGGTCCCCATGGTCGTGGGGCTGGCCGGGTACGTGGGCGTGTGGTTCGTGCATGGCGGCCATTCTGGACCAGGCGGGGGCTGTCTATCAGGACCTTCCTGCCGCCTCCGCCGCCTGCACCAGCGCCTTGCGCAGGGCCTTGGCAAAGCGCGGGTCGGTGACGGCCCCGACGTTGAACCGCGACCAGCGCGAGGTCGCGGCAAAGTCCACCGAGAAGATGCGGCCCGGCGCCATCACGACCTTGCGCGGCAGCATCTGCTGTGCAAAGGCCAGCGAGTCGTGCACGCCCGGTAGGGCCACCCACTGGTACAGCGACTGCGGGTTGCGCGTGAACACCTCGGCGCCCACGGCGTCGAAGATCTGCAGCGCGCTCTGCGTGGCAGCGCCCAGGCGGTCGCGCAGGCGCTGGATGTGGCGCTGGTAGTGGCCTTCGCTCAGGATCACGTCCACTGTGCGCTCGCTGTACTCCGAGCTGCTCACATGGATCAGCGCCTTGAGGTCGGCAATGTCGCTGGCCAGGTCAGCCCCGCAGGCGATGAAACCCACGCGCAGCGCGGCCGAGAACGACTTGGAAAAACTGCCGATGTAGATCGTGCGTTCGAGCTGGTCCAGCGATGACAGGCGTGGCGCGCTGGTGGGCTTGAAATCGGCCAGCGGGTCGTTTTCCACGATCATCAGGTCGTACTTCTGGGCCAGTTGCAGCACCCGGAAGGCCTTGGCCGCGGTCAGGTCCGAGCCGGTGGGGTTGTGCGCCACCGACTGGGTGAAGAACAGCCGGGGCTTGTGCACGATGAGCAATTGCTCCAGTGCCTCCAGGTCCGGCCCGTCGGCCAGGCGCGGCACGCCCACGATGTGGGCGCCCGCCAGGCGCAGCTTGCCGAACAGCGGGTAGTAGCCCGGGTCGTCCACCAGCACCGGTGCCCCTGGCGGCACGAAGTAGCGGATGACGATGTCCATGGCTTCGTTGGCACCATGGGTCAGCACGATCTGCCGCGGCTCGGTACCGATGCCCAGGTCCGCGAGCTTGCGCACCAGATGCTGGCGCAGCGGTTCGTAGCCAAAGCGGTTGCCGTAGCGGAACAGGGCTCCCAGGCCGGTGCGCACCACCTTGTGGTGGAACTTGTCCAGGCGCACGTCGGCCAGCCATTCCACGGGCGGGAAGCCATCGCCCACCGCCAGCGCCCCCGGCTCGGACTTGAGCTGCTCACGCATCAGCCAGACGATGTCCATCGCGCGGCCGAGCGAACCGGCTTCCTCCTCCTTGGCCTGGAGCTTGGGCTGCTCGCGCACGAAGTAGCCCGAGCCCCGGCGCGGTTCGATCAGGCCCCGCGCCACCAGCATTTCGAAGGCCGCGACGATGGTGTTCTTGGCATAGCCATGCAACTGCGCCAGTTCGCGCAGCGAGGGCAGCTTGTCGCCTGCCTGGAACGCGCCGTCGCGTATCTGCCGGTCAATGGAATCGGCCAGGGTGAGGGTCAGCGAGGCGGTCTTTGGCGCGGCTTTCATGGGGCATCCGAAAGGGGTTGGGGCACTATGACACAGCCCATGTGTACCTGGACAGTTGGCACAACTGTCCCTTGAAACTGTACCTATTGCGACTGGTACAGATGGCCTAGAGTCCGCCCCATCGCTTACTGATTCACCTTTCGAGGACATCCCAACATGGTCGCCGACTCCCGCCTCCCCCACTTCCGCGCATTGAGCCCCGCACAGCGTTTCGAGCACGTGGTGCAGGCCGCCGGGCTCACGGCCGACGAGGCCGCGCTGCTCGGCCAGCCGGGCGCCCTGGGCGTGGACCGGGCCAACGGCATGATCGAGAATGTCATCGGCACCTTCGAGCTGCCGTTGGCGGTGGCGGGCAACTTCCAGGTCAATGGCCGCGAGGTGCTGGTGCCCATGGTGGTGGAGGAGCCCTCGGTGGTGGCGGCTGCTTCGTTCATGGCCAAGCTGGCGCGCGAGTGCGGCGGCTTCCAGGCATCGAGCACCGGGCCGCTGATGCGTGCCCAGGTGCAGGTGATCGGCATTGCGGATCCCCATGGCGCGCGCCAGGCCCTGCTGCTGCAGCGCGAGGCCATCCTGGCCGTGGCCAACAGCCGCGACAAGGTGCTGATCGGCCTGGGCGGCGGCTGCCGCGACATCGAGGTGCATGTGTTCGACGATGCGCCGCGCGGTGCCATGGTCGTCATGCACCTCATCGTGGACGTGCGCGACGCCATGGGTGCCAATACCGTCAACACCATGGCCGAGGCCGTCTCGCCGCTGGTGGAGAAGATCACCGGCGGCACGGTGCGCCTGCGCATCCTCTCGAACCTGGCCGACCTGCGCCTGGCGCGGGCGCGCGTACGGCTCACACCCGAGGTCATGGCCACGGCCGAGCACAGTGGCGAGCGCATCATCGACGGCATCGTCGACGCCTGCAGCTTCGCCGTGATCGACCCCTACCGCGCGGCCACGCACAACAAGGGCATCATGAACGGCATCGACCCTGTCATCGTCGCCACCGGCAACGACTGGCGTGCGGTGGAGGCCGGCGCCCATGCCTACGCCTGCCGCGGCGGGCGCTACACCTCGCTCACGCGGTGGGAGAAGGACGCCAGCGGCGCCCTGGTCGGCACCATCGAGATGCCCATGCCCGTGGGCCTGGTGGGCGGCGCCACCAAGACCCATCCGCTGGCGCGCCTGGCGCTGCGTATCCTCGGCGTTCAATCGGCGCAGGAGCTGGGCGAGGTGGCCGTGGCCGTGGGCCTGGCGCAGAACCTGGGCGCGCTGCGCGCGCTCTCCACCGAAGGCATCCAGCGCGGCCACATGGCGCTGCATGCCCGCAACATCGCGCTGGTGGCGGGGGCCTCGGGTGACGAGATCGACCGCATTGCCAGGCAGATGGCGCAGGAGCACGACGTGCGCGTGGACCGCGCGCTTGCGTTGCTGGCAGAGATCCGGGGCTAGGGCGTAAACACGTCCTGGCCCGGCCGGGCAGGCCCGCAAAGGGCCGCCATTTTTACGATAACGACAGGAGACAAGACATGAAGCTGAACCCCCTTATCCCTTCCCTTGTGCGGCCACTGATCGCGGCTGCGGCACTGGCCTGGGGCCTGTCCGCGGCCCACGCGCAGGACATCCGCTTCGGCTTCAATGCCGACCAGTCGGGCACCGGCGCGGCCGAGCTCGGCGTGGCGGCGCGCCACGGGTTCGACCTGGCCATCGAGGACATCAACAAGGCCGGCGGCCTGCTGGGCCGAAAGGTCGTGGGCATCGTGCGCGACGACACGGGCCAGCCCCCGAAGTCCATCCAGAACATGACCGAGCTGATCGACAGCGAGAAGGTGGCCGCCGTGGTCGGGCCCACCAACTCGGGCAATGCGCTGGCCTGGCTGCACATACCGCAGCAAAAGAAGATTCCCGTCATCGTGCCCGTGGCCACGGCCACCGACATCACCAAACGCTATGCGGGCGAGGCGCAGAACTACATCTACCGCGTCTCCATGGTGGACCGCGAGCAGGTCGCGCTGCTGATCGCCTACGCGGTCAAGGCCACGAAGAACCAGAAGATCGCCTTCATCGCTGATTCCACGGGCTTCGGCCAGCAGGGCGTGAAGGACCTGACCGAGGTGCTGGCCCTGCACGGCAACAAGGCCGTGGCGGTGGAGAAGTTCGGCCCCAAGGACACGGACATGACCTCGCAGCTGGCCAAGATCCGCGACGCCGGGGCCGACACGCTCATCGTCTACGGCCTGGCCGATGCCAACGCCCAGCTGCTGCGCAGCATGGAGAAGATCAACTACCTGCCCACCACGCTCGGCACCTGGGGCAACATGAGCACGCCGCTGCTCAACACCGCCGGCAAGAAGCTGGCCGAGCACATCATCTTCGCCACTTCCACGGCGGAAGACAGCAACCCGCGCGCCGTGGCGCTGGCCGCCCGCGTGCGCGAGCGCTACCCGCAGCTGCCCACCTTCGTGGCGGCTGCGCAATCCTACGACTCGGTGATGCTGCTGGCCGCCGCCGTGAAGAAGGCCGGCAGCACCGATGGCGAAAAACTCGCCGCCACGCTGGAGAATGGCGTGCCCGACACCCAGGGCGTGGTCAAGCTCTACCAGAAGCCCTTTGCCAAGGGCGACCACGAGGCGCTTTCGGTGGCCGACTTCCACCTGGCCCGGTGGCGCGATGGCAAGGTGTCGGCCTATGAAGACGCCATCACCAAGGCGCTGACCCCGGCAGACTACAAGAAGTAAGGGCCGCAGACCCCAGCGCTACAGGCCCGGAGACAGCACCAACACCATGACCAACGTACTGCAAGCCTTGCTGAGCGGCCTGGCCCTCGGCGGAATCTATGCGCTCGTCGCTTTGGGTTTCAGCATCACCCACACCACGACCAAGACGCTCAATTTCGGCCAGGGCGAGTTCCTGGTCGCGGGCTCCTTCATCGCGGTGGCCACCTTGCTGCTGCTCTCGGGCAAGGGCCACACGGGCGTGCTGGCCGCGGCCGACGTGACGTTTGCGCGCTATGGCCTGGCGCTCGTGGTGTCGCTCGCGGTGCTGGCGCTGCTGGGCGTGGTGCTGTACTTCACGGCGGTGCGGCCCTTCGTCGGTGCCACCGGCATGGCCTGGGTCATGAGCACCATCGGCTTTGGCATCATCGTGCAGAACACGGCGCTGGCCATCTGGGGGCCGGGCTCCATGGCCATGCCTTCGCCGCTGGGCGACGGGGTGATCCGCATCGCCGGGGCCGGCATCCGCGCGCAGGAGATCCTGGTGCTCGGCGTCACGGCAGTGGTCATGCTGGTGCTGGACCACGTTCTGCGCCGTACCAAGGTCGGAAAGGCCGTGCGCGCGGTGGCGGTGAACAAGCAGGCCGCGGCCCTCATGGGCATCAACGTGGGCGCCATCGTGGTACTGGCCTTCGTGATCTCGTCGAGCCTGGCGGGGCTGGCCGGCCTGCTGATCGCGCCCATCACCACGGCCTCGGTCTTCATGGGCCTGGCGATTGCGCTCAAGGCCTTCTCATCGGCCATCGTGGGCGGGCTCACCAACCCGCGCGGCTGCATTGCCGGGGGCTTCATGCTCGGCTGCATCGAGGCCCTGGTGGGTCTGTGGCGTGCCGAGATGCGCGAGATCACGGTCTTTGCGCTCATCATCCTGGTGCTGGTGGTCAAGCCCGAAGGGCTGTTCGGCCAGAAGCCGTTCGAGAAGGTGTGAGGCCACCATGCGCATCTCTGCCCACACCCTGGCGTTCATGGCGGTTGCCGCCATTGCCGTGCTGGCGCCCCTGGCGATCAGCAACGATTTCCATCTCAAGATCATCTTCACGGCCGGCATGTACTACCTGGCCGCCGCCGGCCTGAACGTGCTGGTGGGCTGGAGCGGGCAGAAGTCGCTCGGCCATGCCGGGCTCTTCGCCGCCGGGGCCTACACGGCGGCGCTGCTCACGGCCCAGGCGGGCTGGAACCCCTGGCTGGCGCTGGTGGCCGCCGCCGTGGTGGCGGGCCTCTTCGGCGTGCTGATTGCGCTGCCTTCGCTGCGCGTCAAGGGCCCGTCGCTGGCCATGGTGACCATCGGCTTCGGCATCGTGGTCGAGAAGATCGTGACCGAATGGCAGGTGCCCTTCGGCGGGCAGCAGGGCATCTACGGCATCGTTGCGCCCTCCATCGGCGGGCGCATGCTGGACATGCGCGGCTGGGCCTGGCTGGTGCTGGCCTTTGCCCTGGCCACGCACCTCATGCTGCGCACCCTGCTCGGGGGCAAGTACGGCCGCGCTTTCCAGGCCGTGCAGGCAGCCGAGGTGGCGGCCGAGAGCGTGGGCATCGACGTGTACCGCACCAAGGTGCTGGCCTTCGTCATCAGCGCCGTCACCTGCGGCGTGGCCGGGGCCCTGGTTGCGCAGCAGAACCAGTACATCAACTCTGACTTCATCAGCTTCAACCTGTCGATCTTCCTGCTGCTGATCGTGCTCTTCGGCGGGCCCTCCGTCATGGGGCCGGCGGTGGGCGCCGTGGCGCTGACCTTGCTCGATGCCTTCCTGGCGCGCTGGCCCGGGCTGCAGCATTTCACCTACGGGGCGCTGCTGCTGTTTGCCCTCTATGCCATGCCGCAGGGACTGGCCGGCGCGCTTCAGCGGCTGGGACGTCGCCTGTGGCCGCGGCTGCACCAGGCGCAGCCATTGCCGGTGGTGCAGGGCGAGTGGGCGCCGCGCCATGCACCGGCAGCCCATGCCGATGGCGTGGTGCTCAGTGCCAGCGGGCTGTACAAGGCCTATGGCGGGGTGGTGCCGACCAACGACGTCAGCCTGTCGCTGCGCGCGGGGCACGTGCATGCGCTGATAGGACCCAACGGCGCGGGCAAGACCACGCTGCTCAATATCCTGTCGGGCATCGTGGCGCCGGACCGGGGGCGCATCGAATTTGCGGGCCAGGGCATTGCCCGCGTGCGCGCCAGCCAGATCTGCCGGCTGGGCATCGGGCGCACCTTCCAGAACCTCAGGCTGTTCACGCACATGAGCGTGCTCGACAACGTGCTCGTCGGCCTGCACCCGCACCTGCGCGTGGGTTTTGCGGCCAGCCTGTTCGGCCTGCCCTCGGCACGGCGCGAGGAGCGCCAGGCGCGCGAGGAGGCCGTGCGCCTGCTGCAATTCGTGGGCATGCTGGACCGTGCCCACGCCGAAGCCGGCAGCCTGCCCTATGGCCTGCAGCGCCGGCTGGAGCTGGCGCGTGCGCTGGCCACGCAGCCGCGCCTGCTGCTGCTCGACGAGCCGGCCGCCGGCCTGAATCCGCAGGAGACGCAGGAGCTGACGGAACTGATCCGGCGCATCGGCGCCAAGGGCATCACCGTGCTGCTGATCGAGCACCACATGGACCTGGTGATGGCCGTGTCCGACCATGTGGTGGTGCTCGACTACGGGGCCAAGATCGCCGAGGGAGCGCCCGCTGCCATGCAGGTGGACCCCAAGGTCATCGCCGCCTACCTGGGCGTGGATGATGACGAGGAGGAGAGCATCGCCGCCACACCACCCCACGCCCCAGCCTGAGACGCCCATGCTCCAAATCGAACAACTCGCAGTGAACTACGGCGCCATCCATGCCCTGAAGGGCGTTAGCCTGGAGGTGGCGGCCGGGGAAGTGGTCACCATCATCGGCGGCAATGGGGCGGGCAAGAGCACGCTGATGAAAGCCATCTCGGGCCTGGAGCCATGCGCGGGCGGGCGCATCGTGTTCGAGGGCCAGGACCTGGCGCGCGTACCGGCGCACCGGCGCGTGGCCCTGGGCATTGCCCAGTCGCCCGAGGGGCGCCAGGTGTTCCCGGACCAGAGCGTGCGCGACAACCTGCTGCTGGGCGCCTACCTGCGGTCCGCGGGCGATCCCGCCATCGAATCGGACATCGAGGCGCAGTTCACCACCTTCCCGCGCCTGCGCGAGCGCCAGCACCAGATGGCCGGCACCCTGAGCGGCGGCGAGCAGCAGATGCTGGCCATTGGCCGTGCGCTGATGGCGCGCCCGCGCCTGCTGCTGCTCGACGAGCCCTCGCTGGGCCTGGCGCCGCTGATCGTCAAGGAAATCTTCGGCGTGATCCGAGCGCTCAAGCAGCGCGGCATGACCATCCTGCTGGTGGAGCAGATGGCCAACCAGGCCCTCAAGGTGGCAGACCGCGCCTACGTGCTCAAGACCGGGGAGATCGCTTCCTCGGGGCCGGCGCAGGCCCTGCTGCAGGACCCTGCCGTGCGCGAGGCCTACCTGGGAAAGCACTGAATCAAGATCAAGGGCCTGTAGCCTGCCACTGGACCCAAGCCAGATGGCTGGCCATGCCCAGCATGGCGAGGGCAACGCCTGCATCGAGCAACCGCCAGGTGCGCGCAGATGCCGTGAAGCGCCGCGCGTGCCCTGCACCTGCCACGATGGCGATGAACCACAGCAGTGATGCAGCCACGGTCCCGCCGGCAAAACCGGGCCGTGCGCCCGGGCCCAGCGATGCGCCCACGGTGCCAGTGATGAGCACCGTATCCATCCAGGCTGCGGGATTGAGCAACGAGACCAGAAGCAAGGGCCGCAGGCCCGATGGGGCGGGCCCTGTGCCGGGTTTGTCCGCACCGCCTGCTTGACAGGCGCTGCGAGCGGCTTTGAGGCCATGCGCCAGCAGCAACACGATGCCCAACCACAGGGCTGCCGCCTGAGGATGTCTTTGGGGCCCGGGGCACAGAAAAACGCCGGTGCCAAGAAGGAATCCCTGCAGGAGGGAAGAGAGGTCGGACATGGAACTTGCCGACAACCTCTCAAGCTGCGCCGGTAACGGTGGTGTGCAGCCATCATCGGGGATCAGCGGCCTTGCCGCTGCACCGTTCCTGCGGCAGCGCTGGCACCCGTCCTACAAGCCTATGCGCCGTGCAGGAGGCGGGAAAACCCTGTGCTGAAAATACGATGGAGCCAGCAACCACAGACCGCCAGGTCGAAAGGCTCCTATGAAAAGTTGGTACAAATTGTCGCTGGGCAACGATGCCCAGGCCTTCGAGCCCACCCAGCGCATCCAGCAGATGTTCATGTCGCAGTTCCTGATCTCGCCGGCAGGTTCCAAGCGCGCGCTGTTCTCGTGCTACGACAAGCAGGCCGACAAGCTGTGGCTGTTCTTTTCACCTGCGGCGCAGGATATCGCCCTGCGCGTGTACGCCGAGCCCTGCGATCCGCCCACTGCGCTCGATTGCATCGGCCTGCTGGCCGGTGAGGGTGATGCCCTGGCCGACCCCGTGCACCTCGAAGCCGAAGCAACGGCCTGAAGCGCCCTGGTCCGCATCATTCGGGCGCTGCATTGCCCTGCGGCAGCACCAGCCTGAATTCGGCACCCATTCCTTCGTCGCTTTCCACCTCGATGTTGCCGCCATGGCGCTGCACCACCGTGCGCACCAGGGCCAACCCGAGGCCCACGCCGGCAATGCCCGGGTGGCTGCGGTCATGCAGGCGCTGGAACGGGGCGAAGAGCTTGTCCTGCAGGGCTGGCGCGATGCCGGGGCCCTCGTCACGCACGGCAAGCACCCATTGGCCGGCCCGGGCCGCCAGCGTGCAGTGCACGGTGCCTCCTTTTGGGCTGTACTTGATGGCGTTGTTCACCACGTTGGCCAGCGCCCGGCACAGCAGCGAGCGGTCGCCGGTGATGGCGGCCACGTCCGGCGCCTCGGCCACGCGCACCTGTACCTCTGCCTCGCGCGCCAGCGCCCAGGCCTCGTCCACCGTCTGGTGCAGCACGTCAGCCAGGTCAAGCGCCTCGCGGCGCATGGCCTGTGATTCGGCGCTCGCCAGCTGGATGAAGTTTTCGGCCATGCCCAGCGAGGTCTGCGCGTAGCGCGCGATACGCTGCATCAGTTCCTCGTCCGACATGCGGTCGGGATAGGCCCGGTGCATTTCCAGCAGGGTCAGGATGGAGGCGTTGGGGGCCCGTATGTCGTGCGAAATGAAATGCATGGCCTCGTCCCGCTGCTGCAGCGCGCTGCGCATCTCGGTCAGGTCGACCAGGGTCACGAGCCAGCCCGATTGCGCCAGGTCGGTGAACTGCCGGCTCTGCACCAGCACGCTGCGCCCCTTGGCATCACGTCCCTCCCGGCGGGCCGGCAGGCTGCGGCTCGCCAGGCGCTCCTGCGTCACCAGCGGCTGTTCCGTGGCAATGTCGATCAGATCGCCCAGCACGTCGGTGACCTGGCGGCCCTGCAGGGGCCACACCATGGGGTCGCCCTCCACCTCGGCCACGCCCAGCAGGTGGCGCCGCGCGGCCGTGTTGGCCAGCAGGATGCGGCCCTCGGTGTCGCAGACCATGGTCGGGGAGGGCAGTTGCTGCAGGCTCTCGCTCACGAAGTGGTGCATGTCGCGCAACTGGCGCGAGGCGTATTCCACGGCATTGATGCGCCGCTCCAGGAAGTCGCCTGTGCTGGCAGCGGGTCCCCGCAATGGAATCACCAGGCCCTGGCGTTGCAGGTTCTCCATCTGCAGCCGCAGAAACTGGGCTGCGGCACTCAGGCGCCGCCAGCTCCACAGCGGATAAGCCAGCACCAGGCCGATGAGGGCAGCGGCGGGCGCGAACTGCATGCCGCTCCAGACCGGCAGCACCACGGCCATGGCCAGGGTCAGCGCGCCCAGTGCAATGCTGGTGAGCAGTGCGGCGAAGGGGCCGAGCAGCAGCAGCGCCACCAGCGCCAGCACCACCGGCAGCAGGTTGAAGGCCATGTTCAGCGCGGGTGGCGCGCTGTCGATGTGGACGCCCGCCAAGTCGGCATCAAGCGCCTGGGCGATCACTTCCACCCCCGGCATCAGGCGCGATTCCTGGCCCACCGGCGTGGCGAACATGTCGCCCAGCCCGGAGGCGATCGAGCCCACGAGGACGTACTTGCCGCTGAAGGCATCGGCCGGCACCTTGCCGCGCAGCACGTCGATGTAGGAGTAGGTGGTGAAATGCCCTGGCCCGCCCGCATACGGGATCAGGCGACGGCCTGCACGCTCCCAGCGGGCGCCATCGGCAGGCGGATCGCTCCAGCGTGCAGGCGGGCAGCCACCGAGCGACGGTGTGGCCACGCAGCGCATGGCAATGCTGAAGTGCTGCCAGGGCGCGCTGGCCGGCCCTTCGCGCGAGTACAGGCTGCGCACCACGCCGTCCTCGTCCGAGGCCACATGCACATGCCCCAGCCGGGCGGCAGCCTGCTCCAGCGCAGCAATGGGCCGGTCCGCACCGTCCCCCGGCTCGGCCGGGCCCTGGCGCTGCATCACCGGCAGCACCACGCGGCCGCTTTGGGCCAGGGCATCGGCCAGCAGCAGGTCGTCCTCGGGGTAGTCGAGGTCTTCCTCGTTGAACAGCACGTCCATGCCGATCACCAGAGGCGCCTGGCGCGCTATGTTCTGGATCAGCTGTGCGTGCAGGGCGCGCCGCCAGGGCCAACGGCCGATCACGCCGATGCTGCGGTCGTCCACCGCGATCACGGCGATGGCGGGTTGCGCCGGGCGCGACACCAGGCGCAGCCCGGTGTCCTGCACCAGGTGGTTGGTGCGCGGCAGCATGCTGGGCGTGCTCAGCCAGGCGACCAGTGCCAGAAGCGTCAGCGCGATGGCAGCCCATTCGATCCGCCGCTGATGGTTGCGCGTGCGGGAGTGCGGCGTGGGCATCGACCGCAAGCGCTCAGGGGCGGCGCACGGGCTCACCGCCCATGGTGGACAGGGGCAGCCCGGAGCTGGTGTTCAGTCCCGTGCCCACGCGGATGCTGCGCGGCGGCGAGAACTCGCTTTGCAGCCCCGAGGGGTCCAGCACCTGGATGCGCACGAAGTAGGTGCCTGCCGCCAAGCCATCCGCAGAGGTCCAGCGGGGCTCGTCGAGCTGGATGTCCTGGGTGATGGTCTTGAACTCCAGGTCCGGTGCCAGCTGCACGCGAAAGCGCTGGCCGGCCTGGGCGGGCCAGTGCAGGCGCACGATGCTGTCGCCATCCGTCGCCTGCATGGCCGACAGGTCCAGCGCCGCGGGCTGCTGGGCCACGGTGAAGGGCTGTGCGGGTGCGAACGGCCCCTGGTCCTGTGCGCCACCCGCGAGTTCTGCGATCGTGGCGGCGCGCCAGAAGTAGTTGCCCAGGGGCAGCGTGGCCAGCGTCAGCTGGCAGGGATGGAGGCGGCCTTCGTCCAGCAGAGGACTGGTGAAATCTGCGCTGGCGGCCACCTGGATGCGGTACCAGCGCGCACCCGGGACCTCGGTGCAGCGCAGAGTGCCTGTCACCCGCGGCAGCACGGCGCCGGGGGCTGGCTGCTGGTACAGCGGCGGCACCGGCCGGGTCTTGATGGTGATGGGGCGTGTGGCCGGCCGCCCGGCAATGCCGGCCTCGTCCACGGCACGCACGGCCAGGTGGTAGCTGCCGTCGTCGAGTGCGGCCCAGCGCAACTGGCCGTCGGCAAAGCGGCCGCTGCGCAGTACCTGCGTCATGCCCGCATCGCGCGCCACCTGGGCCACGTAGGCACTGGCACCGGGCGTGGCCGGCAGGTTGATGGCCAGCAGGCCCAGGTCGTGCAGTTGCGCCGGCACGGTGGACAGGTCGGGCGGTGCCAGCAGCGGGCGCGGCGCGCCCAGCGTGCCGTCGGGTGCCACGGACAGGCCTTGCCCGCGTGCCAGCAAGGTGGCGTCAGCGCCGGGCTGGGGGGCATTCTCGGCACGGGACTGCACGGCCACCGAGCCTTCGAGCACCGATGCCGTCGCCTGGCCCGAAGCCGCCAGCGCCACCCCGAATTCGGTGCCGCGCACGCTGGTCACGGCGCGCGGCGTGCGGATCTCGAAACGGCGCAGCGCATCGGTGCTGGGCGTCACGCTCGACTCCACGCTGCCGGCGCGCATCTCCATCACCGACTGGATGCTGCCCGCCCGCCCCCGGCGGCGCAACTGCCGCAGCTGCAGGTCGGACTGCGGCTGCACGCGCACCAGCGTGCCATCGGCCAGGCGCACGGCGACAAAGCTGTCCGGCCCCACCTGCAGGCGCGTACCTTCGTCCAGCCGGGCCCCTTGCGCGACCGGCTGTGCATCGCCCCGCTGGGCCTGCGCCGTGGCGCTGCCCTGCACGAACTCCACCTGCGCCGAAGCCTGCGGCTGCAGGCGCACGGGGATCCACACGGTGGAGCCCGGCTGCAGGCGCCTGGGGTTGGCCACCTTGTTGCGCTGCTGCAGCAGCGGCCATTGGCGCGGGTTGTCCAGGTAGGTGTTGGCCAGGCCTTCGAGGGTGTCGCCGGCCCGCACGGTGTGCGGGATCTCGTCGGTCTGCGGGTCGGGGATGGCCTGCGCATGCGCGCAACCGAGGCCCACGGTGAACACGGCAGCGGCGGACAGGGGCAATGCAAGGCGGTGGATGACCACGTCAACTCTCCTACGGGCCGCAGGGTGCGGCGGTCTCTATTCAATCAAAAATCCGGTCGGTGCGTTCCCGGCCGCCATCCAAAGGCTGCGCGGGGCTCTGTTGCCCGCGTCACTGGTCACGGTCAATGGGCACGAAACCGGCGCGGCCAAGCCAACGCCCCGGCGCAGGGGCCGCCCCGCCGCAAAGGCGGCGTATCCAGCCCTTGCGCCGGGCGCGTCCTGCTCCCGCATTGCGCAGCAATGCGAGAGAGGGGGGACGGCGCGAAGCGACCCAGGGAGTGCTTCATCCCGCCTTCCGATCGGGTTCCACAGCTTCGAACCGGTAGCCCACACCATACACGGCGGTGATGAAGTAGCCATTCGCAGGGCGCAGGTCCAATTGGGTGCGCAGGCGCGAGACATGGGTGTCGAGCGAGCGGGACAGCACGTCCGAGCCCTGGCCCCAGATCACTTCCTTGAGGTGGTCGCGCGAGAGCAGGCGGCCCATGTTCTGGAACAGGAACAGGGCCAGATCGTATTCGCGGTTCTTGAGCTCGGCCACCTTGCCATTGATTTCGAGCGAGCGTGCTTCGGGGAAGAATTTGTAGCGCCCGAAATCGAGTGCACCGCTGGTGCTCTGCGGGTAGGCACGGCGCAGCAACGCCCCCACACGCGCATTGAGCTCGCCGATGCGCACGGGCTTGACCATGAAGTCATCCGCACCGCTGCCCAGACCCTCGACGATGTCGCGCTCCTCCTGCCGGTTGGTCACGAACAGGATGGGCAACTGCTTGCCCACGTTCTCGCGCACCCAGCGCACCACCTCGGGGCCGGTGGTGTCGGGCAGGTGCCAGTCCACGATCAGCAGGTCGAAGGTTTCGCGGCGCATCTCGCGCATCAGCGCGGCACCGGTCAGGTGCGTATGGCACACATGGCCCATCGCTTCGGTGGCCTGTTTGATCAGATCCAGCTGAAGCGCATCGTCGTCTAATGCCGCTATGCGCATGGTTGGTCGTTCCCCTCAAGATGAACCCCGCATTATTCGCGATGTCCGGTGCTTCACTCCATGCCCCATCCTGGGGATCGCCAAGGTTGACAGTTGTTCACCGTACCATGGGCGAAGCCAGGCGGCGCGTGGCTTTGGAGCGCGCGCCAGGCCGGGCGGTGGCAGAGGGCGCGATTTCACGCACCAGCCGCATGCCCACCAGGGTGTAGCGTGTCTGCGGGCTGTTCCAGTTGCGGTAGCCACAGCGCGCATAGAAGGACCAGGTGTGCCAGGAGCCCCCGCGGCGCACGCGCACGCTGCCATCGGGCGGCCCTTGCGGATCCACCGCAGGCGAGTCGGCGTAGTAGGTGTCGCCATGCCAGTCGGCCACCCACTCCCAGGCGTTGCCCAGCATGTCCTGCAGGCCCCAGGCATTGGGTGCATGGCTGCCCACCGGGGCGGTGAAGGCATGGCCATCGCTGCCTGCCAGCGCATGCTGCTTCCAGCGCGGCCAATAGGGGGCGGCATCCTGGTCGAAGGTGTTGGCGTTTTTCACCAGTCCCTCGGGGTCATCCCCGTGCGGGTAGCGGGTGCGGGTGCCGGCCCGGCAGGCGTATTCCCATTCGGCCTCGGTCGGCAGGCGGTAGCGGTGGCCCTCGGTGCGCGTGAGCCACTGGGCCATGGCCTGAGCGTCGTTCCAGGTGACGTTGACCACGGGGTGGTCGTCGCCCTGCGGGAACCCCGGGTTGCTCCAGGAATAGCGGGGGTCGCGCCCTTCGAAGGCATCGCCGCGCCGGGTGGTGGCGGGGTCGTACTGGGCGTTGTAGCCGTAGCCGCCGGTGCCATCGGCTTGCGATTCAGGCTGGTAGCCCGATGCCGCAAGGAAGCGCCGGAACTGGCCGACCGTCACTTCGTGCTGGCCCAGGTAGAAGGACTTGCGGATGAGCACCCGGTGGTCCGGGGCCTCGTCGGTCAGCTCGGCAAAGCGCTTGGCCTCCAGCTGCGGGTAGGCGCGGGCCAGCACCTCGGGCGCGTCAATGCCCCCCATCACGAAGCTGCCCGCCGGCACCTCCACGAATGGCATGCCCAGGCTGTTGGTCCATACCGGGTGCTGCCGGTCGTGGTGCACCTGGGCCAGCACCGGCACGCCGGTGGCGAGCATGAGCAAGGCGGCGACAGTTCGGCAACGGGCCATCGGGCTCAGCGATTGGGGTTTTCGCTCACGCACTCGAAGACCAGGCGCGACCCCTCGTTGCGCAGCAGCTTGGGGAACAGCGCCAGCTTCTGGCACTCCCGGGTGGCGGCGCTGTAGGCCGGTGAGGCATCGTTGCCATAGACAGGCACGCTGAAGGTGCGGTCCCGGCCCGAAGCCATGGGGCCCGAGGGCGGGCGGGTGGTGGCCGAGTCGCAGCCTGCCAGCAGGACGAGCAGGGTGGCCGTGGCGATCAGTGCTTTCATGGGATTTTCCCCCAGTGTTTGGAGCCAGTCTAAGGGACTGTGGGACAAAAGCTGCGCCACATTTGTAAGTCCGGGATGTCCCGCTGTGCAGCCGCCCAGCCGTGCGATACAGTGTGTTACATCTGATGGGGGTGTATGGCCAGGATCCGTTCGGCAGTGGCAAGGGACGCGGTGCGCCAGTGGGCGCTGCGCCTGTTGGTGCCGCTGGTGCTCCTGGCCATGCTGCGGGCATTGGCGGTATGGCAGCCGCTGCAGCGGCTGGAATACGATCTTTTCAGCAGCCTGACTGCACCCGTGCGACCCGATGCCGGCGTGGTGGTCGTCGGCATCGACGAGCCCAGCCTCGCGGCCCTGCAGGTGGCACCGCCGCTGCCCCGGCGGCTGCATGCGCAATTGGTCGAGGCGCTTTCCGCGTCCGGCGCGGCGGCGCTTGGCATGGATCTGCTGTTGTCCACTCCACAGTCTCCCGAGGACGACGCGGCCCTGGCCCGCGCCCTGCAGGGGCGCATGCCCGTGGTGCTGGCCAGCGCCGATGTGGCTGTGCAAAGCGGGCAGGTGGCACAGTACCAGCAGAAGCTGCTGTCCATCTTCGACCAGGCGCGCCACGGCGATGTGGGCATGCGCCCCGATGACGATGGCGTGCAGCGCAGCGCCCCGTTGCAAGGCGATGCGATGTGGCGTGTGCTCGCGCGGGCTGCGGGCCGCAGTGTGGTGCCACCGCCGCCCGGTGCGCTGCTGCGCTACTACGCGCCCGAGGTGGCGCTGCCTTACGTGCACTACACCCAGGCACTGGATCCGGCACACACTCTGCCGCCCGGCGCGCTCCAGGGCCGCCTGCTGCTGCTGGGCCAGAACACGCCCGTGGGCGGTGTGGACCAGTTCGCCACTCCCTTGCGCACGCTCGGGCATGGCACGCAGTCGGGCGTGCTGCTGCACGCCACGGCGCTGATCAACGGCCTCACGGGCGACTGGATCGTGCCTGCGCACCCGGCGGGCCCGCTGCTGCAGGCCATGGTGGCCGTCGCCCTGGTGGCCGCGCTCACGCGGCGCTGGCGTGGCTGGCTGGCCGTGTGGCTGAGCGTGGCATTGGCCCTGCTGGCGCTGATCGGCGGCCTGTGGGCCTACCTGCAGGGTGTGTGGTGGCCCACGCTGCCCACGCTGGTGGCGCTGGTGTTGCACTTCAACGTGGGCGCGACCGACAGCTACTGGCGTGAGCGGCGCCAGCGCGAGCGCCTGCGGCTGGACTTCGGGCGCTACGTGCCGCCGGCCGTGGTCAGCGCACTCATCGCCAGCGGCGCGGCGCCTGCCGTCAGCGGCGAGCGGCGCGAACTCACGCTGCTGTTCTCGGACCTTGCGGGCTTCACCTCGGCCAGCGAGCGGCTGCCGCCCGAGGCGGTGGCCCAGGCGCTCAACGCCTATTTCACGCGCATGACCTATGCCGTGCACCGCCATGGGGGCACGCTCGACAAATTCATCGGCGATGCCGTCATGGCCTTCTGGAATGCCCCGGTGGCCGAGCCGCAGCACGCGGCCCGCGCCCTGGCTTGCGCGCAGGAGATGCAGGCCGAGATGCAGGCCTTGCGCACCCGTTGGGCCGGCACGCCCTTTGCCGACCTGCAGCTGCGCATCGGCCTGCACACGGGCGAGGCCGCCGTGGGCCACCTGGGTTCGGCGGAGCGCTTCACCTACACGGCCGTGGGCGATGCGGTGAACACCGCGGCCCGGCTGGAAGGCGCCAACAAGGCTTTCGGCACCGGCATCCTGCTGTCGCACGCCACGCGCAGCGGCCTGCCGCAGGAGGGTACCGTACCACCGCCCTTGCTCTGGCTCGATGCCGTGGTGCTGGCCGGCCGCAGCAGCGGCATCGACGTCTACACCCCCTGCGACGATGCGCTGCTCGTGGCCATCAGCCTGTCGTTGCAGGCCCATGTGCATGCGGGTCGCTGGCAGGAGGCCCTGGCATCTTGCGCCGCCTGGCGGGCCCGCTCGGTGCATGGGGCCCCGCTGTGGGCCGCCCAGGCCGACCGGCTTCAGGCGCAGGTTCAGGCCCTGGCCGATGCCCAGGTGCCTGCCGCGGCGGGCACGGCGTTTGCGCACGCACTCGACAAATAAGCCCTGAAAGGCCGCACCATGCCTTCGACACGCCTGTGGATGACGACCCCCATCGCCCTGGCCGCCGCCACCCTGTGCCTGCCCGGCGCATGGGCCCAGTGCGCCGCAGGGGCTGCGACACCCGGGGCTGCGGCCGCGCAGATCGTGGCCCTGGCCGGCCAGGGCCAGACCCGGGCGGCGGGTGAAGGGCCCTGGTCGCCCGCCGCGCTGGCCCAGCAACTGGGGGCGGGGGCTGGCGTGCGCACGCTGGAGCTCTCGTCGGCCGCGCTGCTGCTGACCGACCGCACGCAGATCCGCATGTCGGCCAACGCGCAGTTGCGCCTGTGCGAGTCGCAGCCCGAACGCACCCTGCTGGAGCTGGCCGCCGGCCGGCTCTGGGCGCGCACCAAGAAGACCCCGGCGTCGCTGCAGCTGCAGACCCCGGCGGCACTGGCCGTGGTGCGCGGCACCGACTGGGATGTGGAGGTCGATGGCGCAGGCCGCACCACGCTCACCGTGCTGTCGGGCCAGGTGGATCTGTCCAACGCATTCGGCCGGGTGGAACTGGGCCCCTCGGAGCAGGGCACGGTGGAGCCTGGCAAGGCCCCGGTCAAGCGCGTTCTGGTGCGCCCGCGCGACCGCGTGCAATGGGTCATGGCCAACCCGGTGGATGCGGGGCGTTGGGCCGAGCTGCAGGGCCGCAATCTGGCGCCTGCACTGGCTGCAGTGCGCGACGATCTGCGCGCAGGCCAGTGGCCACGGGCCCGCGAGCGCCTGGTGGCGCTGTCCGCCAGCGGGCAGGGCGGGGTGGTGGTCGAGCTGCTGCTCGCCGACCTCGAGATCTTCGACGACCGCATGGACGCGGCCCAGCAGCGCCTGGCCACCGCCTGGCAGCGCAGCCAGGACCCGCGCACCGCCGCGCGCCGCGCCGAGCTGCTGATGGCGCTGGGCCAGGGCGCCGAGGCGCGTGCCTGGCTCGATGCTGCGCGCGCCCGGGCGCCCGAGGCCACGGCGCTGCTGTTGGCCGATGCCGATTGGTTCCGGCTGGAGGGCCGGGGCGAGGAGGCCATTGCCCTGTACCGGCGCGCCGTGGCCGGTGCCGAGGCGCGCCAGGAGCCTGCCACCGACCAGGCCGCTGCCCAGTGGGGCCTGGGGCGCGCCCTGCGCGAGCGGGGTGACTTGCGCGGCGCCCGCCTGGCCCTGGCGCGTGCCCTGGCGTTGGCGCCCGCGCACCCCGCCTACCAGGGCGAGCAGGCCACGCTGGCGGCCGAAGCGCTGCGCCTGGCCGATGCGCAAAGCGGCTTCGATGCGGCCCTGGCCCAGGCGGGCGACGACTACGTGAGCCTGGCCGGCGCGGGCCTGCTGGCGCTGCAGCAGGGCGACCCCGGTGCCGCCCGCAACCACTTGCTCAAGGCCCTGGTGATCGAGCCGCGCTACGCCCGCGCCCAGGTCTGGCTGGCCGTGGCCGAATACCAGCTGGGCGAGCGCGCGGCCGCGCTCGACTCGCTGGCGCGCGCGCGCGTGGCCGACCCGAACGACCCGCTGCCTTGGCAGATCGAGTCGGTGCTGCGCAACGACCATGGCGAGCCGGTCGAGGCCATTGCCGCCGCGCGCGAGGCGCTCACTCGGCTGCCCTTTCTCAAGTCGCTCGATCCGCTCACCAGCGACAGCCAGGGCTCGGCCAACCTGGGCAAGGCGCTGGGTGACTTCGGGCTGGAGCACTGGGCGCGGGCCTATGCCAGCGCCTCGTACTACCCGCTGTGGGCGGGGAGCCACTTCTTCCTGGCCAATCGCTACGAAAGCGATTTCAGCCGCAATTCCGAACTCTTCCAGGGCTATCTGAGCGATCCGTTGGCCTTCGGCGCCAGCGAGAAGCAGGCGCCTTTGATGCTCACCGAAGGAGGGGAGTGGCTTGCAGGCGCCAGCGCCGAGCGTGACCCGCTGCACCGCAAGCTGGTGGGTGACGTGGGCCACCATGGTTTTTCCGCAGCGCCTTTTCCAATGGCCTGGCAACTTCGGGCCAACGGCGTGCAGATGTGGCCTGACAACACAGGTGCGCCAAGCTACCGCCTGTCGTCCCCCGGGATCGACGTGGCGCTGGGCATTCGGCCCAGCGATAGCCTGGGCCTTTTTCTGTTGCACACCGAGGACCGGGTGCGCTACAGCTTTCCCGACGGCCGGGACTTCGGCAACGGCATCACCTTCAATGGCCTGGCGCGCCAGCGCCTTGAGCGCACCGAGTTGGGCGGGTCATGGCGCTGGTCGCCCGATGCGCAGACATGGGCCAAGCTAAACCGCCTGCGCTTTGGCCAGGGCCTGGTGCTCGACGACGCCGTCTGGGGGCCCCAGGACTCGCGCATCGCCGATTCCGAAGAAGGCGTGCTGCTGCGCCATACGGTGCAGTGGGGAGCCCGGCGGCTGAGCCTGGGATGGGAGAGCGTGCGGGGCAGCGGCGAATCGGGCCTGTCGGACCCTTTGGTGACATCGACACAGCGCAGGCAGGCCCGATTTCAGATGCCCTGGCTTGCCGGTGAGTGGCGAGACGGGCCCGTGACGTGGTATGCCGAAGCCTACTGGCCCCGCCTGGCGGTGCAGTATGGCGAGCGCTTCCACGATTCACTCACCGACGAGGATCTGGTGGACCCCGTGAATGTGCGGGGTGGCCACCCGCGCCGTCTGCTGCCCCGCCTGGGGATGTCGTACCGCATCGGGCTTGGCCGGGCGTTGCACATGGCCTATATCGAAAATGTGCGTTCCACCAGCTCCAATACGCTATCGCCGGTGGCGCTGGGTGCCATTGCAATCGACCACCAATACCAGTTGCCTGGCAGTTTCGACCGCAAGCGTGCGGCGCAACTGGACTGGGAGTTCGATGCGCGTACCTTCGGCTTCGCCACCCTCTCCAGCCAGGACATCGTGAATCCCAGCTTCGCCAATGGCAGCCTGGTGTTGCCGCCGCGAGGGCTGGTGTATACGGACCGCGTAGGTACCTTGGGCGCGAAAATCCTGACGGGCCAGACGGTGGTGGATCCCTACAACGGCGACCCGGTGTTCACCCAGGGCCGTCTCTACCAGGCTGGCGTGGCGCTCAACCGGGTGCTGACGCCGCGCTGGAGCGTGCTGGGCAGCTATACCTGGGCACAGTCGCGCAACCTGGGCAGCCAGTTCTGGGGCAATGCGCTGCCCGGATTCGCGCGGCATTCGGTGGTGCTGACCAGTGTATGGAAACATGGCGGACGCGATCTGTCCGCCGGCTCCCTGGTTTACCGCGGATCGCGCTTTGCCGACGAGGCCAACCGCATGGCGGGTGTGCCCGGGTGGAGCCTGGCCCTTTCACACGCGCGCGATTCGGCGGACCGGCGCTGGTCCTTTGTCGCTTCGGTGCAAACGCCTCTCCATGGCGAAACCCGGCCCGTGCTATGGGCTCGGGTGCGCTACCGGGATTGAGAGGCCGCCCGGTGGTGTCCGGTCAGTTGGCAGCCGCAGCGTCCGCCAGGGCCTGCAGGGCGGCAGCGACGTCTTCAGGCTGCACACCGTCCACCGCGGCCAGCCTCGGTGCCAGGGCCTGCAAGGCATCGCCACCCTTTTGCAGCTGGGCAATGGCCTGCCCGGCTTCCTTGGGCGCATCGAAGCCCGTGCTCTGCAGCAGCATGCGGCCGTCTGCCGCCACGAGCTTGAAGTAGAACTTGCCATCGGCCTCGCGGTACTGCTTGAACGAGGGCAGGGCCGCCTTGGCCACCTTGGCCGTCTTGGTGGCCGTGCCGGCCTGCACCAGGCTGCGCAGGCCCACGGCCGAGCGCAGCTCGTGGATGAAGGGCGTGGCCAGCGCGCGGGCGCGCTCGGCACCGGTCAGCAACGTGGCTTCGATGCGGGCGGGGTTGTTGATCAGTTCCTCGTACTGCGCACGCATGGGGGCGATCACCTGGTCCACGCGCTCGAGCAGCACCTGCTTGGCGTCGCCCCAGGCGATGCCGTCGGTGTACTGCTGGCGCAGTGCGGCGGTCTCTGCCCCGGTGGCGAAGGCCTGGTAGATCTGGAACAGGGCCGAGCCCTCCACCTCCTTGGGCTCGCCGGGCGCGCGCGAGTCGGTCAGGATGCCGCCGATGAGCTTCTTGAGCTGCTCGCGCGAGCTGAACAGCGGGATGGTGTTGTCGTAGCTCTTGCTCATCTTGCGGCCGTCCAGGCCGGGCAGGGTGGCCACATGGTCGTCGATGGCGGCCTCTGGCAGAACGAAGTGCTCGCCGTACAGGTGGTTGAAGCTCGCGGCCATGTCGCGCGCCATTTCGATGTGCTGGATCTGGTCACGGCCCACGGGCACCTTGTGGGCCTTGAACATCAGGATGTCGGCGCCCATGAGCACCGGGTACATGAACAGACCGGCGGTCACGCCGTCGTCGGCATCGCGCTCGGCCGCCGTGTTCTTGTCCACGCTGGCCTTGTAGGCGTGGGCGCGGTTGAGCACGCCCTTGCCGGTCACGCAGGTCAGCAGCCAGGTGAGTTCAGGAATCTCGGGGATGTCGGACTGGCGGTAAAAGGTGACCTTCTCGGGGTCCAGCCCCGCGGCCAGCCAGCTGGCCGCGATCTCCAGCGTGGAGCGCTGGATGCGCACCGGGTCCTCGCACTTGATGAGCGCGTGGTAGTCGGCCAGAAAGTAGAAGCTCTGCACGCCGGGCGTGAGGCTGGCCGCCACGGAAGGACGGATGGAGCCCACGAAGTTGCCCAGGTGGGGTGTGCCCGTGGTCGTGATGCCGGTGAGAAAGCGCGTGGTGCTCATGGGAAACGGATTCTGCGGAAAAGGGGATAAAGGTGAGCCGCTCAGCGCAGCAAGGCCATCAGCGGCGTGAGCAGCAGGTTGATTGCGCCATAGCCCAGCGACATCAGCGGGCGCAGCC
The DNA here is from genome assembly GCA_040387235.1 of Pseudomonadota bacterium. GTDB lineage: Bacteria > Pseudomonadota > Gammaproteobacteria > Burkholderiales > Burkholderiaceae_C > Acidovorax. The sequence continues at coordinate 38,673 of JAZKEE010000130.1, forward strand.
AGATGGTGCCCACCACGCCGGCCACGACCAGGCCCATCACGATGAAGAAACCGAAGGGCTCGATGCGCGAGACCATGTGGGCGGCCTTCCAGGGCAGCAGGCCGACGAGAATGCGACCGCCATCGAGGGGGGGCAGCGGGAACAGGTTGAACGCCCACATCACCAGGTTGACCAGGATGCCGGCGCGCGCCATCTCGATGAAAAAGCGCTCGTTGACGTCCATTCCGAGCAGAACCACCAACACGATGCCCCAGACAACGGCCTGCACGAAGTTGGATGCCGGACCGGCCAGCGCCACCCAGATCATGTGCTGCTTGGGGTTGCGCAGGTTGCCGAAATTCACCGGCACCGGCTTCGCATAGCCGAACAGGAAGGCCCCTGATGTGGCGAAATACAGCACCAGCGGCATGAGGATGGTGCCGATGGGATCGATGTGCTTGAGCGGGTTGAGGGTGATCCGGCCCATCATGTAAGCGGTGTTGTCGCCGAAGTGGCGAGCCGCGTAGCCATGGGCAGCTTCGTGCACGGTGATGGCGAAGAGCACCGGCAGGGCATAGATCAGAACGGTTTGGATGAGATTGGAGATGTCCACCTGGGAGATTGTCTCAGACACGCGACAACAACCCTTTGGCGCAGTCACTTTCCAGGATTGTTACGATGACGCTGCTGTTTCAAATGGATACAGGCATGGCAGACTAGGCGCAGGCCCTGCCAGCGCTACATTGAACGCAACGGTCGCCGTATATATACATACAACACTGACATCGGAGATGAATCCCATGGGCCTGGATCGTTTGAAGATTGGAACGCGCCTCATTCTGGCGTTTGGCACCATCGCCTTGCTGGTGGCAATACTGATGGCGGTGGCCAGTTCCGGCATCGGTCAGGCCGACGACGCCTACCGCGCTGCGGTGGGTTCGGCCAGGGGGCTCACTGCAGAGCAGCGAGCGCCTCTGGAGCAGGCCATCCGCGCAGGCCAGGGCCACCTGGAGAGCGCGCGCCTGTGGGTGCTGCTGCTGGGTGCGGGGGTGTTCGTTGTTTCGCTGGTGTCGTTCGTGCTGCTGCGCAGCGGCATCGTGCATCCGCTGAACCAGGCCATCCTGATTGCCGAGACGGTGGCATCGGGCGACCTGAGCCAGGAGTTCTCCTCGGAACTCGAAGGCGACTTCGGCCGCCTGCTCACGGCGCTGGGCACCATGGAGGACACGCTGACCGAGCTGGTCTCGGGCATCAAGCAGTCCACGGACTCGATCACCGAGGCGGCGGCGGACATCGACTCGGGCAACTCCGACCTGGCACGCCGCACCGATGACCAGGTGAGCTCCCTGGCCGACACGGCCGGCAGCATGGCCGAGCTGACCTCCACCGTGCGCCAGAATGCCGAGCGCGCCCGCTCCGCCAGCAGCCTGGCCGTGAATGCCTCGCAGATCGCCGAGCGTGGCGGCTCCGTGGTGGGCGACGTGGTGCAGACCATGCAGGCCATCAGCGGCAGCTCGCGCAAGATCGTGGACATCATCCAGGTCATCGAGGGCATTGCCTTCCAGACCAACATCCTGGCGCTCAATGCGGCGGTCGAAGCGGCACGTGCCGGCGAGCAGGGCCGGGGCTTTGCCGTGGTGGCCAGCGAGGTGCGCAACCTCGCGCAGCGCAGCGCCGTGGCGGCCCGCGAGATCAAGACCCTGATCAGCCAGTCGGTCGACCAGGTCGAAAGCGGTGCCGGCCATGTGGGCCGCGCCGGCAAGACCATGGAGGAGATCGTGGGCGCGGTCGGCCAGGTCAGCGCGCTGCTGGGCGAGATATCGGGGGCCCTGCATGCGCAGAGCGCAGGCATCGAGCAAGTGAACGGTGCCGTGGCGCAGATGGACAGCGCCACCCAGCAGAACGCGGCGCTGGTGCAGCAGGCGGCCAGTGCCGCCTCGGCCTTGTCGTCGCGTGCGCAGGACCTGCAGCGCGCCGTCGGGGCGTTCAAGCTGGATTGATGCGAATCACCCCCTGAGCCGCTTCGCGTCTTCCCCCTCTCTCTCGCATTGCTGTGCAGTGCGGGGAGGGAGACGCCCCCAGCGCAAGCGCTGAATACGCCGCCTTCGCGGCGGGGCGACCCTTGCGCGGGGGCGCTGGCCCCTGCCGCGCCAGTTTCATTCCCAGCGGGCCATGCACAGCGGGGTCTACATCCCCAGGGCCTGCAGGCTGCCGCGGCCTTCGCGCACCACTTCGGGGTCACCACCGGTGCCCATGGGGGTGAGGTCCACCACGGTGGTGGGTTCCAGCGGGCACGCGCCCGCGTCCACGATCGCATCCACCAGCTTTTCGTAGCGTTCGCGGATTTCCTGTGGGTCGTTCAGCGGCTCGGTTTCGCCGGCCGGGATCAGCGTGGTGGCGAGCAGGGGCGCGCCATGCTGCTCCAGCAGCAACTGCAGCACCTTGCCCTCGGGCACCCGCAGGCCGATGGTCTTGCGCGAGGGGTGGCTCACGCGGCGTGGCACTTCCTTGGTGGCTTCGAGGATGAAGGTATAGGGCCCGGGCGTACCCAGCTTGAGCAGGCGGTATTGGCGGTTGTCCACGCGCGCGTAATTGGCCAGCTCCGAGAGGTCGCGGCACAGCAGGGTCAGGTGGTGCTTGTCGTCCACCTGGCGGATACGGCGCAGCCGGTCCACCGCATCCTTGTCGTCGAGGTGGCATACCAGCGCGTAGCTCGAATCGGTGGGGACGGCGACGATGCCGCCCTTTTGCAGCAGCGTGGCGGCCTGCTTGAGCAGCCGCGGCTGGGGGTTGTCGGGGTGGACTTCGAAATACTGGGCCATGGGGAAGATGCAGTCAGGTCAGGCGGCAGCCGCCGGGCGTATGCGGTCGGCCAGCAGCTCCCAGATGGGGGTCAGCGTACCGGGCAGCGGCGGCAGGGTGCCCAGGTCGGTGTGCGATTCGTCGGGGCTGTGGAAGTCGCTGCCGCGCGATGCGGCCAGTCCGAATTCCTGGGCCATCGCTGCGTAGGTCACATACTCCGGCGGGCTGTGGCTGCCGGTCACCACCTCCACGCCGCGTCCACCGTGGGCCTTGAACTCGGAGAACAGCGCGTACTCTTCGTTCGCGCTGAACTTGTAGCGCGCCGGATGGGCGATCACCGCCATGCCCCCGGCCTGCGTGATCCAGCGCACGGCATCGCCCAGGCTGGCCCAGCGGTGCGGCACGTAGCCGGGCTTGCCCTCGGTGAGAAAGCGGCGAAACACCTCGGAGGTGTCCCTGCAGACGCCTGTTTCGACCAGAAAGCGCGCGAAGTGCGTGCGCGAGATCAGCGCCGGATTGCCCACGAACTGCAGCGCGCCCTCATAGGCCCCCTCGATGCCCACCCGGGAGAGCTGTTGCGCCATGTCCTTGGCACGCTCGCCGCGTCCGCCGCGGGTGGCGGCCAGACCTTCGGCCAGCTGGGTGTTGTCAGGATCGAAGCCCAGGCCTACGATGTGGACGGTGGTATCTGCGAAGGTGACCGAGATCTCCACGCCCGTGAGGTAGGCCATGCCCTGCGCGCGGGCGGCTGCTTCGGCCCGGTGCTGGCCGCCGATTTCGTCATGGTCGGTCAACGCCCACAGCTCCACCCCATTGGCCTTGGCACGCGCAGCCAGCGCCTCCGGAGTCAGGGTTCCGTCGGATACCACGGAGTGGCAGTGCAGGTCGGCGTTGAGCAGGGTGGTGGTCACCGGGTCATTTTAGGGCTTGTACCGATAACGCGGCGTGCTGATTCCAGCAACACTGGTTACAAGCGAGCAGGGCACCTCCCGGTGCCCGCCTGCTGTCCTGGCAGCGATCGCTGGTTTGACGGTTTTCCTAAGGCAAGAACTCACAGAGCCGGACCAGACTGCTGTCCCGGCAGAGCGTAAGGATCAACCATGAATTTCAACAACCTGCGCGTGGCCCACAAGATGTGGAGCGTGATCCTGGGCTTGCTGGCACTGATGCTGGTGGCCGCCATCTTCACACAGTGGCATGGGCGGCGGGTGACTGCCGACACCGAGGCGGCCGTCGAAAAATACGAGTCCGCCATCACCACGGCGGTGAGCTGGCGGGGCCTGGCCGAGGTGGCCGTCACCATGTCGATGGCCGGCTTCGTGACCACCGATGCCGCGCTCAAGGCCGATTTCGACGCGCGCGTGGCGGCCCTCACGGCCCGCATCACGCCGGTGCAGGAGAAAATCGGCAAATCCTCGGTGTCGGCCGAAGACAAGGCGGCCCTGGCCAACGTGGCCGCCACGCGCGCCGACATCCGCGGCCAGACGGACAAGCTCAAGGCGCTGACCGACGCGGGCGATGCGGCGGCCAAGCAGGAGTACCTGGCCAGCGTCTACCGCCCGAAGGCGGTGGCCTATCTGGAGTCGATCGACAAGTTCGTGGCGGCGCAAGAGCGCCAGCGCGACCAGGCGGTGCAGGCGGCGCATGCCACACGCGACAACCTCGTGGTGATCGGCGCGGCCAGTGCCGTCGTGGTGGTGGTGCTGGGCATGCTGATGGCCGCCTTGCTGGTGCGCTCCATCACGCGGCCGCTCGACCGGGCGGTGCGCCTGGCCGAGGCCATTTCTGCCGGGGATCTCACGCAGGACATCCAGGATGACCGCAAGGACGAGCTCGGTGTGCTGACCCGGGCCCTGTCCGCGATGTCCACCCGCCTGCGCTCCGTGGTGAGCGAGGTGCGGGTCGGCGTGAATTCGGTGTCCTCGGCCTCGGTGGAGATCGCCAACGGCAACCACGACCTGTCGGCACGCACCGAGCAGACGGCGTCCAACCTCGAAGAAACCGCCGCCAGCATGGAGCAGCTGACGGCCACGGTCTCGCAATCGGCCGACACGGCACGCCAGGCCAACCAGCTGGCAGGCACCGCGGCCCAGGCGGCAGCGCGCGGCGGCGAAGTGGTGGGCCAGGTGGTCAGCAGCATGCAGCAGATCACCGACAGCTCGCGCAAGATCGCCGACATCATCGGCACCATCGACGGCATCGCCTTCCAGACCAACATCCTGGCGCTGAACGCGGCGGTGGAAGCGGCCCGGGCCGGCGAGCAGGGCCGGGGCTTTGCCGTGGTGGCCAGCGAAGTGCGCAGCCTGGCGGGCCGCAGCGCCGAGGCGGCCAAGGAGATCAAGGCCCTGATCAGCGCCAGCGTGGAGAACGTCGAGTCGGGCTCGGCCCAGGTGGCGCAGGCCGGGCAGAGCATGGAAGAGATCGTATCGAGCGTGCGCCGGGTGAGTGACCTGATCGGGGAGATCACGGCCTCGTCCACCGAACAGCGCGACGGCATCGCCCAGGTCAACCAGGCGGTGACGCACCTGGATCAGATGACGCAGCAGAACGCGGCGCTGGTCGAGGAGTCCACGGCAGCGGCGGCTTCGATGCGCGACCAGGCGCAGAAGCTGGCCGAGGTGGTGGCGGTGTTCAACGTGGGGGCCATGCCTGCGCGGGCACCGGCGGCCCCCCAGCGCGCCGCGCCCGTGGCCAGCCGGGCCGTGCCGCCACCGGCGCGTCCCGCCGTTGCAGGCAAACCGGCAGCGCGCGCTGCAGCCCCCGCGACAGCGCGCCTGACTTCATCGGCTGCCAAGCCTGCGGCCCCCCACAAGCCCGCCGCAGCAGGGCCCGCACCAGCACCCGCCGCCCGGGCCACGGCCAAGGGCGGGGATGACGACTGGGAAAGTTTCTGAGCCTGGTGGTTGACCTGGTTCATGCCGCGGCCGGCGCCGGGGGCGCCAAAGCGCCCCGGACGGTGCGCAACGGCTTCTGGTCTGTCGGGCGCGCCTCTGACATTCGGGTTTGTCCCGGTGGGCGGAGCGTGCCGAGCGCTTGTGGCTAGCGTAGGCTATGCCTTGTGATGAATGTAATTGAATGTTTCCGCCGATGGGCGTGCGAGACATGGCAACGTCACAGGTTCACAAGGAAATGAGCATGCAATTCGACAATATCCGCGTCTCCCGCAAGCTGTGGGGGGCATTCCTGGGGCTGATGATCGCGATGCTGCTGCTCTCCAGCTTCGCGCAGAACCGGGGCAACAACTCCATGACCTCGGCATTGGATGCCGTGATCGAGATCGAGGCGCGCATTTCCGCCGCCGTGCGCTGGCGCGGCGCCACCGAGACGGCCGTCAACATGGTCATGGGCGGCGCGGTGACCACCGATGCCGTGCTGTCCGAGCAGTACGGCGCCAAGGTCAAGGAAATCATCGGCGCCATCAACAAGGTGCAGGAAAAGATCATCGCCTCCGCCACGGCGCCTGAAGAAAAGGCGGCGCTGGACAAGGTGCTGGAGGCCCGCAAGGCCGTGCTGGCGGCAACCGCCAAGACCTGGGAGCTCAAGGGTGCCGGCGACGCCGTGGCCACCCAGCAGTTCGCAGACAACGAGTTCGCGCCCCTGGTCACGAAGTACCTCAAGGCCCAGGACGACTTCGTGACCACCCTGGAGCAGCGCCGCGATGCCATCCGCGCAGACGCCACGGCACGCCGCGTCGAGTACGCCATCTCGGGCATCATCATGTCCATGGTGCTGCTGGCGGTGGGCATCTTCCTGGCCTGGAGGCTGGTGCACTCCATCAGCGACCCGCTCAACCAGGCGGTGACGACCATCGATGCCATTGCCGCTGGCGACCTCACGCGTGAGCTGCAGTCCACCCGCAAGGACGAGTTCGGCCACATGCTGCGCTCGCTGTCGGCCATGTCGGCACGCCTGCGCGGCGTGGTCAGTGAGGTGCGCCATGGCGTGGATTCGGTGTCCTCGGCCTCGGTGGAGATCGCCAACGGCAACCATGACCTGTCGGCACGCACCGAGCAGACGGCGTCCAACCTCGAAGAAACCGCGGCCAGCATGGAGCAGCTGACGGCCACGGTCTCGCAATCGGCCGACACGGCACGCCAGGCCAACCAGCTGGCAGGCACCGCGGCCCAGGCGGCAGCGCGCGGCGGCGAAGTGGTGGGCCAGGTGGTCAGCAGCATGCAGCAGATCACCGACAGCTCGCGCAAGATCGCCGACATCATCGGCACCATCGACGGCATCGCCTTCCAGACCAACATCCTGGCGCTGAACGCGGCGGTGGAAGCGGCCCGGGCCGGCGAGCAGGGCCGGGGCTTTGCCGTGGTGGCCAGCGAAGTGCGCAGCCTGGCGGGCCGCAGCGCCGAGGCGGCCAAGGAGATCAAGGCCCTGATCAGCGCCAGCGTGGAGAACGTCGAGTCGGGCTCGGCCCAGGTGGCGCAGGCCGGGCAGAGCATGGAAGAGATCGTATCGAGCGTGCGCCGGGTGAGTGACCTGATCGGGGAGATCACGGCCTCGTCCACCGAACAGCGCGACGGCATCGCCCAGGTCAACCAGGCGGTGACGCACCTGGATCAGATGACACAGCAGAACGCGGCGCTGGTCGAGGAGTCCACGGCGGCAGCGGCTTCGATGCGCGACCAGGCGCAGAAGCTGGCCGAGGTGGTATCCATGTTCAACGTCGGCGCCGTGGCTGTGCGAGCGCCTGCCGCGCCGCCGCGTGCGGCCGCCGCACCACGCCTCGCGCCGGCCGCCAGCCGGGCCGTGCCGGCACCGGCGCGCACGGCCATTGCCGGCAAACCCGCCGCACGGGCCGCTGCACCGGCAGCTGCGCGCCTGACCTCCTCCGTGCCCAAGAAGGCGACGGCTGCCCACAAGCCCGCTGCCGCAGGTCCCGCACCGGCACCGGCCCCCCGCGCCACGGCCAAGGGGGGAGACGACGACTGGGAAAGCTTCTGACCGCAGGCGCTGCAACGGGGCAGCGCTCCCGCAGACAATCCACCAAGGCAGCGCAGGCTGCCTTTGCCATTCCTGAGACTGCAACTTACCGACGGAAAGAAAGCCTTCCCATGCCCCTGATCAACATTCGCCTGGCCAACCGCGACATCCCCACCACCTCGGCCCAGAAGGCCGCGCTGATTGCCGGTGTGACGCGCCTCATGCAGGAGGTGCTCGACAAGAAGCCCGAGACCGTGACCGTCATCATCGATGAGATAGACCCCGACAACTGGGGCGTGGGCGGCGAGCAGGTGACGGTGGTGCGCCAGCGCGGCAAGGGGCCCGTGCAGGCGTGAGCAGCGCGCCGCGCTAGATTTCTGCGCCTTCCACGAGGAACTGCACCTTGCGTTCCCCGCGCCACTCGTTGACATCGAGGCGAAAGGCCAGCAGCACGCGGGCCGGCAGTTGGTCGGTGTGTCCGAACCAGATGGCGTCGACGGGGTTGCCCTGGTGCATGAGCTTGATGGACAGGTGGTTCTTGGCTTCGCCCACCAGCCGCTGGCTCAGTACCACCACCTCTTCGCTGAAGGTCGGGGGCGCAAAGCCCTGGCCCCAGACCTCGCGGTGCAGGGTATCGACCACGTCGGCACTGCAGTATTCGGGCGCCAGCGGGCCATCGGTCTCGATGCGGCGCGTGAGCGTCGATGCGTCGAGCCATTCCTGCGCCACCTGGGCCAGGGCCTGCTCGAAGGTCTCGAATGCCTCTGCGGCCACGGTGCAGCCTGCGGCCATGGCATGGCCGCCGAACTTGAGCAGCACGCCCGGGTGGCGCTTGGCCACCAGGTCCAGCGCATCGCGCAGGTGAAAGCCGGGGATGGAGCGGCCCGAGCCCTTGAGCTCGTGCTCCTTGCCCGGCGCACTGCTGGCAGCGAACACGAAGGTCGGGCGGTGCAGCCTGTCCTTGATGCGCGAGGCGACGATGCCCACCACGCCTTCATGGAAGTCGGGGTCGAAGACGCTGATGGCCGGCGGCGGATCCTCGCTCTCATCGAACAGGTTCTCGGCCATCAGCATGGCCTGCTCGCGCATGCCGCCTTCGATCTCGCGGCGCTCGCGGTTGATGGCGTCCAGTTGTCCCGCCAGGTCGCTGGCCCGGCCCGCATCGTCGGTCAGCAGGCACTCGATGCCCAGCGTCATGTCCGCCAGGCGGCCAGCGGCATTGATGCGCGGCCCCAGTGCAAAACCGAAATCGAAGGTGGTGGCCACCGGGGCCTTTCGGCCCGCCGCCGTGAACAGCGCGGCCACGCCGGCCGGCATGGCGCCAGCGCGGATGCGCCGCAGGCCCTGGGCCACCAGGCGGCGGTTGTTGGCGTCCAGGCGCACCACGTCGGCCACGGTGCCCAGGGCCACCAGCGTGAGCAGTGGGTCGAGCTTGGGCTGGCTGGCCGTGTCGAACATGCCACGCTTGCGCAGTTCGGAGCGCAGTTCCATCAACACATAGAACATCACGCCCACGCCGGCCAGGGACTTGCTTTCGAAGGTGCAGCCAGGCTGGTTGGGGTTGACCATGGCATCGGCCGCTGGCAGTTCGGGGCCGGGCAGGTGGTGGTCGGTCACGAGGACCTTGAGGCCCAGGGCCTTGGCCTCGGCCACGCCCTCGACGCTGGCGATGCCGTTGTCCACGGTGATCAGCACGTCGGCGCCGCGCTCCTTCACGCGGCGGGCGATGGGCGGCGTCAGGCCGTAGCCATCGGTCACGCGGTCGGGCACCAGGTAGTCCACGTGCTTTGCCCCCAGCAGGCGCAGGCCGCGCACGGCCACGGCGCAGGCGGTGGCACCATCGCAGTCGTAGTCGGCCACCACGCACAGGTGCAGGTTCTGCCCCATGGCGTCGGCCAGCAGCGTGGCTGCCTGCTGGATGCCCATGAGCCCGGCGGGCGGCAGCAGGCGGGCCAGCCCGTCGTCCAGCTCGTCCTTGTCGCGCACGCCGCGCGCTGCGTACAGGCGTGCCAGCAACGGGTGCACGCCGGCCTGCTCCAGCGCCCAGGCGGCGCGCGGGGGGATGTCTCTTGCCGTGATCTTCATAGCTGGGGCGCCATCTGCGCAAAGCGGGTGGGCTTGAAATAGGCCTGGATGCGCTGCACCAGTCCGCGTGGGGCGGTGTGCAAGGCCAGGGCGGCACGTTCGCCGCACAGCGTGAGGCGCACGGCGCTGCCCTGCTCGGCCTGGCGCAGCAGCCCGGCCACCGGGCCCGCATCCAGCGCAGCCCAGGCGGCACCCCAGGTGCGCCAGTCTTCGCGCAAGGCGGCGTCGCGCAGGACCAGGGGCATCTCGGGCGCGGGCGTGGCCGTGGTGGCGGGCAGGGTGCCAGCACCATGCACCCAGAAGGAGTTGACCATGGGCAGGCCATGCTCCGCGCGCGCATCGTTGAAGGCATGGGTGTACAGCAGCATCTGCATCTCGCTGTTCAGGCGTTGCAGGGTGCGGGCTTGGGCGGCATCGGGCATCCACGCGCGCACGTCGCGCAGCAACACGCGGTCAAGCGAGGCGGTGGCCAGGCCGGCGAACAAGGGGCCTTCGGCCAGCCAGCGGGTGGGCTGGTCGTAGTGCAGGTGGATGCCGTCCTCGGCGAACCAGGGCGAGACGATGGCCAGCAGCGCGCGCGAGGATTCTTCGGTGAGGCCCAGGGCCTGAGGGTCGCGCAAGGTGATGTGGTCGGTCGTCACCTGCCACTGGCAGGGCGTGACGAAGGCCCAGGCCTTGCCGTCCGCGGGCTGGCCTTGTTGCTGGCGGTACCAGGCAGCCCAGGGCGTGCGCCCATCGTCCGGGGGCAAGCCCAGGGCCTGGGCCAGGGCGCGTTCATGGGGAGAGGAGAAGCTGGTTTCCTCCGCCGTGCTGGAATGCGCCGGGTCGGTCGCAAGCCGCGCCAGCAGGCGGTCCAGGTGCGGCAGGGGCAGGCTGGCCAGCGTTTGCTGGCACCCCTCGGAGGCGCTGGCAGCGTAGGGGATGAGCAAATGGGGGATGTCCGACATCCCCCTATTGTCCGGGATGCCACAATCGCTCCCGCCGGGCTCGGCTATCCCATCAGGGTTCAGGCACTTTTTTCCCATCCATGCAACTTCCCTACGAACTGGCCCTGGGCCTGCGCTACACCCGCTCGGGCCGGGCCACGCGGCGCAATGGTTTCATTTCCTTCATCTCCGGAGCCTCCATGCTGGGCATCGCCCTGGGGGTGGCCGCGCTGATCGTGGTGCTCAGCGTGATGAACGGCTTTCAGAAGGAAGTGCGCGAGCGCATGCTGGGCGTGGTCGCCCACATCGAGATTTTTGCGCCCCAGGGCGCCGCCATGCAGGATGCGGCACGCACCATGGCCGAAGCGCGCAAGAATCCGGCGGTCACCGGCGCCGCCCCGTTCGTGGCGGCCCAGGCGCTGATCGCGCATGGCGACGACATGAAGGGGGCGCTGGTGCGTGGCATCGATCCCGCGCTCGAAGGCAGTGTGACTTCGCTGGCGCAGGCCAATGCCGAGGTGCTGGCATCGCTGGTCCCCGGGCAGTTCCGCGTGGTGTTGGGCAGTGAGCTGGCCAAGTCGCTGGGCGTGAAGGCCGGTGACGCCGTGACCCTGGTGGTACCCGTGGCCCAGGGCGGCAGTGGCAGCCAGGGCGGCCCGCGCTACCAACCGCTCACGGTGGCGGGCACGGTGGATTCGGGCCATTTCCAGTACGACTCCACCCTGGTCTGGATGCACCAGGACGATGCCCTGGCCATCTTCGGCCTGCGCGGCCCCACGGGCATCGGCCTGAAGCTGCAGGACCTGCAGCAGGCCAATGCCGTGGCCATACAGCTCGCACACACGCTTAGCGGTGACCTGCTGCTGCGCGACTGGACGCAGCAGAACCGCACCTGGTTCGAGGCCGTGCGGCTGCAAAAACGCATGATGTTCATCATCCTGGCACTGATCGTGGCGGTGGCGGCCTTCAACCTCGTCTCGACCCTGGTGATGACGGTCAACGACAAGCGCGCCGACATCGCCATCCTGCGCACGCTGGGCGCCAGCCCGAAAAGCATCATGACCGTCTTCGTGGTGCAGGGCGCCATGGTGGGCGTGATCGGCACCCTGGCCGGCCTGGCGCTGGGCCTCTCCATCGCCTACAACATCGACATCATCGTGCCCGCCATCGAGAAGGCGCTGGGCGCCACCTTCCTGCCCAAGGACATCTACCTGATCGACCGCATGCCCAGCGAGCCGCAGAGCACCGATATCGTCCCCATCGCCCTCATCTCGCTGGCGCTGGCCTTTGTCGCCACCCTGTACCCGAGCTGGCGCGCCAGCCGCGTGAACCCCGCAGAAGCCCTGCGGTACGAGTGAAGAAGAAGAAAGCGCGCACAGCAAATCTATGCAAATCCCCTACGAACTGGCCCTGGGCTGGCGCTACACCCGCGCGGGCCGTGCCACGCGGCGCGATGGTTTCATCTCGTTCATCTCGGGTGTGTCCATGCTGGGCATCGCCCTCGGTGTGGCGGCGCTGATCATCGTGCTGTCGGTGATGAACGGCTTTCAGCGCGAGGTGCGCGACCGCATGCTCAGCGTGGTGTCGCACATCGAGATTTTGGCGCCCCAGGGCGCGCCGCTGCCGGACGTCGCCACCACCCTGGCCGAGGTCAAGCGCAACCCGAATGTGACGGGGGCCGCGCCCTTCGTCTCGGCCCAGGCGCTGCTCTCGCGCGGCCAGGACATGCGCGGTGCGCTGGTGCGCGGCATCGACCCGGCGCTCGAAAGCTCGGTGACGGATCTGGCCGCAGGCAACGAGAAGACGCTCAAGCTCCTGGTGCCCGGCGAGTTCCGTGTGGTGCTGGGCGGCGAGCTGGCGCGCTCGCTGGGCGTGCGCACCGGGGACGTGGTGACGCTGATCGCACCCGCTGGCCAGGTCACTCCGGCCGGCGTGGTGCCGCGCCTCAAGCAGATGACGGTGGCCGGCACCTTCGATTCGGGCCACTACGAATACGACTCGGCCCTGGTGCTGCTGCACCACGAGGATGCCCAGCGCATCTTCCGCCTGGAATCCCCCACCGGGATCCGCTTGAAGCTCCAGGACGTGCACCAGGCACGCGCAGTGGCGGCCGAGCTGGCGGGCACCGTGACCGGTGGGCTGGTGATCCGCGACTGGACGCAGCAGAACCGCACCTGGTTCGCCGCCGTGCAGCTCGAAAAGCGCATGATGTTCATCATCCTCACCCTCATCGTGGCGGTGGCGGCCTTCAACCTCGTCTCCACCCTGGTGATGACGGTGACCGACAAGCGCGCCGACATCGCCATCCTGCGCACCCTGGGCGCCAGCCCGAAAAGCATCATGGGCGTGTTCGTGGTGCAGGGGGCCATGGTGGGTGTCATCGGCACCCTGGCCGGCCTGGCGCTGGGCCTGGCCATCGCCTTCAACATCGACGTCATCGTGCCGGCCATCGAGCGGGCGCTGAACGCGAGCTTCCTGCCCAAGGACATCTACCTCATCAGCAAGATGCCCAGTGACCCGCAAAGCGCGGACATCGTGCCCATCGCCCTCATTTCCCTGGTGCTGGCCTTCGTGGCCACCCTGTACCCCAGCTGGCGCGCCAGCCGTGTGAACCCCGCCGAGGCGCTTCGCTATGAATAAGAACAACGCTCCATCCGCCCACTCCCTGCCCGCCGCCCCTCCCGCCCGGGGCGAGGTGGTGTTGCAGGCCCAGGGCCTGACCAAACGCTTCACCGAAGGCCGCCTGGACGTGACCGTGCTGCATGGTGTGGACCTGCAGGTGCATGCCGGCGAAACCTTGGCCATCGTCGGCGCCTCGGGATCCGGCAAAAGCACCATGCTGCACCTGCTGGGCGGGCTCGACGCGCCCACGGCCGGCAGCGTGCGCCTGAAGGGCCAGCAGCTCTCGGTGCTGTCGCCCGAGCAGCAGGGCCGGTTGCGCAATCAGCACCTGGGTTTCATCTACCAGTTCCACCACCTGCTGCCCGAATTCACGGCGCTGGACAACGTGGCCATGCCGCTGCGCATCCGCCGCATGCCCCAGGCGCAGTGCCATGAAGAGGCCGCGCGCGTGCTCGCCTCGGTGGGCCTCAAGGAGCGCCTGCACCACCGCCCGGCTGAGCTGTCGGGCGGCGAGCGCCAGCGCGTGGCCATCGCGCGCGCCCTGGTCACGCGCCCGGCCTGCGTGCTGGCAGACGAGCCCACCGGCAACCTGGACCGCACCACCGCCGACGGCGTCTTCGCGCTCATGCTGCAACTGGCGCGCGAGCAGGGCACGGCCTTTGTGATGGTCACGCACGACGAATCGCTGGCCGCGCGCTGCGACCGCGTGGTGCACCTGGTGCTGGGCAAGCTCGGTTAGCGATCCGGGCCCTGGCGCAGGCCTTAAAGTCCGCGGCACGCGGACGCACCTGTGCATGCCACCGAAACGCCCGTGGCGGGGCGAACAGGCCCTAAGATGCATGGAGTCCGCTTCAGGAGAGCCCGCAGATGACGGTTCCGGCACCCATCCCCTCCAATGAAGCGCGCAGGCTGGAGGCCTTGCGCGCCCTCATGGTGCTGGACACCCCGGCCGAGCCCCTGCTCGACTCCATTGCCCGCATGGCGGCGGAGGTGTGCGGCGTACCCATCGCGCTCATCAGCCTGGTCGATGCCGAGCGCCAGTGGTTCAAGGCCAATGTCGGGCTGCCGGGGGTGAATGAAACCCCGCGCGACATCGCCTTTTGCGCCCATGCCATCCACATGGACGACGTGATGGAGGTGCCCGATGCCACCCGCGATGCGCGGTTTGCGAGCAACCCCCTGGTCACGGGGGCGCCGGACATCCGCTTCTACGCCGGTGCACCGCTCATGGCGGGCGAGGACGGCGACCGGGTGGGAACCCTGTGTGTCATCGACCGCAAGGCCCACCAGCTCACGGCGCAGCAACGGGCCCTGCTGCGCTCGCTCTCGGCCATGGTCTCGCAAGCGCTGGACATGCGCCGCGATCTGGTTGCGCGGGCCTTCTCTGTGCGCCAGGAGTATGAAGTCGCCCTGTCCGATAGCGAGTTGCGCTACCGCACCATGGTGGAGGCGCAGAGCGAGATGGTGTCGCTGGCCTGGCCCCATGGCGAGATGTTCTACGTGAACCCGGCCTATGCCCGCCGCTTTGGGCTGCTGCCCCAGGACATGGTGGGCAAGGACCTGTATGCCTATGTGGACCCGTCCGATCGGGAGGTGGTGCGCGAGCGCATCGCCGAGGTGTTCCACACGGAGGGCAGCACCCAGGGCGAGAACCGCATGGTCGATGCGGATGGGTCCGAGCGCTGGATGGCCTGGACCAACAGCTTCCTGCGCGACAGCGAGCAGCGGCCCTACCTGCATTCGGTGGGGCGCGACATCACGGCCCAGAAGACGGCCGAGCGCGCATTGCTGGCCAGCCAGCAGTTGCTGGAGCGCACGGGCCACGTGGCGCGCGTGGGTGGCTGGGAGCTCGATCTGCGCAGCCGCCGCGTCTCCTGGTCCGCCGAGACGCGGCGCATCCACGAGGTGCCTGCGGATTTCACGCCCACCGTGGACAATGCCCTCGACTTCTACACGCCCGATGCGCAGCGCACCATGTCGGCGGCCGTGCGCCAGGCCACCGCGACGGGGGCCTCGTGGGACCTGGAGGTGCCCCTGGTGACTGCCGCCGGGCACCGCATCTGGGTGCGCTCGGTGGGCGAGGCGGAATACGAAGGCAGCGCCGTGGTGCGCCTGTTCGGGGCCTTCCAGGACGTGACGGAGCGCCGGCGCATGGCACAGCAGTTGGCCAACAGCGAGCGCTTCGTGCGGCTGGTGACCGATGGCCTGCCGATCCGCATCGGCTATGTGGACCGGGAGCTGCGCTTTCGCTTTGCCAACCAGGCGGAATGCCAGCGCTTTGGTCTGGGCCGCGAGGAGGTCATCGGCCGCACGCGCGAGGAATTGCTCGGGGAACCCGCGTCGCCCGAATCGGCGCAGCGTGTTCAGCGGGTGCTGGCGGGCATCGCGCAGAGCTACGAGAGCGATGAAGTGCGCAGCGGTGTCGTGCACCGCATCGAGAGCCAGTTGGTGCCCGACATCTCCGACGATGGCCGGGTGCGGGGCTTTTTTTCCACGGGGGTCGACATCACCCAGCGCGCTGCGGCCGAGCGGGGTCTGCGCGTGCTGACGGCCATCCTCGAGCACACCTCCGACTTCGTGGTGCAGACCGATCTCAAGGGCCGGGTCAGCTACATGAACCCTGCAGCGCGGCGGGCACTCGGGTTTGCACCCGACGAAGACGTGGGTGCCCGCATTTTCACGGAGTTCAATACCCCCGAGACCAATGCGCTGTACGTGCAGTCCATCCTGCCGGCTGTCAGAGCCCACAGCATGTGGGTGGGTGAGACCGCGGTGTACGCAGCCCACCAGCGCGTGGTTCCGGTGAGCCACATGGTGATCGCCCACCGCGATGGGGAGGGGCGTATCCAGCATTTCTCGGCCATCATGCGCGACATCTCCGAGGCAGCGCAGGCGCGCGCGGCCTTGCTCAAGCAGACCGCCACCCTGCGTTCCATCACCGAGGCACTACCTTCGCTGGTGGCAGTGGTGGGGGAGGACGAGCGCTACCAGTTCGTCAACAGTGCCTTCGAGCGCTGGCACCGCGTGCCGCGCGAGCAGATCCTGGGCCGCAGCATGGAGGAGTTCCTGGGCGCGGCCGAGTATTCGCGCACCCGGCCCATGGTGCGAAAGGTGCTGGGTGGCGAGACCCTGACCTTCGACCAGGACCACCCCCAGCGTGCGCCGGCCAGCCACGTCACCATCCACTTCATTCCCCTGTGGTCCGAGCCAGGCGCGGTCGACGGCTTCGTGTCCATGGCGCAGGACGTCACCAGCTACCACCAGGAGGCCGGCCGGCTGCTGGAGCTGGCGCAGCACGACCCGCTCACGGGCCTGCTCAACCGGGCAGGCCTGCAGGCCTATGTGGGGCAGAAGGATCTGGAGGCCGAGGGCTCTTTGCTGGCCTTGCTCTACATCGACCTGGACCACTTCAAGCCGGTGAACGACCAGCACGGCCATCCGGTGGGCGACCTGCTGCTGCAGGCCTTCGCGCAGCGCCTGTTGGCCCTGGTGCGGCCCACGGATGCGGTGGCCCGGCTGGGCGGCGACGAGTTCGCGGTGGTGCTGGCCGGCGTGCGCGAGCCGGCGCATGCCGAAGCCGTGGCCGGCAAGATCCTGGAGGCGGCGCACACGCCGTTCGAGATCGGCGATCTGCGCCTTTCGGTGGGGGCCAGCGCGGGGCTGGCGCTGGGCACCGATGCGGCCAGGGGCTGGCCCGATCTGATGGCCCGCGCGGACGACCAGCTGTACCTGGCCAAGCGGTCCGGCCGGGGGCAGTTCAAGGGGGGCTGATTCGGATTTGCACCCAACCGTCAACGATAGTGGGTTCACCTTGCCTTGCTGCAGCACGGTCTGCAGCGCCCGCCTGGCTATGCGATCGAATGCAAATCCGCATGAGGCAATGGTGCCTGCGGTCTACATCACCCGCCCGTACCACCAGACCGACAGGCCCGCCGCCATGATGGCCAGGGCGGCACCGATCAGCGCCAGCAGCGCCGAGACCTCGGTTTCCTTCTTCTCCACCGTGAGGCGCGAGCTCAAGGTCTCGTAGACCTTCTTCAGGTCGGCGGCCGTGGCCGCGTGGAAGTATTCTGCGGCGGTGCGGGTGGCCACGGCCTTGAGGGTCTCTTCGTCCAGCCGCACGCGCATCGACCAGCCTTCGAAACCGATGGTCTCGCCCTGCAGCGTGCCCACGCCCACGGTGTACACGCGCACGCCCCGGTCGGCGGCCCACTTGGCGGCTTCGAGCGGGTCGACACCGGTGGTGCGCTGGCCGTCGGTCAGCATGATGATGGCGGCCGAGTTGTAGGAGCCCGGCGCCACCGGTGTGAAGGGCTTGGCGGGATCCTGCTTGTTGAGTTCTTCCAGGGGACGCGGCTTCATCGCCTGGCGTCCGCCCAGGGCCGAGATGTCGATGCCGGCATCGGGGAAGATGGTGGCCAGCGAGAGCATGATGCCGTTGCCCGTGGCCGTGCCACGCTGCAGCTGAAAGCTGTCGATGGCCTTGACCAGGTCGTCACGGCTCTGCGTGGGCAACTGCGCCAGCTGGGCGCTGCCCGCAAACGCCACGATGCCCACGCGCACGTGGCGCGGCAGTTCGGCGATGAAGGCCTTGGCCGCGTCCTGCGCGGCGGTGATGCGGTCGGGCTGCACGTCGGTGGCGCGCATGCTGCCCGAGACGTCCATGGCCAGCATGATGGTCTGGTCCTGCGAAGGCAGGGTGATCACCGCCAGCGGCCGTGCCGCCGCCAGCAGCAGGGCCACCAGCGCCAGCAGGAAGAGAAACGGCGGAATATGCCGGCGCAGGTGCTGTGCCGGGCCCATGGCTTCGCGCACCAGCGACAGGCTGGAGTAGCTCAGCGCCGTTTTCTTGCGCCGGTGCAGCAGCCACCAGTACAGCAGGACGAGCAGCGGCACAGCCAGCAGCAGCCAGAGCAGGGAGGGCCAGAGAAAGACCATGGTGGCGTGTCCTGTGGTTGTCAGGCGGCGGCCTGCGGGGCCGTCCATTGGAACGAGGGGTGGCCTGCCGGCCGCACGCGGCGCTGGCGCAGGTCCATGAAGCGCAGCAGCGCGTCCACGAGGTCGTCGTCGGTGCGCAGCTCCAGCGTGTCCGCACCGGCCTTGGCCAGGCCCTCGCGCAGCACGGCTTCGCGCTGCGCCGCCAGGCGGGCAAAGCGGTGGCGGAAGCCGCTGTCGTGCGTGTCCACCTGCAGTTGCTCGCCGCTTTCGGCGTCGCGCAGCGTGACCAGGCCCACGTCGGGCAGTTCCAGCTCCAGTGGATCGAGCAGGCGCACGCTCACCACGTCGTGGCGGCGGGCCAGCTGGGCCAGCGGCTTTTCCCAGCCGGGCGCGCTGATGAAGTCGGACACCACGAACACGGTGGAGCGCCGGCGCAAGGTACCGAGGGCGCCCTGCAGCAGCAGGTGCAATTCGGTACCACCGGATTGCAGCTGGGGTGCGGGTTTGAGCAACTGGTGCACCAAGTGCAGCACGTGGGCGCGGCCGCTGCGCGGGGGCAGCACGGTGTCCACGGCGCGCGTGTCGGCACCCCCTGCCCCATAAAGCATGGCGCCCACGCGGTTGCCGTGGCGCGTGAGCAGGCGCGAGAGCACGGCCACGAAGCCGGTCAGGATGTCGCGCTTGGCATTGCCCTGGGGGCCGAAGTTGACCGAGGGGCTCAGGTCCAGCAGGAACCAGGCGGACATCTCGCGGTCCTCGGTGAACACGCGCACATGCGGGGTGTTCAGGCGCGCCGTCACGTTCCAGTCGATGTGGCGCACGTCGTCGTGCGGCTGGTATTCGCGCAGGTCCGCCAGGTCCAGGCCTGCGCCGCGCATGAGCGTGCGGTAGTCGCCTTGCAGCAGCCCGTCGAGCCGGCGGATGACGCTCCACTCCAGCTGCCGCAGCAGGCGGTCGGCCTGGCCGGGCAGGGTGGGCAGCGCGCGCACGGCGTTGGCTGCAGTGTCAGGCGGCTTTTTGCTCATGGTGCAAGGGTTTGGCAGGGGCGGGCACCTTGGCCATGATGCGGGCGATCAGCGCATCGGCGTCCAGGCCCTCGGACAGCGCTTCGTACGACAGCGACAGCCGGTGGCGCAGCACGTCGGCCGCCAGGTCGGTCATGTCCTCTGGCAGCACGTAGCTGCGCCCGCGCAGCATGGCCAGGGCCTGGGCGCCTTCGGCCAGGCAGATGGTGGCGCGCGGGCTGGCGCCGCAGGCAATGAAGGGGGCCAGGTCCTTGAGGTCGTGGCGGGCCGGCGCGCGCGTGGCGGCCACCAGCTTCACGGCGTACTGCAGCATCGAAGGGTCCACGTACACCGTGCGGCATTCGGCCTGCAGCGCCGCCAGCTGGGCCGTGGTGGCCACGGGCAGCACCTGCACCGGCTTGTCCAGAGCGCGCTGGGCGATGACGAACTCTTCCTCCTCGGTGGGGTAGTCGATCAGCACCTTCATCATGAAGCGGTCCACCTGGGCCTCGGGCAGGGCATAGGTGCCTTCGGTCTCGATCGGGTTCTGCGTGGCCATCACCAGGAAGGGCGAGGGCACCTTGTGCGTTTCGCCGGCGATGGTCACCTGGCGCTCCTGCATCACTTCGAGCAGCGCGCTCTGCACCTTGGCGGGGGCGCGGTTGATTTCGTCGGCCAGCAGCAGGTGGGTGAACACCGGGCCCAGCGAGGTGCTGAACTCGCCCGTCTTCTGGTTGTACATGCGCGTGCCCACCAGGTCGGCGGGCACCAGGTCGGGGGTGAACTGGATGCGCTTGAAACTGCCCTGGATGGTGCTGGCCAAGGTCTTCACGGTGAGCGTCTTGGCCAGGCCCGGGACGCCCTCGACCAGCAGGTGACCCTGGGCCAGCATGGCCACCATCACGCGCTCCAGGAAGCGGTCCTGCCCGACCACGACGCGCTTGACTTCATAGAGCACCTGCTCCATCAGCGTGGCGGTGGCGGCGTTCGAGGCAGAGGGCAGCGGGGTCGGTTCCATGGGACTCCTTGCGAGGTTGGATGTGTGAAGTGCTGGGGTCAGAAAGGCGACATGCCCACGGCCGAGGCCGCGTTCTCGATGGGTACGGCAAAGCCGATGCCGATGAAGGTGCGTGCCGGTGTCGGGTTCAGGATGGCGGTGACGATGCCGATCACCTCGCCGTCCATGGTGACCAGCGGGCCGCCCGAGTTGCCGGGGTTGGCCGCTGCGTCGAACTGGATCAGGTTGCCGAGCTCGCGCTTGCCTTCGGGCGAGGTGAACTGGCGCCCGAGGCCCGAAATCACGCCTGCCGAGGCCGAAGGCCCGATGCCGAAGGGAAATCCCACGACGGCGACCTGGTCACCAGGGCGCAGGTCGTTGGTGGATCGCAGGGACGCCGCCTCCAGGTCGTCGGGCACCTTGTGGGCCTGGAGCACGGCCAGGTCGTTCTCGGGCTGCACGCCGGTGATGGTGGCCGTGGTCTGCAGCCCGTCGTGGAAGGTCAGCTGGATGCGGTCGGACCCCTGCACCACATGCAGGTTGGTGAGGATGACGCCCTTGTCGACGATCACCACGCCCGTGCCCACGCCGCGCTCGACCTCGTCCTTGCCGTTCTTGCTGCGCCCGAAGCCCACCACGCGCACCACCGAGGGGGCGATGGTCTCCACGGCGCGTGCCGCCGCCGAGGGCAGGGTGGTGGTTTCCAGTGTGCGCAGCACCGCCTGGTCGATGTCTTCCTGGGTGAGCTTGCGGGGTACGGTGCGCTGGTTCAGCCACACGCTGGTGACGAGCAGGGCAGCCAGCACCAGCAAGGCGCCCCACAGTGCGTAGAGGTTGCGGCGCGAAAGGCTGACCGCCTGGGGCCTGCCGGCGGGCTGGCTGGTGGCTGGCGCCACCGGGGCTACCGGTTCCGAGGGCGCAGCGTCGCTCGGGGCCGCGGCCCCGGCAGGGCGGCGGGCGGGGCGGGAGCTGCTGTAGACAGTGGGTCTGGGCATCCTGTCACCTTCCGGTACACCATGGCGCGGTGCATGGTTTCACAGTAGCACGGATCGCGCCCGTGTGCATAGCCTGGGGCTTCATCCATCGTGCATCATGTGTGAATGAGCTTCTGGATAGATACCCATTGCCACCTGGATGCGCCCGAACTGGCGCCCGATGTCGACGCCGTGCGCGGGACCGCCCGCGAGGCCGGCGTCGCGCACTGCGTGCTGCCCGCGGTGGAGCGTGCCAACTGGAACGATGTGCGCAGGCTCGCGCACCAGCATGGGGACAGCTACGCCCTGGGCATCCATCCCCTGTGCACCGCAAATGCCGCGGATGGCGACCTGGAACTGCTGGCCCAGGCGCTGGCGCAGCACCGGGACGACCCGCGCCTGGTCGCCGTGGGCGAGATCGGGCTGGATTACTTCGTCCCGGGGCTGGATCCTGCCCGCCAGGAGCACTTCTACCGTGAGCAGCTGCGGCTGGCACGGCGCTTCGACCTGCCCGTGATCCTGCACGTGCGCCGCTCGGCCGACAAACTGCTCAAGGGCCTGCGCGAGGTCAGGGGCCTGTCGGGCATTGCCCATGCCTTCAACGGCAGCGAGCAGCAGGCCCAGGCCTTCGTGGACATGGGCTTCAAGCTCGGCTTCGGCGGGGCGGTCACCTACGACCGGGCTCTTCAGCTGCGCCGCCTGGCCACCCGGTTGCCGCTGGGCTGCCTGGTGATGGAGACCGATTCTCCCGACATCCCACCGCACTGGCTCTACACCACCGCGGCCGAGCGCGAGGCGGGCCGACCGCAGGGGCGCAACACCCCGGGCGAGCTGCCGCGCATCGCGCAGGTGCTGGCGGAGCTGCGTGGCATGCCGCTGCAGGCGCTGGCCGAGGCCTCCACGGCGAATGCGCTGGCGGCCTTGCCACGCCTGGCGCCCCTGCTGAATGCCCCGCGGGCGCCGTCACCGTCTTTTACCGATTCTTGACAGTCGTTCTCGGGTTTTAGCTATATATTTGATAGTAACCGGGCGACCCTTGGCCCGAACTCCTCGCCGCATGCCCTTGATCTCCCCCGCCCCGCCACTGGACGACCCCGCCCCCCGGCTGGCCGGACTGCCTGCCGTGGTGTCCGCCAGCACCGTCGTGCTCGTGCTGGGCAGCTTTCCCGGAGCCGCCTCGCTGCGCGCACAGCAGTACTACGGCCATCCGCAGAACCATTTCTGGCGCATCCTGCAGGCCATCTGGCCCCACCATCCCGAGCCCGGACCTGCCAGCTATGCCCTGCGCTGCGAATGGCTGCTGGCGCGGGGCCTGGGCCTGTGGGACGTGTATGCCAGTTGCGAGCGCGAGGGCAGCCTGGACGCCGACATCCGCCACGCCGTGGTGAACGACTTTGCCTCCCTGCGCGCCGTGGCGCCGCGCCTGGCGGCCATCGCCCACAATGGGGGCGAAAGCTACAAGCATGCCGCGCGCACCGCAGCCCTGGGGGTGCCGGTGTACAAACTGCCGTCTACCAGCCCGGCGAATGCCTCCTGGAGTTTCGAGCGCAAACTGAGCGCGTGGGCCGAACTCATGGCCCGCCACCAATTGACCTGAATGACCCGCAAGAAAACCAACTCCGTCGAACTGCCCGAAGTCAGCGTTTCCGACGATGGCGAAGTGCGCCACCTGCACCTGGGAACCCCGTGGATCCAGGGCTCCATGCGCGTGGCCGAGCCCTTCGCGCTGGAGCTGGAATACGTGCAGCGCATGATGGCCTGGCTGCTCTTCGTCGAGCCCGCCTCGGTGGGCAAGCGCCACGCCATGCAGCTGGGCCTTGGCGCGGGGGCCATCACCAAGTTCAGCCACAAGAAGCTGCGCCTGTGCGCCACGGCCATCGAACTCAACCCGCAGGTGGTGGCCGTGTGCCGCCAGTGGTTCAAGCTGCCGCCCGACGGCCCCAAGCTGCGTGTGGTGCTGGCCGATGCGGCCAAGGAGATCCAGAACCCGATGTGGCTGGGCACGGTCGATGCGCTGGCGGTGGACCTGTACGACCACGATGCCGCCGCCCCGGTGCTCGACAGCCCCGACTTCTATGCCGATTGCCGTGCCCTGTTGTCCGAGGACGGCAGCATGGCGGTGAACCTGTTCGGCCGCTCCTCGAGCTACGAAAAGAGCCTCAAGAGCATGGCCAGCGCCTTCGGCGAAGACGCGCTGTGGGCCTTCAAGCCCACGCGCGAAGGCAATACCGTGGTGCTGGCCCAGCGCACGCCCACGCGGCCCAAGCGTGCCGAACTGGCTGCCCGGGCCGAGGTCATCCAGGAGCGTTGGGGCCTGCCAGCCACCAAGTGGATGCGCGTTTTCAAGCCGGTTGCCTAAGAAGCTCCCCAATCCTTCGTCCTGCCCCGTCCATCCCCTCTGAGAGGTCCGCAGACATGAGCACCACCCTCACCCCTCCCGTCCCCGCCACCAAGGCGGCCATCAAACCGGTCAACCACATCGGCCCCGTGGACTGGCGCCGCATGGTCGAGTGGCTCAGTGCCGATGGCGTGATCTCCCAGGAGGAGGCACAACGCACCATCGCCCGCTGCTCGCAGGCCGAAAGCTCGCAGCCGGCCCTGGTCCGGCTGGCCGCAGTGGCCATGACGCGCGCCTCCGATGGCAAGCCGCTGGACATCGAACTGCTCACCGAATACCTGGCACAGCGCGCCGGCCTGCCGTACATGCGCATCGACCCGTTGCGGGTGGACGTGGGCCGGGTCGCCGACACCATGAGCGCCACCTATGCCGAGCGCCACAAGGTGCTGCCCGTGCAGGTGACCCCCAAGGAGGTAGTGGTGGCCACGGCCGAGCCCTTCGTCGACGACTGGGTGGCCGAGGTCGAGCGCCAGGCGAGGCGCACGGTGCGCCGCGTGGTGGCCAACCCGCAGGACATCCACCGCTTCACGGCAGAGTTCTTCGCGCTGGCCAAATCCGTGCGCGCCGCGCAGAAGGCGGGCGGTGCATCGGGCGGCAGCAGCTTCGAGCAACTGGTGGAGCTGGGGCGCAGCAACAAGCAGCTCGACGCCAACGACCAGGGCGTGGTCAAGGTGGTGGACTGGCTGTGGCAGTACGCCTTCGACCAGCGTGCGAGCGATATCCACCTGGAACCGCGCCGCGAGCAGGGCGTGATCCGCTTTCGCATCGACGGCGTGCTGCACCCGGTCTACCAGATGCCCATGGGCGTGCACAACGCCATGATCTCGCGCATCAAGCTGCTCGGGCGCATCGACGTGGTGGAAAAGCGCCGTCCGCAGGACGGCCGGATCAAGACCCGCAACCAGCGCGGGGACGAGGTCGAAATGCGCCTGTCCACGCTGCCCACCGCCTTTGGCGAAAAGATGGTGATGCGGATCTTCGACCCCGACAACACCGTCAAGGACCTCGACGCGCTGGGCTTTGCGCAGCACGACGCGACGCGCTGGGAGGCGCTGGTCAAGCGCCCGCACGGCATCATCCTGGTGACCGGGCCCACGGGCTCGGGCAAGACCACCACGCTGTACTCCACGCTCAAGCGCGTGGCCACCGAAGAGGTCAACGTGAGCACGGTGGAGGATCCGATCGAAATGATCGAGCCGAGCTTCAACCAGACCCAGGTGCAGCCGCAGCTCGACTTCAATTTCGCCGAGGGCCTGCGAGCGCTGATGCGCCAGGATCCGGACATCATCATGGTCGGCGAAATCCGCGATCTGGAGACGGCCGAGATGGCCATCCAGGCGGCGCTCACGGGCCACCTGGTCTTCTCCACGCTGCACACGAACGACGCGCCTTCGGCCATCACCCGCATGATGGAACTTGGTGTCCCCTCGTACCTCATCAACGCCACGCTCCTGGGCGTGTTGGCGCAGCGCCTGGTGCGCACCTTCTGCAAGCAGTGCAAGCAAAAGGACGAGTCGGCCGACCGCGAAGCGCTCAGCGCCTTCATCAAGCCATGGAAGCTCAGCGGTGCCTACCAGCCCTACAAGGCCGTGGGCTGCGTGGACTGCCGCATGACGGGTTTCCAGGGCCGCATGGGACTCTATGAACTGCTCACCGTGAGCGAGGCGCTCAAGGACAAGATCACCACGGCGCCCTCGATGGAAGCGCTGCGCCGCCAGGCCATCGCCGATGGCATGCGGCCGCTGCGGCTGGCCGGTGCGCTGCGCGTGGCGGAGGGGCTCACGACGATCGAGGAAGTGATGTCCGCAACGCCACCCATGGACTGATTTCTACGCTCCGTACAGAGGGAAAACGCGCAGTCCCGAGTGTTACCGGGTGTAGGTGGAATCCACATCCGACAAGCCTCCTGTTGCCAGCACAATCGCACGGTTGTGAAATCCGCATAGGAGACATATCTTGCAAATCAAGAGTCAGAAAGACTTTTTTTCCGGCCTGGTGTTCATGGGTGTCGGAGTCGCGTTTGCGTGGGGTGCCACCACGTACAACGTTGGCAATGGCGCCCGCATGGGACCCGGGTACTTCCCGCTCATGCTGGGGATCCTGCTGGCCATCATCGGCGCCGTGATCACGTTCAAGGCCACTGCGGTTGAAACGGTGGACGGCGACAAGATCGGCAAGTGGGCCTGGAAGCCGCTGTTCTTCATCCTGGCCGCCAACTTCGCGTTCGGCATCCTGCTGGGCGGCTTGCCCAGCATGGGCATCCCGGCCATGGGCCTGATCGTCGGCATCTACGCGCTGACCTTCATCTCCAGCCTGGCAGGCAACGAATTCAAGGCGCGTGACGTCTTCGTTCTTGCCACCGTGCTGGCCATTGGCAGCTACGTCGCATTCGTCTGGGCACTGAAGCTTCAGTTCCCGGTGTGGCCCAGTTTCATTTCCGGTTAAGGCAGGAGCATCCACACCATGGAATTGTTTGACAACCTGGCGCTCGGCTTCGGCGTCGCCTTCACGTTTCAGAACCTCATCTACTGTTTTGTCGGCTGCCTCTTGGGCACGCTGATCGGCGTGCTGCCGGGCATCGGCCCCGTGGCCACCATCGCCATGCTGCTGCCTGCCACCTATGCGCTGCCCCCCGTGGCAGCGCTGATCATGCTGGCCGGTATCTATTACGGCGCACAGTACGGTGGTTCCACCACCGCCATTCTGGTCAACCTGCCGGGCGAGTCCTCCTCGGTGGTGACCGTGATCGACGGCTACCAGATGGCGCGCAAGGGCCGGGCAGGTCCGGCGCTCGCGGCGGCCGGCCTGGGTTCGTTCTTCGCTGGTTGCGTGGGTACGCTGATCCTGGCGGCCTTCGCTCCTCCGCTGACCGAAGTGGCCTTCAAGTTCGGTCCTGCCGAATACTTCTCGCTGATGGTGCTGGGCCTGATCGGCGCCGTGGTGCTGGCCTCGGGCTCGCTGCTCAAGGCCGTGGCCATGATCGTGCTGGGCCTGCTGATGGGCCTGGTGGGTACCGACGTGAACTCGGGCGTGGCCCGCTTCAGCTTCGACATCCCTGAACTGACCGACGGCATCGGCTTCGTGACCATCGCCATGGGCGTGTTCGGCTACGGTGAAATCATTGCCAACCTCTCGCGTCCCGATGACGAACGCGAAGTGTTCACGGCCAAGGTCGAGGGCCTGTTCCCCACCAAGGATGACTTCAAGCGCATGATTCCTGCGGTGCTGCGCGGTACGGCCCTGGGCTCTGCCCTCGGTATCCTGCCCGGCGGTGGCGCCCTGCTGGCTGCCTTCGCTGCCTACACCATCGAGAAGAAGACCAAGCTCAAGCCCGGTGAAGTGCCATTCGGCCAAGGCAACATCCGTGGTGTGGCCGCCCCCGAAGCCGCCAACAACGCCGGTGCGCAGACCTCGTTCATCCCGCTGCTGACGCTGGGTATCCCTCCCAACGCCGTGATGGCGCTGATGGTCGGTGCCATGACCATCCACAACATCCAGCCTGGTCCCCAGGTGATGACGAGCAACCCCGAGCTGTTCTGGGGCCTGATCGCCTCGATGTGGATCGGCAACGCCATGCTGATCATCCTGAACCTGCCGCTGATCGGCATCTGGATCAAGCTGCTCACGGTGCCTTACCGCTGGCTGTACCCCTCCATCGTGCTGTTCTGCGCGGTCGGTGTGTACTCCACGAACAACAACACCTTCGACATCTGGATGGTGGGTGCGTTCGGCCTGGTGGGCTACATCTTCTACAAGCTGGGTACGGAGCCTGCACCTTTGCTGCTGGGCTTCATCCTGGGCCCGATGATGGAAGAAAACCTGCGCCGTGCGCTGCTGCTGTCGCGCGGCGACTGGAGCGTGTTCGTCACGCGTCCACTGTCGGCCGGCCTGCTGGCGGCTGCTGCCCTGCTGCTGGTCATCGTGCTGCTGCCTGCGGTGAAGAACAAGCGTGAAGAGGCCTTCGTCGAGGAATGACCTCCCCGGCCTGCTTTGAGAGCTGATGCAACGGCGCCTTTGGGCGCCGTTGTTTTTTGGCGAGTGGGCGGTGCAGGCACTGCAGGGGCACGGTACACAATGGCGTGACAGGTTCTGAACTTCGCGCATGCCCATATCCACCAGTTTTCTGCAGCACCCGCACCGGGCCCTGCTGCACAACGAGATCCATGCCCGCCCGCCGGAAGCCATGGCGGCGCCGCTGGCGATTGCCCACATCGTGATGCTGGCGGATGCCGCGGGGCGCGAGGCCAGCCGGGCCCATGTGGCCGCGCTCCTGCGTGACCACCACATGGCCTTGCCCGATGCGCAGACCACGCATCTGCGCATGGACCTGGGCGCCTTTCGCATGCGCTGGGAGCTGCATACGGAGTTCGTCACCTGGACCTTCATGGTGCCCGCGCAGGTGGATGCCTTTGGCGACCGCGATCCGGTGGGGGCCGCCGAGGCCGTTCCCCACGAATGGCTGGCGGCCTTGCCCGGCCAGTGCCTGTGCAGCCTGAACCTGTGGGTGCTCCCCACCCACACCTTCGGCTCGGGCTCGCTGGTCAAGCATGTGCTGCACGAGGACACGCTGGTGGCCTCCACCGTGGCCGATGGCCATGGCGAGGTGTACACCGACTTTGCGATCCATGCGGACGGCTTCTCGCGCATGGTGCTGCTGGCGGGCGGCATGACGCCGCGCCGCCTGGGCCGGCTGGTGCAGCGCCTGCTGGAGATCGAGACCTACCGCATGGCCGCGCTGCTGGGCCTGCCCGCGGCGCGCGAGGCGGCGAGCGTGCTGGCCTTCGCCGAGCGCGAACTGGCCGAGCTGGCCGACGCCATCCGCACCGCCAACCGCGATGCCGAGCCCGCGCTGCTGGACCGCCTGACGCGGCTGGCCGGGCAGGTGGAAAGCCAGTACGCGGCCACGCATTCGCGCTTTTCCGCCAGCAGCGCCTACTTCGAGTTGCTGGACAAGCGCATCGAGGACATTGCCGAATCGCGCCTGGCGGGCATGCAGACCATCCGCGATTTCATGGACCGGCGCCTGACCCCCGCGCGCAGCACCTGCGAGTGGGCCGCCCGGCGCCAGGACGCGCTGTCGCAACGCGTCTCGCGCATGAGCAACCTGCTGCGCACGCGCGTGGAGATCGAGCAGCAGCAAAGCAGCCAGGCCTTGCTGGCCACCATGAACCACCGCCAGGACCTGCAGCTGAAGATGCAGTCCACGGTGGAAGGCCTCTCGGTGGCGGCCATCACCTACTACATCGTCGGCCTGGTGAGCTACCTGGCCAAGGGTGCGCAGAAGCTCGGCTGGCCCCTGTCGGCCGAGACCACGGCGGCCCTGGCGATTCCGCTGGTGGCGGTGGGCGTGTGGTGGTCGCTGCGGCGGCTGCACCACCGCATCTTCCGAACCCGCCACTGAGAGGCTGAGAATCTTTCGTCCATGCCCGCCTTGCACGCCGAAGCACCCCGGCTCGTCGAAAGCAAATGCTCGCCATAGCCCGAGCTAAGGCTGTGCTTTGCGCCTAGATCCGAGGCGTTTTGACGCGCCCCTCGGACACGGCCAAAAAATTCCCAGCCTCTGAGCCGGCTCTCTGCGGCCATCGCCGATGGTGGGGCCACCCGCGCAGAGGCTCGATGGCGCTGTGCTGGATACCGTGCCAAACTCATAGGCATGCACACGATGCAGGAGGGGCCACCGGCGCCTGCCGTGCCATTGACCTGAGAAAGCATTGCTTGTCGAACCCCTCACCGTCCCAGCCACCGCAGCCCGCTGCGCACGCCAAAGCCGCCAGCAAACCCATCGCGTCAGGCCTTCTGCTGGCCCTGTTCGGCTCCATCGCCTTCAGTGGCAAGGCCATCATCGTCAAGCTGGCCTACCGCCATGGGGTGGATGCGGTCACGCTGATCATGTACCGCATGCTGTTCGCGCTGCCCATCTTTGCGGCCATGGGATGGTGGGCCAGCCGGGGCAGGCCGCCGCTGTCGCGCAAGGACTGGCTGGGCATCGCCGGCCTGGGCATCACGGGCTACTACCTGGCCAGCTTTCTGGATTTTGCTGGGCTGGCCTACATCAGTGCGAGCCTGGAGCGCCTGATCCTGTACCTCAACCCCACGCTGGTGATGATGCTCGGCTGGGTGCTGTACCGCCGGGGCATCCGCTGGGGCCAGGCCCTGGGCATGCTCGTGAGTTACTGCGGCGTGGTGCTGGTCTTCGGCCATGAGGCCAACCTGCAGGGCAGCAACGTGGCGCTGGGCGCGCTGCTGGTGTTCCTGAGTGCGGTGAGCTATGCCATCTACCTCGTCTACAGCGGCGAGATGGTCCAGCGCATCGGATCGCTTCGGCTGGTGGGCCTGGCGACCACGGTGGCCTGCCTGTGCTGCCTGCTGCAGTTCGTGGTGCTGCGGCCGCTCTCCGCGGCCATCGTCGCACCCGAGGTGATCTGGCTGTCGGTGCTCAATGCCACGCTGTGCACGGCGGTGCCGGTGCTCATGGTGATGATGGCCATCGAGCGCATCGGCGCCGGCATGGCTGCGCAGATAGGCATGGTGGGGCCCTTGTCCACCATCCTCATGGGGATCTGGATCCTTGGAGAGCCCTTCACGATGTGGGTGGCGTGCGGCACGGCGCTGGTGGTTGCGGGCATCTTCGTCTTCACCCGCCCGGCCCGCAAGCCGCTGCCCTGAGGGCCAGGCGCGGGGCCCAGGACAGTCCCCCGCAGTGGGCAGGGCGGCCCAACTCCACTTATGATTTGGTGAAAGGGCGTGCGGTGTGCATTTCCCGATGAATCACGGAGTTGGACATGGATCTGGGTATTGCAGGCAAGTGGGCGCTGGTGTGTGGTGCAAGCAAGGGGTTGGGCTATGGCTGTGCCCAGGCGCTGGTGAATGAAGGCGTTCACGTCGTTGTCAACGCCCGCAACCCCGACGTGCTGGCGCAGGCCGCATCGCGCCTGCAAACCCAGGGTGCCGCCGCCCAGGCCAAGGTGATCGCGGTCGCGGCCGACATCACCACCGCCGAAGGCCGTGCGGCCGTGTTCGCGGCGGCCGGGGGCCCGGGGCATGCGTTCGACATCGTCGTCACCAACGCCGGTGGGCCGCCTCCCGGCGATTTCCGCAACTGGGACCGCGATGCCTGGATCAAGGCGGTGGACGCGAACATGCTCACCCCCATCGAACTCATCAAGGCCACGGTGGATGGCATGGCCGAGCGCGGCTTTGGCCGCATCGTCAACATCACCTCCAGCGCCGTGAAGGCACCGATCGACATCCTGGGCCTGTCCAATGGCGCGCGCAGCGGGCTCACGGGCTTTGTGGCGGGTGTCTCGCGCAGCAAGCTGGCGGGCAGTGGGGTGACCATCAACAACCTGCTGCCCGGCAAGTTCGATACCGACCGGCTGGCATCCACCGTGGGCGCCGCGGCGGCCAAGTCCGGCACCAGCGTGGAAGAGTTCCGCAAGCTGCAGCAGGC
This sequence comes from Pseudomonadota bacterium, assembly GCA_040387235.1. GTDB lineage: Bacteria > Pseudomonadota > Gammaproteobacteria > Burkholderiales > Burkholderiaceae_C > Acidovorax. The sequence continues at coordinate 69,777 of JAZKEE010000130.1, forward strand.
CCAGATCCCTGCGGGCCGCTACGGCACGGCCGAAGAATTCGGTGCCATCTGCGCCTTCCTGTGCAGCGTGCATGCAGGCTACATGACCGGCCAGAATGTACTGACCGATGGAGGCGCGTACCAGGGCACCTTCTGACGGGCGAAGGCCCAGGCGCCCCTGGAATGCGCCATGCAGTGCCTTGATATCCATCAGGTAGCCTGGAAAGAGGGGACCATGGGTGTTGCAGGGCATGCCTTTCCGCGTGTTTTCCCGGTATTCAGTGGGGTTTGCAGAGGCACAATGGACTGATGGCCCTACTGTGGTCCGTTGTGTTTTGTGCACATTTTTCCCATACTTTGGGAACTAGGACAAAAAATAAGGCCGGAGATACCAACGCCATGAACCTGTCCCGTGTCCTGACGACCCGATTCGCCGCGCTGGCCCTGCTGGCTGCGGGCGCGTGGGCGTGTGGCGGTGCCGCCGGGGCCCAGGCGGCCGGGGCCGTGCCCACCGCCAAGGCCCCCGCTCCGTACAAGCTGCGCATCGTGGGCGGCCTGGCCACGATCAACCAGTACACACGGCAGGAAGAACCCTTCTGGAGCAAGGATCTGGCGCGGCTGAGCGGCGGCAAGTTCGAGGCCGAGATCGTGCCCTTCGACCGCGCCGGCGTGCCCGGCGGGGAGATGCTGCGCCTCTTGCAGCTCGGGGTGGTGCCCTTCGGCACCACGCTCATGAGCTCCTTCTCGGCCCAGTACCCGGAATACACGGCGCCTGACCTCGCGGGGCTCAACCCCGACATCGCCACCCTCAAGAGCACGGTGGCCGCGTTTCGCCCCTATCTGGAAAAGGCCCTGCGCGACCAGCACGGGGTCGAGGCCCTGGCCATCTACGTCTACCCGGCCCAGGTGGTCTTCTGCAAGAAGCCCCTGCGCGGCCTCTCCGATCTGTCGGGCCGGCGCACCCGCGTCTCCTCCTCCAGCCAGGCCGATTTCGTGGGTGCGCTGGGCGGTATTCCCGTGCTCACGGGCTTTGCGCAGATCGTGACCAGCCTGTCGGCCGGCAATACCGAGTGTGCGATCACGGGCACCATGTCGGGCAATACCCTGGGCCTGCACACCATGACCTCCCACCTGCATGCGCTGCCGGTGAACTGGGGCCTGGCGGTGTTTGCCGCCAACCAGGCAGCCTGGGAGGCCTTGCCACCCGATCTGCGGGCGCTGCTGCGCCGCGAGCTGCCCCGGCTGGAGGCCGCGATCTGGGAGGAGGCCGAGCGCGAAACCGCGGACGGCATGGCCTGCAACCGGGGGGCCGCCAGCTGCAGCGGCGGGCGCAAGGGCAGCATGGTCGTCGTACCCGTCTCGGAACAGGACGAGAAGAGCCGCCGTGAGATCCTGGCCTCCACCGTGCTTCCGCGCTGGGTGCAACGCTGTGGACCGCGCTGTGCCGACATCTGGAACCGAACCATCGGGCCCGTGCGCGGCCTGGCCGCGGCGCCTGGCAAATGAACCTGTCCTCGCCAGCACGCATCAAGATCTACGTCTCGGGGGCGGTTGCCTTCTTCCTTGCGTCGGTGGCACTGGTGGCTGCCGCGCTGGTCTGGAATGCGCGCCAGGTCGCGCTGGCCGACAGCGCCACGCAGGCCACACGTTTCGTCGCCGGTGCCGAGGCCGCGCTCAACCGCTCGCTGCTTTCCGTGGACGTGCTGCTGGCCAGCATGGACGAACTGCTGGGGCTGTCGGCCGCGATGGTGGACTGGATCGACTCCGACAGCGCCAGCCAGCGCCTGCGCAGCTCCGCGCGCCAGAACCTCATGGTGCGCTACGTGGCGCTCGTCGACGCACAGGGCAAGGTGATCGCCTCCTCCGACGCGGCCGGCAGCCGGCTGGCGCTGGACCTGCCGTCCGGCTTTCTGGACGAAGTGCTGCGCCAGTCGGTCTCCACCCTCATGGTCAGCCAGCCCGTGGTGAGCTTTGCCAGCGCCGAGCGGGTGCTGTACTTTGCGCGCCATCTGAAGATGGCCGACAGCTCGCGCGTGGTGGCGCTGGCCGAGCTGCCGGTGGCCTCGCTCAGTTCGGTGCTGGTCCAGGGCGTGGACATCAGCGGCCTGCAGGTCACGCTGGAGCGTGCGGGCGGGCAGATGCTGCTGAGTGTGCCCAGCCGTGAGGATGTCGTCACCCACACCCTGTCACCGCCGCTCGATGCCCTGGACGACAGCGGCCCCCAATGGCGTGCCCCGGCGCGCCTGAGCGGCGAGGTCGCGCTCGTGGTGTACCGCCCCATCCTGTACCAGGACCTGCGCATCTCGGCCAGCATCCCGCAGCGCGATGCCCTGGCGTCCTGGCGCACCGAGCGCAATGCCGTGGCCCTCACTGCGCTCGCCTTCCTGGCCATGATCCTGACGGCCGGGGGTTTCGCGCTGCGCTACATCGACCGCATGACACAGGCACGCGTGGCCATTGCCCAGAGCAAGGCCACGCTGGACCAGGCCCTTGAATCCATGGTCAGCGGCTTCGTGCTGCTCGACGGCGCCCAGCGCGTGGTGCAATGGAACCGGCGCTTCGAGGAGATATTCCCCTGGCTCCAGTCCATCCTGGCGCCGCAGGTGCCGTTTCGCAAGGTACTCGAAGAAAAGGCCCGGCACCACCTGCCGCATGCGTCCGACTCGGAGCGTGCACTTTGGATAGAGCACCGCCTGGCGCTGCAGTTGCAGCCGCAGGGGCCGCACGAGCAGTCCCTGCCCGATGGCCGCGTGATCCAGATCACCGAGCGCGTGACGCCTGAGTCAGGCCTGGTCATCACCTACCACGACGTGACCGAGCTGCGCCAGGCCAGTGCCGAGATCGAGAGCCTGGCCTTCTTTGATCCCCTCACCAACCTGCCCAACCGGCGCCTGCTGATGGACCGCATGCAGCAGGCCACGGCCGCCAGCGTGCGCAGCGGCCAGCACGGCGCCCTGCTGTTCCTGGACCTGGACCACTTCAAGACGCTCAACGACACCCTGGGCCATGAGGTCGGCGACATGCTGCTGCGCCAGGTGGCGCAGCGCCTGAAAACCTGCGTGCGGCGCGAGGACACGGTGGCCCGCCTGGGCGGTGACGAATTCGTGGTGATGCTCAGCGACCTCTCGGAACACAGCAGCGAGGCCGCGGCCTATGCCCGCCGGGTGGGCCAGAAGATCCTGCGCAAGCTCAACCAGCCCTATACGCTCGGTACCCATACCTACCACAGCACCCCCAGCATCGGCGCCACGCTGATGGGCGGCGCCATGCAACCCTCGGTGGACCTGCTCAAGCAGGCCGACATCGCCATGTACCAGGTCAAGTCCCAGGGCCGCAATGCGCTGTGCTTCTTCGACCCGCAGATGCAGATCGCCATCAGCCAGCGTGCGCAGCTCGAGAGCGACCTGCAGGCGGCCTTGACCGGCCGCCAGTTCGTGCTGCACTACCAGCCCCAGTTCCACCTGGACGGCCGCATCGTCGGGGCAGAGGCTCTCATCCGCTGGCGCCATCCCGAGCGGGGCCTGATTGCGCCGGGCCACTTCATCGGCGTCGCCGAGGAGAGCGAGCTCATCGTGCCCATGGGCCACTGGGTGCTGCGCACGGCCTGTGATCAGCTGGCCGCCTGGCAGAGCGATGCGCGCTACCGGCATGTGCAGCTGTCGGTCAACGTCAGCGCGAGGCAGTTCCGCCAGCGCGATTTCGTGGCCCGGGTGGTCGAGGTGCTGCGCGAGACCGGGGCCCGGCCCCACCTGCTCAAGCTTGAGCTCACCGAATCCCTGGTGCTCGACAACGTGGACGACACCATCGCCAAGATGGGCCTGCTCAAGACCAAGGGCGTGCGCTTCTCGGTGGACGATTTCGGCACCGGCTACTCCTCGCTGGCCTACCTCACACGCTTGCCGCTGGACCAGCTCAAGATCGACCAGTCCTTCGTGCGCAACCTGGGCGTCAAGCACACCGACGACGTGATCGTGCAGACCATCATCGGCATGGCGCGCAACCTGGAGCTCGACGTGATCGCCGAGGGCGTCGAGACCCAGGCGCAAAAGGACTTCCTGGCCCTGCACGGCTGCCAGTTCTTCCAAGGCTACCTGATGGGCCGCCCCGTGCCCGTGGCCGACCTGGAGAGCCTGTTGGGCGCCAGCAGCGCCGCGCTGACAGCCTGAAGAGAATGGCGCGGTGGCGAGGGCTCAGCGCCGTGATGAAACCACGATGCCGCCCACGATGAGCGCGAACGCCACGCCATGGAACAGCTGTGGCGTGTCGCCCAGGAAGGCCGCCGACAGCAGCGCCGCGAACAGCGGCGTGAGGTTCACGAAGAAGCTCGCCAGCGCCGGCCCTGCCCGCTGTACCCCCACACCCCAGAAGCGGTAGGCCAGCACCGCAGGCCCCACGGCGATGAAAGCCAGTGCGGCGATCAGGGGCCAGCCCCATTCGATGTGCGTGCGCCCGCTGGCCCACTCCAGGCCCGCGAACGAGCCTGACCAGGCCAGGCCGAAGACCATCTGCGCCATCAGGAAGGCGGCCCAGTCGCCGCGGATGGTGGCCGGCTCGCGCGTGCCCGAGAGCATCCAGCTGTAGAACGCCCAGGAGATGGTGGCCAGCACCATGAACAGGTCGCCCAGCACCAGGCGCAGGGCCAGCAACTGGCCCCACTCGCCACGGCTGAGCACCAGCAGCACCCCGCACATGGACAGAAAGGCCCCTGCCACCTGGCGGCGCGTGACTGGCGCGCCGAAGAACAGCGCGCCCACGGCCAGCATCCATACCGGCATGCTCGACCCTACCAGGGTGGCGTTGATGGGTGTGGAAGTCTGCAGCGCCATGTACTGCAGCGCGTTGTACAGGCCCACGCCGAGCAGGCCCAGCAATGCATAGCGGCGCCAGTGTGGCCACAGCGGGCCGTCCCGGCGCAGCACGCCGTGCGCCAGGGGCAGCAGGATGAAGAAGGCCAGCACCCAGCGGATGAAGTTCAGGGTGAGTGGCGGGATCAGGTCGTGTACCAGCCGGCCGACCACGGCATTGCCGGCCCAGAGCAGCGGCGGTACCACCAGCAGCGCTGCAGTGCCGGGCGAGAGTCTTTGCGTCATGCCGATACTGTATCTGTGCGCAGTGGGCAAGACTTGCAGATTCATGGCAGGATGGCCGCCGTTTTGTCGCACACGTACAAGGAGACCCATCCATGAGCCTCGCCGTCCAGATCCGCCAGCATGGCGGCCCCGAAGAACTCCACCTCGCCGACGTGACCGTGGGCGAGCCCGGCCCGGGCGAGATCCGCATCCGCCACCATGCCATCGGACTGAACTACATCGACGTGTACCACCGCACGGGCCTGTATCCCCTGAGCATGCCCGCCACCATCGGCATGGAGGCCGCCGGCGTGGTCGAGGCCGTGGGTGAAGGCGTCAGCCACCTGAAGGTGGGCGACCGCGCCGCCTATGCCAGCCAGCCGCCCGGCAGTTACTGCGAGGTGCGCGTGATGCCCGCCAAGTGCGTGTGCAGGCTGCCCGATGCCATCAGTTTCGAGACCGGTGCGGCGATGATGCTCAAGGGCCTCACCGCGCAGTACCTGCTCAAGAAGACCCTTCCCGTGCAGGGCCTCGTGGCTGGCGACCATGTGCTTTTCCACGCCGCTGCCGGCGGCGTGGGCCTCATCGCCAGCCAGTGGGCCAAGGCCCTGGGCCTGCAGCTCATCGGCACCGCCGGTACCGACGCCAAGTGCCAGCTGGCGCTGGCCAATGGTGCGGCCCACGCCATCAACTACAACACCGAGGACTTCGCTGCGCGCGTCAAGGAGATCACCGGCGGCCAGGGCGTGAAGGTGGTGTACGACTCGGTGGGCAAGGACACCTGGGACAAGTCGCTCGAATGCCTGCGCCCCTTCGGCCTGATGGCCAGCTTCGGCAACGCCTCGGGCCCCGTGCCGCCATTCGCACCGGGCTCGCTCGGTGCCAAGGGCTCGCTGTATGTCACGCGCCAGACCCTGTTCACCCATATCGCCACGCGCGAGAGCACGCAGGCCATGGCCGACGACCTGTTCGCCGTGGTGGCCAGCGGCCAGGTGAAGATCCACATCGACCAGCGCTACCCGCTGGCCGATGTGCAGCAGGCGCACCGCGACCTGGAAGCACGCAAGACCACCGGCTGCACCATCCTCACGCTGTGAGCACGCCCGCGCAGACCTTTGCCGGGTGGCTGGCAGCGGCGCGGCTTGCTGCCCGGCAACCGCCGGCCCGGGCCCGGTTGCCGCTGCGGGTGGCAGGGCAGGTGGTGGGCTCGGTGGCCGAGGGTGTGCTGGACACGGTGGCGCCCGCGCTGGAGGGCGGCCACCGCCTGCACAGGGCGGCAGGCGGCTGGCACCTTGATGGCCCGGCCACCGCCGGCCTCAATGCCATCGCCGCCGCACTGCGCGCCCGGGGCCTGTGCGGGCCCTGGCGCAACGAGCAGTTGGCCGTGCCCGACGCCCAGGGCGAGGTGATCGCCACCGTGGAGCGCGGCGCCGTGCGCGTGCTGGGCATCGCCACGCGGGCTGTGCACCTGGTGGGCCTGGCGCCCGATGGGCGCATGTGGGTGCAGCTGCGCTCGCGCACCAAGCCCAACAACCCGGGCATGTGGGACACGCTGATGGGCGGCATGGTCTCGGCCGCCGATACGCTGGACCAGGCCCTGGCGCGCGAGACCTGGGAAGAGGCCGGGCTGCACGTGGCATCGCTGGCCGATGTGGTGCATGGCGGCCACGTGGTCTTCAGCCGCCCCAGCCGCGAGGGCGGCGGCATGGGCTACATGGTTGAGCGCATCGACTGGTTCCGGGCCACGGTGCCCGAGGGCATGGAGCCTGCCAACCAGGATGGCGAGGTGGAGCGCTTCGAGTTGCTGGACCTGGATGCAGTACAGCGGCGGGTGGCCCAGGGCGGCTTTACCCAGGAAGCGGGACTGGTGATTGGCGGCTACCTGGATTCCAGCGCCTGACGGCGGCCGCCGCCGTGTCTCAGTCGGTGGTGGTCGCCGCGCGCAGGCGGCTCGGTGCCAGCGCCCCGGCCGATTCCAGGATCGGGTAGGCCACCGAGCACAGCAGCGAATTGATGCGCTTGAGCTCGCTGATCAGGTCGATGTGCAGCGAGCTGGTCTCGATGCTCTGCACCGTGTTGTCCGACAGGCGCACCAGGTGGGTCGCAGAATAGGCGCGCTCCAGGTCGCGAAAGCGCGCCTTCTCCTCCAGCAGCTTCTGCGCGTCGCGCACGTTGCCGTTGAGGAAGACGCTCATCGCCAGGCGCAGGTTGTCCAGCAGGCGGGCGTGCAGCTCGTTGATCTCCTCCATCCCGGCCTCCGAGAAGTGCCGGCCCTTCTTGATCTTCTTGTCCTCGATGTCGATCAGCACGCGCTCGATGATGTCGCCGATCTGTTCCATGTTGATGGTGAAGCTGATGATGTCCGCCCAGCGCCGGCCTTCGCGTTCGTCCAGGGCCTCGCGCGAAATCTTGGTCAGGTAGTACTTGATGGCCGAGTACAGGCCATCCACCTCGTCGTCGAGCTTGCGCAGGTCCTGCGCCAGCCTGAGGTCGTCGGTGCGGATCACGGTGTGCAGGCCGATCATCATGGACTCGACCACGTCGGCCTGGTGCAGGGCCTCGCGTGCCGCGCACGAAATGGCCAGCGACGGCGTGGCCAGGGCCGAGGGGTCCAGGTGCTGGGGGCGCGCGCCGGCCGAGGAGGCCTGCGCATCGGGCTGCGGCAGCAGCCGCTGCACGGCACGCGCCACGGTACCGGTGAGGCCGATGCAGATGATGCCCACCACCACGTTGAAGGCCAGGTGGAACAGCACCACCAGCGTGGCCGTGTCGGGTACGTACGGCCGCACATGCTGCAGCCACAGGCCGGTGAGCGGCGTCATGATGGCCACGCCGATGATCTTGAAGAACAGGTTGCCCAGGGGCACCTGGCGCGTCTGCACATTCGCCTTCATGGTGGTCAGCACGGCCAGCAGGCCGCTGCCCAGGTTGGCACCGATCACCAGGCCCAGCGCCACGTCCACCGGAATGCCGCCGGAGCCGGCCAGGGTGGCGGTCAGCAGCACGGTGGCCAGGCTGGAGTAGGCCACCACGGCCAGCACGGCGCCCGTGAAGATCTCCAGCAGCAGGTCGCTGGTGAGCGCGCCCAGCAGGGTGCGCACCGTGGGCGATTGCGTGAGCACGGTGGTGGATTCGGTGATCAGGCGCAGCGCCAGCAGCATCAGGCCGAGCCCGATCAGCACGCGGCCCACGCGGCCCGCGGCCGTGTCCTTGCGGGTGATGAACAGCACCACCCCGACGAAGATGAACAGCGGCGACAGCCACGACAGGTCCATGGCGAACACCACGGCCATCACGCTGGTGCCCACATCGGCCCCGAGCATCACGGCCAGGGCCGCGGGCAGGGTCACCAGCCCCTGGCCGACGAAGGAAGAGACGATGAGCGCGGTGGCCGTGCTCGACTGCACCAGCGCCGTCACCCCGATGCCCGACAGCACGGCGGTGATGCGTGTGCTGACGCTGTGGGCGATCAGCTGGCGCAGGTTGGCGCCGAACACGCGCAGGATGCCGGTGCGCACCAGGTGCGTACCCCAGATCAGCAGCGCGACGGCGGCCAGGAGGTTCAGGAGATGCTTCATGAGTAAACGCTAACTTTTCTTATTTTGACCTGCACTGTGAAGCACGTGCCATGCCCGCTGCGGCTGTCTTGGGGGCAGTTGTGCCTGCCGGCAGTGGCTCTGCGGGGCAGGCTGGTGTTGCCCGGGACGGGCGCGGGAAGGGTTTGCGAAGCCAGAAGGCCGGTACCGCAGACAAAGCGGCGGACCACAAACCATGAAAGCGCCCGTTTTAGTCACAAAACTGTCACATTGCGGACGCTCTAGCATACTCCTGAATCCATAGCACAGGAACCATGTCCATGACGTGGCAAGGTGTGTTGCGCCGGCCGGGCTGGCAAAAGGGCGTGGCGCCCTGTGCCGGGCGGCTTCAATCGATCAAGTGCCCGCCGTCGTGGAAGGGGAAAGGTCCTTCGTATTGCCCGCTCGCTGCCAGGTGGCTCACCAGCCTGCCGCCCGGCGGCAGGGCGTGCACGCCAAAGCCCGGAGGCTCCAGCGTCCAGGCGGAGACCGCATCGGGCGCCAGGTCCAGGCAGACCTGGTGGGCGGGTGAGGGCACGGTCATGGCGATGGAGCCGCCAAAGCGCACCTGGATGCTGCGGTGCAGGTGGCCGCAGACGATGCGCTCCACGTTCGGGTGGCGTGCTACCAGGGCTTCGAGTTCCGCCGCACCGCTCAGCAGCCCGATGGCATCCATGTGGCCGATCAGGGTCTGGAACGGTGGGTGGTGCATGGCGATCACCACCGGGCGGTGGCGGTGCGCATCGAGTGCTTGGGCCAGCCAGGCCAGCCGCGCGTCGCACAGGCTGCCCTCGCTGGCGCCGGGAACCACGGTGTCCAGCGCGATCAGCGTCAGCCCGCCAATCGGCACACAGTACTGCACGAACCCGTCCGTGCCCAGGTAGGCGTGTTCCGGGAAGCTCTGTCGCAGCTGGGTACGTTCGTCGTGGTTGCCGGGCAGCAAATAGGTCGGCAAGGCACCCAGCGGCGCGAGCAGTGCGCGCAGGTGCGCGTACTCGGCCGCGCGGCCGAAGTCGGTCAGGTCGCCGGTGATCACCAGCGCGTCGGGCCGCTGCGGCAGGCGCAGCATGGTCTGCACGGCTTGCGCGAGGTAGGGCGCGGTGTTGATGCGGCCGTAGGCCAGGCGGCCGGGTTCGCGGATATGCAGGTCGGACAGTTGCAGCAGCAAGGTGGTCATGGGTGTGGCGGTAGCGGATGCGTCAGGCGTTGTCATGGCTGGGCATGAGGTGCTCGGGGCGGATGCGGATGGCCACCCGCTGGCCCTGGCGGGCCGGGTGGTCGCGGGACACGTCGGCCTGCAGCGGGGGCTGGCCAGGCAACGAAAGGGTGAGCTGCACGCGCTCGCCCAGGAAGCTGCGGCGCGCCACCTCGGCGCGGCCCCAGCCGTCTCCACCGGCATGGTCTGCCTGCACCTCGATGTCCTCGGGCCGCACCAGCAGCACGGTATCTGCCGCGCAGGCTGTCGGGCAGCGCAGCTCGATGCCGCCCAAGGGCAGCACCTGGCGCTGGCGGGCTGCCTCATCGCGCTGAAGCCGGTTCACCCGGCCCAGGAAGGCCGCCACGAAGGGGTGGGCCGGCGTGCGGTACAGCGTTTCGCCGTCGCCCACCTGCACGATGCGGCCGGCCTGCATCACCGCCAGGCGGTCGGCAATGGCCAGGGCCTCCTGCTGGTCGTGCGTGACGTGGATGGCGGTGATGTGCAGGCGGCGCAGCAGCTCGGCCAGCTCGTCGCGCAGCGACTCCTTGAGCTTGGCGTCGAGCGCGGTCAGGGGTTCGTCCAGCAGCAGCACGCGTGGGCGCACGGCCACGGCGCGCGCCAAAGCCACGCGCTGGCGCTGGCCGCCCGAGAGCTCGGCGGGGCGCTTGTTCTCCAGCCCGTTCAGGCGCACCAGGTCCACCAGCTCGCCCACCACGCGGCGCTCTTCGGCGGCATCGGTGCCGCGGATGCGCAGGCCGTAGCCGATGTTGGCCTGCACGCTCATCTGCGGGAACAGCGCGTAGTGCTGGAACACCATGCCGATGCCCCGCTTCTCGATGGGCAACTGCGTCACGTCCGTCCCGCCAAAGGCGATGCGGCTGCCCGCGTCGGGCGACTCCAGCCCGGCGATCAGGCGCAGCAGCGTGGTCTTGCCGCAGCCCGAGGGGCCCAGCAGCGCCAGCACTTCGCCGGGCTCCACCGTGAGGTCGGTGGACTGCAGGCCGCGCGTGCCATCGGCATAGGTTTTGGCGCACTGGACCACGTCCACGCGCGTGCGTTCAAGTTCCATGGTGTTTCTCGATGAAGGTGCCGACGGCCTGCAGGCCCCACAGCACGGGCAGGATGACGATCAGGAAGACCAGCGTGTAGGCCGAGCCGATCTCGATGCGCATGGAGGCATAGCTGTCGGCCAGGCCCACGGGCAGCGTGCGCGTGAGCGGGGTGTGCAGCATCCATGTCAGGTTGAACTCGCCCACGGAGAGCGTGAACACCATCAGGCTGCCCGCCACGATGGCTGGCAGCACGGCGGGCACCAGCACGCCAAGGAAGCGCTGTGCGAAGCTGGCGCCGAGCGAGCGTGCGGCTTCTTCCAGCGAGCGCAGTTCGTCCTTCTGGAAGGCCGAGCCCACGGTGCGCACCATGAAGGGCAGGGTGAACACCATGTGCCCGACAAGGATGAAGGCGAAGCTCTGGCGAAAGCCCTTGAGCGTCCCGTAGGCCAGGATCAGCGCCAGCGCGCTGGCCAGCCCCGGCACGGCCACGGGCAGGGTCAGCAGCTCCTCAAACAGCCGCGCCCAGCGCGAGCGGCTGCGTGCCAGGGCATAGGCGCAGGGCACACCGATCAGCAGGTTGCCCGCCACGCACAGCATGGCCAGGAGCAGCGATGCACCGACGGTGCCGCCATAGTTCTCCCACACCTCGGAGAGCCAGCGCAGGGTGAGGCCGCTTTTCAGGCCCGCGCTGTAATTGTTCACCAGCCCGGCCATGACCGACAGCGCAATGGGCGCCAGCATGAACAGGGCCACCAGCGCGGTGAGCGCCACCAGGGACCAGGGGGCTTGTCGTGCGTTTCTCATCATGGGTGCTTCAGAAGGCCGAGGTGCCGGATGCCCGGCGTGCGGCCCAGAGCACCAGCCAGGTGATCAGGCCCAGCGTGATCGACAGGCTGGCCGCCAGCGCGAAGTTGGCGTAGTTGGTGAACTCGTTGTAGATGGTGATGGGCAGCACCTCGAACTTGCTGGCCAGCGTGAAGGCCGTGCCAAAGGCACCCATGGCGGTGGCGAAGACGATGGCGCCGCAGGCCAGCGTGGTGGCGGCCAGCTCGGGAAGCCACACGTCGCGCGCCACGCGCCAGCGCGAGGCACCGAGCGACCGGGCGGCCTCCTCCAGCGCGGCATCCATGGCGCCTGCCGCCGCGGTGTAGGTGGCAATCGCGCGTGGCAGCGAGAAATACAGGTAGGCCAGGAACAGGCCCGTGAGCCCGTAAGCGAAGGTGGTGCGGCCCATGCCCAGGTGGTCCGAGATGTCGGCGACCAGCCCCTGGCGTCCACCCAGCAGGATCATGAAAAAGCCCACGATCACCCCGGGGAAGGACAGCGGCAGCGTGAGCAGCGACAGCAGCAGCTGCCGCCCGCGAAAGCGCTGGCGCGCCAGCGTGATGCCCACCAGCGCACCCAGCACCAGCGTGGCCAGTGTCACGGCGAGCGACAGGCCCAGCGTCTGCAGCAGGCTCTGCAGGTAGCGGGCATTGGTGAGCACCGCGAAGTAGCTGGCCCAGCCCTTGCCGGCCGGCAATGCCAGCAGCAGGGCCACGGGCAAGAGCCAGAAGGCCGCGAAGAAAGCCACGGCCGGCGCGGCGCAGGCGAGCAGCAGCGTGCGCGAGGGGGCGAAGCCGTGGCGCATGGCGCTTACTTCACTTCAGCGAGGTAGCGATCGGAGAAGGCCTTCTGCACGGCAGCCATGCGGCCGTAGTCCACCGTCTTGGCACGCGCGTACTCGCTCGCTGGCAGGAAGCGCGCCTGCACTTCCTTGGGCATGGCGCTGGCGCGCACGGGGCGCAGGTAGGCGTTGGCCCATAGCGCCTGGCCTTCGTCGGAGAGCACGAAGTCCAGCACCTTCCTGCCCTCGGCGGCGTGGGGCGCACCAGCCACCAGGCTCATCACGTAGGGCACCACCAGTGTGCCTTCGGCAGGGATCACGAACTGCACGTTGGCCTGGTCCTTGTACCTGGCGCGGTAGGCGTTGAAGTCGTAGTCCAGCAGGATGGCGATCTCACCCGACAGCACGCGCGCGTACGAGGTCTGCTTGGGCACGATGGGCTCGTTCTTCTGCAGCGCCTTGAAGTAATCGATGCCGGGGCCGAAATTCTCCAGCGTGCCGCCGCGCGCCTGGTTGGCCGCCACCGCACCCACGTAACCCACGAAGGCCGAGGCCGGGTCCAGGTAGCCGATGAGGCCCTTGTAGTCGGGCTTGAGCAGGTCGGCCCAGGACTGCGGCACGGGCTTGCCCTTGAGTGCATCCACGTTGACCATGAAGCCGAGCGTGCCCGAGTGGATGGTGAACCAGTGTCCGGCAGGGTCCTTGAGGCCCTCGGGAATGTCCTTCCATGCCGCAGGCGGCTGGTAGGCGGTGACCAGGCCATCCTTGTGCGCCTGGATCGCGAAGGTCACGCCCAGGTAGGTCACGTCGGCCACGGGGCTGGCTTTCTCGGCCGCCAGCTGCGCCAGCGACTGGCCCGAGTTCTTGTTGTCCGGCGGCACGGTGACACCGGTCCTGGCCTTGATGGCCTTGATCTGGCTGCCCCAGTCGGCCCATTCGGGCGGGCAGTTGTAGCAGATGGCCGTCTGCGCCATGGCCGTGCCGCTGGCTGCCAGGCCGAGGGCCAGCGCCGCGGCGCGCATGAAGTGGGTGAGCGGGAATGTCATCGGGAACTCCTGTGATCAGAGGTGGCTGGGAAAGGTGAGGGAAAGGGGGTCAGGCGTGCGCGCAGGATTCGCCGGTGCGAAAGTGGTGGGCCAGGGTCAGCCCGGCGTCGGGCGCCAGCGGCGCACCGCTGGCCATGGCCTGCACCAGCAGCTGCACGCTGCAGCGGCCGATGTCGGCGTTGGGCTGGGCCACGGTGCTCAGCATGGGCGTGAGGTCTTCGCCCAGGGCGATGCCGTCGAAACCCGCCACGCTCAGGTCGCGCGGCACGACCAGCCCGGCCAGGTGCGCGGCGCGGATGCTGCGGATGGCCAGCAGGTCGTTGGAGCAGACCAGGGCCGTGGGGCGGCCCGGCGCCTGCAGCAGGGCTGTGACGTCCTGCACGGCGGTCTCGACGAAGGGCACTTCGAGCACCGGCCCCTCGGCCAGGCCCGCTGCTGCCATGCCGCGCTGAAAGCCCCGGCAGCGCTGCTGCGCCCGGTCCGATGCGGCGAGCTGGCCGCTGACCATGGTGATGCGCCGGTGCCCGAGCGTGGCCAGGTGCGCCACCAGCTCTGCCACGGCCTGCTCGCTGTCCACCGAGACGCAGGGGTGGTCCGGGTGCTTGTTGTAGGCCAGCACGTAGGGCAGGCCGGCTTCGGCCAGGCGCTGCAGTGCGCTCGATGTGGCGGGGTTTGATACCACCAGGATCATGCCGTCCACGTTGCCGGCCAGCAGCAGGTGCACGGCACGGTCTTCCTGCGCGATCTGGTACTCGGTGGCAAACGGCAGGATGGCGTAGCCACCCGCCACAGCGGCCTGGGCGATGCCCTGCAGGCACTCGGCGAACACCGGGTTGAGCAGGGTCGGCAACACCACGCCGATCACGCGGCTGCGCTGGGTGCGCAAGGTGCGCGCGCTGGCGTTGGGCAGGTAACCCAGGGTCTGGGCGACCTGCTGCACATGCTCGCGCGTGGCCGGCATCACCTTGTCCGGCAGGTTGAAGACCCGCGACACGGTGGCCACCGACACGCCCGCCTGGCGGGCCACGTCCTGGATGCTCATGGAACCTCGTTGCAATGTAAACGTTTACATTGGAGCGAGGCCGTGTGACGCCCGTGTGACCGAGGCGGCGGGAGCGCGCCATGAAAAACGGCCCTCGATGGGGCCGTTCAGAAAATGAAGTAGCGAGAGGCTTACTTCGACTTCTTCATCCGCAGCAACTCGTCCAGCACCAGGCAGACCGCACCCACGGTGATGGCCGAATCGGCCAGGTTGAAGGCCGGGAAATGGTAGCCGCGTGCGTAAAAGTCCAGGAAGTCGACCACGTAGCCGTGCATCAGCCGGTCCACCACGTTGCCCACCGCGCCGCCCAGGATGCTCGAGAGCGCAAAGCAAAACAGCTTCTGTCCTGGGTGCGCGCGCAGCTGCCAGACGATGAACACCGTGGCCGCCACACCGATGCCGGTGAACGCCCAGCGCTGCCAGCCACCCGCATCCGCCAGGAACGAGAAGGCTGCGCCCGTGTTGTGGGCCCGCACGATGTTGAAGAAGCTGGTGATGGGGGTCGCGTCACCCAGCCGGTAGGCGTCCAGGATCAGCACCTTGGTGACCTGGTCGGCGATGAAGATCACCACCGCCCAGGCCAGCCACGGCCACATTTTGCCCAAGGCAGATCCGGCGGGCACCGTTGTGCTGCCCGACATCACGCGTGCACCCGGCTCTCGCCGGCACCGTACAGGTTGCTCGTGCAGCGGCCGCAGATCGTCGGGTGGGCCGCATCCTGGCCCACGTCGGCGCGGTAGTGCCAGCAGCGGTCGCACTTGGCGTCGGCGCTGGGCCTGACGCTGATCTGCAGGGCATCGCCCGCCACCAATTCGATGGCCGAAGTGATGAACACGAACTTGAGGTCATCGCCCAGGCTGGCGAGCAGGGCGTGGTCTTCGGGCGCCGCGGTGAGCACCACGTTGGCCTGCAGGGACGAGCCCACCTGGCCATCGGCACGCAGCACCTCGATTTCCTTGTTCACCACGTCGCGGATCTCGCGCAGGCGCGACCACTTGGCCAAGAGGCCTTCGTCGCCACCGGCGATGGAGCCATAGGTCTCCACGAAGATGGAGTCGGACTTGCCGAACACCTTCCACGCCTCTTCGGCCGTGAAGGACAGGAACGGCGCCATCCAGCGCAGCATGGCGTGCGTGATCTGGTACAGCGCTGTCTGCGCACTGCGGCGCGCCAGGCTCTTGGGCGCCGTGGTGTACAGGCGGTCCTTGAGCACGTCGAGGTAAAAGCCGCCCAGGTCTTCCGAACAGTACAGCTGCAGCTTGGCCACCACGGGGTGGAATTCGTAGACCTTGTAGTGCGCCAGCACCGTGGCCTGGAACTCGGCCGCGCGCGTCAGGGCGTAGCGGTCGATCTCCAGCATCTGCTCGAATGGCACGGTGTCCGTGGCGGGGTCGAAATCGCTCACGTTGGCCAGCAGGAAGCGCAGCGTGTTGCGGATGCGGCGGTAGGCGTCCACAACGCGCGCGAGGATCTTCTCGTCGCCTGCGATGTCGCCCGAGTAGTCGCTGGCGGCCACCCACAGGCGGATGATCTCGGCGCCCAGCTTCTTGTTGATCTCCTGCGGATCGATGCCGTTGCCCAGCGACTTGCTCATCTTGCGGCCCTGGCTGTCCACGGTGAAGCCGTGGGTCAGCAGGCCGCGGTAGGGCGCCTGGCCGTGGATGGCGCAGCTCAACAGCAGGCTGGTGTGGAACCAGCCGCGGTGCTGGTCATGGCCTTCCAGGTACAGGTCGGCCTCGGGGCCGGTGTCGTGGTGCACGCCAGGGTGCGTGCCGCGCAGCACGTGGAAGAAGGTCGAGCCCGAGTCGAACCACACCTCCAGGATGTCGGTGCTCTTGGTGTAGCAGGCTGCGTCCTCGGCGCCCAGGATTTCCTCGGGCGTCACGCGGCTCCAGGCCTCGATCCCGCCCTTTTCGACGATGTCGGCCGCCTGGTCCATGATCTCCATGGTGCGCGGGTGCAGCTCGCCCGAATCCTTGTGCAGGAAGAACGGGATGGGCACACCCCAGCTGCGCTGGCGCGAGATGCACCAGTCGGGCCGGTTGGCGATCATGTCGTGCAGGCGGCCCTTGCCGTTCTCGGGGTAGAAGCTGGTGTGCTCGATGGCTTCCAGCGCCGTCTGGCGCAGCGTCTTCTCGGCCTTGTCCTTGGTGAACACGCCTTCGCCCTCGTCCATGCGGATGAACCACTGCGCTGCCGCGCGGTAGATCACCGGCGTCTTGTGGCGCCAGCAGTGCGGGTAGCTGTGCGTGATGTCCTTGGTGGCCATCAGGCGGCCGGCACCGCGCAGCGCCTCGATGACGACCGGCACGGCCTTCCAGATGTGCTGGCCGCCGAACAGCGGGAAGTCCGGCGCGTAGGTGCCGTTGCCTTGCACGGGGTTCAGGATGTCGTCGAGCGCCAGGCCGTGGGACACGCAGGAGTTGAAATCCTCCAGCCCGTAGGCGGGCGAGGAGTGCACGATACCGGTGCCGTCATCGGCCGTGGCGTAGTCGGCCAGGTACACGGGCGAGAGACGGCGGTAGCCGGCATCGACGTCGTACAGCGGGTGCTCGAACTCCAGGCCGCCGAGCTTTTCGCCCAGGGCCGTGGCCAGCACCTCGCCGGTCAGGCCGTAGCGCACCATGCAGTCCTCCACCAGCGACTCGGCCAGCACCAGGAGGCCGCGCTCGGTGTCCACCAGCGCATAGCTCAGCGCGGGGTTCAGGTTCAGCGCCTGGTTGGCGGGGATGGTCCAGGCGGTGGTGGTCCAGATCACCACGAAGGCGTCCTTGGCCAGTGCAGGCAGGCCGAAGGCGGCGGCCAGCTTTGCCGGCTCGTGCGCCTTGAAGGCCACGTCCAGCGTGGTGCTCTTCTTGTCGGCGTATTCGATCTCGAACTCGGCCAGCGAGCTGCCGCAGTCGAAGCACCAGTACACGGGCTTGAGGCCACGGTAGACGAAGCCGCGCTCCATCACGCGCTTGAAGGCACGGATCTCGCCTGCTTCGTTGGCGAAGTTCATGGTCTTGTAGGGGTTGTCCCATTCGCCGAGCACACCCAGGCGCTGGAAGTCCCCCATCTGCTGCGCGATCTGCTCGGTGGCGAAGGCGCGGCTCTTGGCCTGCATGTCGTCGCGGCTCAGGTTGCGGCCGTGCTTCTTCTCGATGGCGTTCTCGATCGGCAGGCCATGGCAGTCCCAGCCGGGCACGTACAGCGCGTCGAAGCCCTCGAGCTGGCGCGCCTTGGTGATCATGTCCTTGAGGATCTTGTTGACCGCGTGGCCCATGTGGATCTGGCCGTTGGCATAGGGCGGGCCGTCGTGCAGGATGAACTTGGGCGCACCGCAGCGCGCATCGCGCAGGCGCTTGTACAGGCCCTTGTCCTCCCACTCCTTGACCCAGCCCGGCTCGCGCTTGGGCAGGTCGCCGCGCATGGGGAAGGGGGTGTCGGGCAGGTTCAGGGTGCTGCGGTAATCCGGGGCGGTGGATTCGGTGGTACTGGCGTTGTCGGACATGGGGGAGCCTTAAAACGGGGCATTCCGGGGCAGGCCCGGAGCAAAACGGGAAAAGAGGAGGCGTGGAGAGGTGTCGGGCCTGCGGGGCAGGCGCTGCGCAGGCAGCCCCCTCAAATTCGGTCGCGCGTGGTCTGGCGCCGGGTCTCGGAGTGGTTGTTGGGCGCGTGGGCCGACGCGAAGAAGGCGCGCGCATCCGCACAGTCCTTGGCAATGCCCGTCGTCAGGGCATCCAGACCGTCGTATTTGAGCTCGTCGTGCAGTTTGTGCAGCAGTTCCACCCGCACGATTTTACCGTACGCCCCTTCGGCCCCCAGATCGGCGGGCCATTGCAGGCAGTGCGTCTCCAGCAGCACGCGCCCGCCGTTGACATCATCGGGGTCCAGCGAAGGCCGTACGCCCAGGTTGGCCACGCCCTGCAGCGGGGCCTCACCCGCATGCCCCAGGCCGTGCACCAGCACGGCAAAGATGCCGCTGGCGGCGGGCTTCCAGTGGGCAAAGCGCAGGTTGAGCGTGCGAAAACCGTCGCCCGCCCCCTCGGCCGTGGCCCCCAGCTCGCGCCCGAGCTTGCGGCCATGCACCACGTGGCCCGAAATGGAGTACGGCCGGCCCAGCAACCGCGCGGCGGCCTCCATGTCGCCCTGGCCCAGCGCCTGGCGCACGGCCGAGCTCGACACGCGCAGGCCGTGCACCTCGTAGCTGTTCATGCGCGCCACGTCGAAGCCCCGGGCCTGGCCCGTGGCGTCCAGCAGCGCGTAGTCCCCGGCGCGCTGGGCGCCGAAGCGGAAATCGTCGCCTACCAGCACATAGCGCGTGCCCAGGCCCTTCATCAACACCTCCTCGATGAAGGCCTGGGGTGACTGGGCCGCCAGCCGCGCATCGAAGGGCAGCACCACCGTCTGCTGCACGCCACAGCGCGCCAGCTCGGTGAGCTTGTCGCGCAGGGTGCCGATGCGCGCAGGCGCCAGTTCCGGCTTGTGCAGGGCGCCGGCAAAGTAGTCGCGCGGGTGGGGCTCGAAGGTCAGCACGCAGCTTTCCACCCCGCGGTGGGCGGCCTCGCTGTTGAGCAGCGCGAGCATGGCCTGGTGGCCCCGGTGCACGCCATCGAAGTTGCCGATGGTCAGCGCGCAGGCACGGGCAATGCCAGGGTGGTGGAATCCGCGGAAGATCTTCATTGATTTGTTATCTTTTTGATAGCAGC
>JAZKEE010000131.1:0-6739 GCA_040387235.1 Pseudomonadota bacterium
CATCATCGGCATCCTGATGGCCAAGGACCTGCTCAAGCTGCAGCGGGCGCCCGAGCTGAACATCCGCGCGCTGCTGCGCCCGGCCGTGTTCGTGCCCGAGAGCAAGGGCCTCAACGACCTGTTGCGCGAGTTCCGCGGCAACCGCAACCACCTGGCCATCGTGATCGACGAGTTCGGCCGCGTGGCGGGGCTCGTCACCATCGAAGACGTGCTCGAACAGATCGTGGGCGAGATCGAGGACGAGTTCGACATCCCCGAGGATGCGGGCGACATCTTCGCCCTGGCCGACCGCACCTACCGCGTGAGCGGCGACACCCCCATCGAGCGCGTGGCCGAGTCCTTCGAGGTCACGCTGCAGGGCAGCGATGCCGAGGAACAATTCGACACCATCGGCGGCCTGATCGCCCACGAAATGGGCCACGTGCCCAAGCGTGGCGAGCAGGTGGAGCTTGGTGGCCTGCGATTCGTGGTGCTGCATACCAAGGGCGGTGCCGTGCGCTGGTTCAAGGTGTCGCGCATCGAAGAGAGCCAGGCTGGCGATTGATGGAACTGGAGCGCCGAACGCAAGGGGCCCGAATCGCCTTGCCCTTGCTGATCGCCGTGGTGGCGGGGCTCGCGCAGGCGGCCTCGCTGGCCCTGCCCTGGAATGGTCAGCCCCTGTGGTGGCTGCAGATCGCTTCGCTGGCCATGCTGGCCTGGCAGATCCGCACGGGAGCCACCACCGCGCGCCGCGGCGCGCTGCTGGGCTTCGCCTTCGCCACCGCCTGGCTGTGCGGCACCTTCTGGTGGCTCTATATCTCCCTGCACACTTATGGTGGGCTGGCTGCTCCGCTCACGGTGGCAGCCATCCTGGGGCTGGCGGCCTTTCTGGCCAGTTACTACGCGCTCGCGCTCGGCGTCTTCTGCCGGCTGGCCGTGGTGCACCGGGCAGGCGCCGCGCTGCTGTTCGCTGCGCTGTGGACGCTGGCCGAAATGGCGCGGGGATGGCTGTGGACCGGTTTCCCCTGGGGGGCGGGCGGCTATGCCCATGTGGATGGGCCGCTGGCGGTGCTGGCACGTTACGTCGGCGTCTACGGCCTGTGCTTTGTCACGGCCTTGATCGCCATGCTGCTCGTGCAGGTGCGCGCAAGCGACCTGCGCAGCGTGCGTGCCTGGGCCCTGGTGGCGGGGGGGCTGGCCTTGCTGGGTCTGGCCACCGTGGATCGCCATTGCGCCGTGGAGCTGTGCCACACGCCTGCCGCGCGTGCCCCGGCACCGCTTCAACTGGCGCTGTTGCAGGGCAATATCCCGCAGGACGAGAAATTCCAGCCCGGCTCGGGCGTTCCCGTGGCGCTGCAGTGGTACCGCGAGCAACTCGACAGCGCCAGCGCTTCCCTCGTCGTGGCGCCCGAAACGGCCATTCCCCTCCTGCCTCAGCAGCTGATGCCGGGCTACCTCGAAGGCATTGCAACGCGCTATGCCGGCGGCGCGCAGGCTGTGCTGCTGGGCATTCCACTGGGGGATGAACGCGAGGGCTATACCAACTCGGTGCTCGGCACGCGTGCGGGCCTAGCCGAACCTTACCGCTACGACAAGCACCATCTGGTGCCGTTCGGCGAGTTCGTCCCGCCCTTCTTCAAGTGGTTCACACAGATGATGAACATCCCCCTGGGGGATTTCAACCGGGGCGGGGTGGGCCAGGCGCCGTTTGCGTTTGCGGGCCAGCGCATCGCCCCCAACATCTGCTACGAGGATCTGTTCGGTGAAGAACTGGGAGCGCGCTTTGCCGACCCGACAGGCGCCCCCACGGTATTCGTCAATTTCAGCAACATCGGCTGGTTCGGCGACACCGTGGCCATCGACCAACACCTGCACATCAGCCGCATGCGTGCGCTGGAGTTCGAGCGCCCCATGGTGCGCGCCACCAACACCGGCGCCACGGCCATCATCGACCACCGGGGGGTGGTCACGCACCAGCTGGAGCGCCACACGCGCGGCGTGCTGCTCGGGTCAGTCCAGGGGCGGGGCGTGGATGCGCAGCAGGGCTGGGCCATCACGCCTTACGCCTTCTGGGTGTCGCGCTGGGGCCTGGTGCCCCTGGCCGTGCTGGCGGCCGCCATCGTGCTGGCGGCCACCCTCGGGGCGCGGCGGCGCGGCAGGCGCGTCCCTATGGAAACGGGTGTTTTCTGAGGCCCGCAAGGTACCCTGGCGGGCTTGATCCACGTCAGCACCGGCAGGGGTGCCCCAGTGCCTTGGCAGGCCAATGCGCGGCACAGGCTCCCCGAGCCTTGATAATAGAGCCCGCAAGCGGGGGCTTGTGTTGCAAACAACGATGATTTGAAGCGGTGTGGCCGCTGTTCTGGAGCACGACTGAAAATGGCAGATTCCTTTTCCTACGAACAACTGATCGCCTCGGGCGAGGGCCGGCTGTTCGACGCTGACAGCGGGCGTCTGCCGCTGCCGCCCATGCTGATGTTCGACCGCATCACGCACATCGACAGCGATGGTGGCGAGCACGGGCTGGGAAAGGTCCGCGCCGAGCTGGACGTGCGTCCCGACCTCTGGTTCTTTGCCTGCCACTTCCAGGGCGACCCGGTCATGCCCGGTTGCCTGGGCCTGGACGCCATGTGGCAGCTGATCGGTTTTTATCTGACCTGGCTGCGCCTGCCCGGCAAGGGCCGCGCCCTTGGCGCCGGCGAAGTCAAGTTCACCGGTGAAGTGGGTCCGGACGTCAAGCTGGTGACCTACGAGATCGACATCAAGCGCGTGATCAAGCGCAAGCTGGTCATGGCCATCGGTGACGCGCGGCTGTATGCTGACGGCAAGGAAATCTACGTGGCCAGCGACCTGCGCGTGGGCCTGTTCAAGCGCGAGGAAGCCGGCGCAGCCCCAGGGGAGGCAGCATGAAACGCGTGGTCATCACGGGCACGGGCATCGTCTCGTGCATTGGCAATGACAGTGCCAGCGTCACCGAGTCGCTGCGCGAGAGCCGCCCGGGCATCCGCGCGATGCCCCAGTTCACCGAACTGGGCATGCGCAGCCAGGTGGCCGGTGTGCCGCAAATCAACCTCGAAGAGCTGATCGACCGCAAGCAGCTGCGCTTCATGGGCGATGCGGCGGCCTATGCGCACATCTCGCTGGCCAACGCCATCGCCGAGTCGGGCCTGACGCCCGAGCAGGTGTCGCACCCGCGTACCGGGCTCATCATGGGCTCTGGCGGCGGTTCGCCGGCCAACCAGATCGAGGCCGCGGATATCCTGCGCAGCAAGGGCATCCGCCGCGTGGGGCCCTACCAGGTCACGCGCTGCATGAGCTCCACCGTGTCCGCCTGCCTGTCGACCAACTTCGGCATCAAGGGCATCAACTATTCCATCACCTCGGCCTGCAGCACCTCGGCGCACTGCATCGGCGCAGCCGCCCAGCAGATCGCCTGGGGCATGCAGGACGTGATGTTCGCCGGCGGCGGCGAAGAAGTCAGCTGGGGCATGGGCCTGCTGTTCGACGCCATGGGCGCCATGTCCAGCGCCTACAACGCCACGCCTGAGAAGGCCTCGCGTGCCTACGACGCCCACCGCGACGGCTTCGTTCTGTCGGGCGGCGGCGGTGCCGTGGTGCTCGAGAGCCTGGAGCACGCGCAGGCACGCGGCGCCACCATCCTGGGCGAGATCGTGGGCTTCGGCGCCACCTCGGACGGCGCCGACATGGTCGCCCCTTCGGGTGACGGAGCCATCGCCTGCATGCGCCAGGCGATTGCCACGGTGGACGGCCCCATCGACTACATCAACACCCACGGCACCTCCACGCCCGTGGGCGACGTGCCCGAACTGCGCGCCATCCGCGAAGTGTTCGGCGATGCCATTCCCCCGTTCTCGTCCACCAAGTCGCTCACCGGCCACTCGCTGGGCGCCACGGGTGTGCAGGAGGCGATCTACTGCCTGTTGATGCTGCGCCAGGGCTTCATTGCAGGCTCGGCCAACATCGAGACGCTGGAGCCCGCCGCCGAGGGCATGCCCCTGGTGCGCGAGACGCGCGACGCGCCGATCCGCACGGCACTGTCCAACAGCTTCGGCTTTGGCGGCACCAACGCCAGCCTGGTCCTGCGCCGCTGGGACAACTGACCCGCGCGGTTTTCAGCGCAGCCCGCCATCCTGCGAGGGATGGGCGGGTTTGTTCATGCCGCCTTGGCCGAAAGGGCCTGGTGCAACAGCCCCGGCAGCATGGCCAGCATGCGCGTGGCCGGCAGGCCCGGGGGCAGGGCGCGGGCGTGGTAGCTGTACAGCGACATGGGCGGCAGCTCGTGCAGTTCCACGGCCACCATGGCTTGCGGGTCGAGCTGGGTGGCGGTGAGGAAGTCCACCACCGTCCAGCCCATGCCACGGCGTACCAGGTCCAGTGCCAGGCGCGAGGTCTGTACCTGCAGCCCGGGCCCGGCCGGCGTGCCCAGGCGCTGGGCGATCTCGTCGATGGACTGGCGCATGGGGTCGTCTCCCACGAGCCGGATCACCGGCACCTGGGCCAGCCGGGCGGCTGGTGTCACGGCGCGCGGCGCGCGCGTCCACACCGACTGCGCCACCGCCAGGTACATGCGGCCGCTGACCAGCAGGTCGCTGCGGACCTGCGGGTGCGGGTGCTTGTAGAAACCCAGGCAGAAGTCCACGCTACGCGTGAGCAGGGCCTGCGTCATCTGGTCCTGGTGGATGGTGCGCACCTCCACGCCCACCTGCGGGTAGCGCAGCGCGTGCTCCTGCAGCACCAGGGGCAGGAACTCGTGGGTGATGGACGGGATGGCCGCCAGCCGCACGTCCCCCGTGTCGCTGGTGCCCAGGTTGCGCGCTGTGCGGCGCAAGGCGTCAAGCTGGCGGTGGATGCCGGTGGACTCGGCTGCCAGCACCTGGGCCTCGGGCGTGGGCGTAAGGCCGGCCGGCGTGCGCACGAACAGGCGGTAACCCAGCTGCAGCTCGGTGTGCGCCACGGCCTTGCTCACAGCCGAGGGGGTGATGCACAGCAGTCGCGCCGCCGCGCTCATGTTGCCGGTTTGCAGCACGGCCTGGAACACCTCGAGTTGGCGCAAGTTCATGGGTATGAGTGAAATTCACAAGGGATGGCTGATTATTCCCTGTTGGTGTGTGCCAGTCTCTCATACGATCCGGCACCGCCAACGAGCGGGTGAGGGCGCCGGCGGAAAAGTCTGCTGGCAAGCCTCTGCAAAAACAACTGTCTGGAGATTTCCGTCATGCGCATTTCCCACCCTGTGCACCGCTGGCTTGCCGGTCTGTTGCTCTCCGCAGCCTCGGCCGTGGCCATGGCCCAGGCTGCCCGCCCCCATGTCGTGGTGCTGGCCACTGGCGGCACCATTGCCGGAGCCGGCGCCTCGGCCGCCAACAGCGCCACCTACGCCGCGGCCAAGGTGCCCGTGGACAAGCTGCTGGCCGGCCTGCCTGAACTGACGGGCGTGGCCCGTGTCACGGGTGAGCAGGTGTTCCAGATCGCCTCGGAAAGCTTCACCAACGAGCACCTGCTGCAGCTCGGCAAGCGCGTCTCGGCCCTGGCCAAGCAGGCCGACGTGGATGGCATCGTCGTCACGCACGGCACCGACACGCTCGAAGAAACGGCGTATTTCCTGAACCTGGTGGTACGCACCGCCAAGCCCATCGTGGTCGTGGGCTCGATGCGCCCCGGCACGGCCCTGTCGGCCGACGGCGCGCTGAACCTGTACGACGCCGTGAGCGTGGCCGCCAGCAAGGACGCTGCCGGCAAGGGCGTGCTGGTCACCATGAACGACGAGATCCAGAGCGGCCGCGACGTCAGCAAGACCATCAACATCAAGACCGAGGCCTTCAAGAGCCAGTGGGGCCCGCTGGGCATGGTGGTGGAAGGCAAGAACTACTGGTTCCGCGCGCCGGTCAAGCGCCACACGACGGCGTCCGAGTTCAATATCGAAGAGATCCAGGCCCTGCCTGCAGTGGACATCGTCTACGGCTACGGCAACATGAACACCACCGGCATCGAGGCCTACGGCAAGGCCGGCGTGAAGGCGCTGGTCCACGCCGGCACCGGCAACGGCTCGGTGGCGGCCCAGGCCGTGGCCTCGCTGCAGGCACTGCGCGCACAGGGCGTGCAGATCGTGCGTTCGGCCCGCGTGCCCGATGGTTTCGTGCTGCGCAATGCGGAGCAGCCCGACGACAAGTACGACTGGGTGGTGGCCCACGACCTGCGTCCGCAGAAGGCCCGCATCCTGGCCATGGTGGCCCTGACCAAGACGAATGACAGCAAAGAACTCCAGCGCATCTTCTGGGAGTATTGATTTTTGACTTGGCGCACCACGCGTGCGCCGATCGGTCGCTCCAAGGGGCGGCCACCGGTGCGCACCGGCAGACTGCCCGCGCAACTGGTTGGAAAGGCCGGGGCTCCAAAAGGGCCCCGGCCTTTGTACTTTGTGCCTTGTTTTGGCGCTCTGGCGCGGCCTCCCGGGGCCTTGCGAGCGAAGGCCTGCTGCAGCGCCGTAAAATCACGGGTTTTGCGCGCACGCTGCAAAGCCCTCCGGGCCTGTCTGCTGCGCGCCTTCGGCTTTTTCATCCCCCTTTGCCCGGCCCTGGTCCGCCAGCGCCACAGACGCCATGTTGACATTCCAGCAAATCATTTTGAAGCTGCAGTCCTACTGGGACGCGCAGGGCTGCGCCCTCTTGCAGCCCTACGACATGGAAGTGGGCGCCGGCACCTCGCACACCGCCACCTTCCTGCGCGCCATCGGCCCCGAGCC
>JAZKEE010000132.1:0-18618 GCA_040387235.1 Pseudomonadota bacterium
TCATGATCACCCACGACGTGGACGAGGCCATCCTGCTGGCCGACCGCATCCTGCTCATGAGCAACGGCAACGAGTCGCCCGCGGGCTACCACGCGGGCGGCATCGCCGAGGTGGTGGTGAACCCGCTGCCGCGCGAGCGCACACGCGCCAGCCTGCACCACCTGGACGGCTATTACGCGCTGCGCAACCACATCGTGGACTTTCTCGTGACCCGGGCCAAGGCCCACTGATCCCTGCCGGCTGCCAGCCCTGACGTGCCGCCCACCCGGGTGGCGGGGGCGGCCGCACCCCGAATTTCCCTGTCCCCCTGTCAATACCCATCCAACAAGGAGCCATCACCATGAACCGCAACGACGTCACCGAAAAAATCATCAGCACCAAGGTCGCGAAGGGCCTGCAATGGGATGCCATTGCCAAGAAAGTCGGCCAGTCGAAGGAGTGGACCACCGCCCTGTGCCTGGGCCAGATGACTGCATCGGCCGAGCAGGCCAAGGTGCTGGGCAAGATCTTCGGCCTCTCGGCCGAGGAGCAGAAGTGGCTGCAGGTCGTGCCCTACAAGGGCTCGCTGCCCACGCCCGTGCCCACCGACCCGCTGATCTACCGCTGGTACGAGATCGTGAGCGTGTACGGAACGACCATCAAGGAGCTGATCCACGAGGAGTTCGGTGACGGCATCATGAGCGCCATCGACTTCAGCATGGACATCACGCGTGAAGCCGACCCCAAGGGCGACCGCGTCAATGTGGTCCTCTCGGGCAAATTCCTTCCCTACAAGCAGTACTGAGTCTCCCGGCATCGCGGGGGCAGAGGTCAGAGGACCTGGACCGCCCGACCGATGAACTGGATGGGTCCCGTGGGCTTGCCGATGGGCGAGCCCGTAGGCGGCTCCAGCGTCAGCTCGAAGAGCTGGTTGGGCTGCAGTGGCGGCAGCTTGTCGAGTTGCACCTGCAGCGGCTGGCCGGGCTTGACCAGGCCCAGGGAGACAGGGCCATTCCAGCCGTCCGCCTTGGTCCAGAACTCGAGCGCCTTGTCGGCGGGCACCTCGGCCACGCCCAGCGGTATCAGGCTGATCTGCCGGGTCGAGCTGGCCTGCACCACCCAGCCGGGCGCCTTGTCCTGCGGCGCCACCAGCACCACCATGAATTTCGGCGGCGCCGCCACGGGTGCCACGCGGGTGACCAGCACCGCAGCCAGCACGGCGGCCATGGCAAAGCCTGATCCAGCAAGGCCTCGCCACAGGCCCAGGTGGTTCCACCAGCCGCTGGAGGAGCGGCGCTGGGGCATTGCCGCAGGGATGGCGGAACTCCTGGCCTGCTGGTGCATGCCTTGCAGCGATGCCTCGATGCGCGATGCCAGGTGCGCAGGCAGTGGCACCGGCTCGGCCAGTTGGGTCAGCGGCAGCAGCCGCTCTTCCCAGTCGTTCACGGCCTGCTGCAGCGCGGGCTCGGTGGCCAGGCGTTGCGATACGGCCAGGCGTTCGGCCGCCGGCAGGGTGCCCAGCACGTACTCGCCGGCCAGCACCTGCAGGTCGTCCGGGTCCGGGGTGGGCGCACTCATGCCATGCACTCCCGCAACGAGGTCAGGCTGCGCCGTATCCAGGCCTTCACGGTGCCCAGGGGCGCACCCAGGCGTTCGGCGATCTCGCCGTGCGAGCAGCCTTCCACATAGGCGTGCAGCACGCAGTTGCGCCGTGCCGGTTCCAGGGCCTCCAGGCAGTGCTGAAGGCGGCCCAGGCTGGTGTTGAGCTCGAAGCTGCTGGCGGCGTCATGGAAGGCCTGCACGGACATGTCGGCCTCCAGGGTGTGGGTGGTTTCCTCGTCGATATCGACGTGGCGGCGCGCGTTGCGCACGGCGTTGAGCGCCAGGTGGCGTACCACGCTGTAGATCCAGCCGCGCGCACTGCCGCGCGCTGCGTCGTAGCCCGTGGCCCGGCTCCAGATGTTCACGCAGGCATCGTGCACGATGTCCTCGGCCAAGGCGCGCTGGCGCACGATGCGCAGGGCCACGCCCAGCATGCGCGGGCCTTCATGCTCGTACAGCCGGCGCATGGCCTGGCGGTCGCCGGCAGCGCAGGCGGCCAGGGCCGCTTCGTAGTCAAAATCGCCAGGGGTTTCAGGCACGGTTGCGCAAGGGACTCGGCACGGTCTTCAGGTGGCTGGGGCTGGCGCAATGCCAGCTCCCAGGGCGTGCATGCATCCTAGCCCACCAGGCCCTGCATCCACGAGCAATCCCCAGAAATCCAAGGGATTGCGTTCATCGCACTGCAGGGGCGCTTACGCGGCCTTCCAGAAGATGTAGTCGGCCTGGTACTTCACGATCTGGCGCTCGCCCTTGTTGGCGGCGCTGCAGGCGGCCATGGGGGCGGCACCGCCCTTCAAGGCCACGCGCTGGATGTAGGTCACGCCGGTCATGGCACCCGAACCCATGGCCGGGTTGGCCTTCACGAGCTGGTAGGGGATGTTGCCGGCGCCGGCTGGTGCCACGGCGACCTGGGTGGCCGTCAGCTTGGAGCCGTCCTTCGACTCCCAGGTGGCGGGCGGGCCGTAGTAGGTGCCCACTTGCTTGCCGCCGCGGTCGTTGAGCACAGCCTTGGGGCCCACGAAGAACCATTCGGTCTGGCCGGGCGCGTTGGCCTTGTCGCGGCATTCGTAGGTGATCTCGCCCACGCCCACGGTTTCCATGGCGACCTTGTTGCCGCCGGGCACCTTCACGGTGTCGGGCAGGCTGTCCTGCGAGAACATGGGGCCACTGCCGGAGCCCATCATCGAGCCGCAGGCCGTCAGCAGGGCTGCGGCGGCGATGGCGCCGGCAAGGGGGATGAGGCGGGAGATCGTTGGTTGGGTGGTCGTCATGGCGTTCCTCTTCTTCCAATGGGTTGAACGGACAGCAGCATTCAAAAATGGGGGCTGCTGCAGGTACTACCCGCGAGAACGCGGTTTGGATGCACGGATGCGAAAAAATTTCTGAAAACTTTTTCTTTGCCCGGATTTCGCCGGTCAAAGGCTCATGGGCCAGGAGCTGGTCTTGACCCGGATGGAGGCTGGCCGGGGCTCATACGGCACATCGCCCGTCCCCGAAATCGCCGCCGCGATGGTGCGCGCCTGCCGCGCGATGGGTTCGATGAAGCGGCTGGCCTGCCCGCCGATGGTGATGCAGTCGCCCAGCGCGTGGATGCCCTGCACGCTGGTCTGCAGCTGCCGTGGCGTCACGGCAATGCCGTTGTCCCAGGCCAGTCCGGCACTCTGCGCCAGGCGCGGCGGCGTCTGCAGGCCGGCGGCCACGATCACCTGGTCCGCCATGAACTGCTGGCCGTCGGTGGTGGTCAGCTGCAGGGCCCCATCCGGGCTGGGCACCGCGAGGGGATCGAGCGAGGCCACGCACACGCCACCCACGAACGCAATGGGCAATTGGCGCCATGCCGCCAGCAGTTCGCTGGCGCGGGCCTCGCCGGCGCAGCGCGCCAGCGGCAGCGGTTCGGTATCGAGCAGCGTGATGCTGTGGCCGCCCAGTGCCAGGTCATTGGCCAACTCGCAGCCGATGAGGCCGGCGCCCACGATGAGCACCCTGCGCGGGGTGTGGCCCAGGGCCTCGCGCAGGCGTTGGTAGGCCTGCAGGTGGTTGATGCGCCAGCACAGCGCGGCCGGCAGCCCAGGGGGCAGGGCGGCGCGGGCACCATGGGCCAGCACCAGGTGCTCGTAGCGCAGCGGGCCGCGCGTGGTGCGCAGGATGCCGCCGCTGGTGTGGGCCGAGGTATCGATGCGCACGGCGTGCGTGTGCGCCAGCAGCCGCACGCCAAGTCGCGCCGCCGCGGCCGTGCCGGCCTCTCGCACCAGCCGCTCGGTGGGCAGGTGCTTGGCCATGGCAATGGACAGCTGCGGCTTGTCGTACACATCGCCGCTGCAGTCGGTCACCAGGGTGATGGGGCGCTGCGCATCCAGCGCGCGCAGCGCCTCGGCCACCAGCCAGCCCGCACGGCCGGCGCCGACGATGACCACGCCGGGCCGGGCGTGGCGCGCGGCGGTGGGTGCAACCGCCGTGCCGCTGCGGGCCTGGGCTTTGAGTGCCTGCATGCTGGGTGCCAGGTAGGGCTCGAAATCGCCCTTGGTCACACCGCACAGCGGGCAGGCCCAGTCCTCGGGGATGTCGGCAAAACGCGTGCCGGGGGGCAGGCCGCCGTCGGGGTCGCCCTGTTCCTCGTCGTAGATGTAGCCGCAGGCGTGGCAGATATACTGCAGCCAGGGGTCGTCGGCCAGCGTGGAGTGGGTGGTGGCGGCAGCGCTCATGCCGGCATCTCCTCGGTGGACAGGCGCGCGATCTCCTTGCGCAGGTGCTTGATGGCCGGCGTGACGATGGCCACGAAGTGAGATTCGCGCACGCGCCGCTGCACCTCCGAGCCCATCAGGTAGCCGCGCGCTCCCTGGTGCATCAGGGCCGACTGGGCGGCGCGCAGGCACAGCTCGGCGCCGTGGGCGCGGGCGTCCAGCACGTCGATGAAGAAATCGGTGCGTGTGTCGAAGGGCGTCTCGGCCAGCCGCATCACGCGCGCGGTCAGCGCGTCGAGTTCGGCCTGCAGGGCGTCGGGCCGGTCTTCAAGGAACTGGTTGACGTGGCCGAGTTGGGCTTCGACGGCCCATATGGAGTCGATGGCACCCTGGGTGATGCCGACCGCCATGCCGCACTGCAGCATGACGAAGGCGGCGCGGATGCGCGCAATGGTCGGCCGTGTCGGGTCGGCCAGGGTGTGGTCGGCACCGACGAAATGGTCCTTGAGGCGCAGCGCATAGGTGCCCGTGCCCTCCATGCCCGAGAAGCTCGGGCACTCGCGCATCTCCACGCCCGGCGCACAGCAGCGCAGCAAGAACATGAGCTCGCGCGGCGCGCTGTTTTCGGGTTGGGCGATGGCCGCCACGGCGCCGCAGTAGTGGTCGGGCCCCAGGTTGCTGACCCAGGGCAGTGTGCCGTTCACCAGGTAGCCGCCGTCCACCGGCGTGGCCTTGAGCAGCAGGGCCTCGATCTGGGCGTAGCTCTTCATGGGGTTGGACAGGGCGGTGCCGCCCAGGCCGGCCCCGCTGGCATGCCGCTGCAGCACCTCGCCCATCAGCGCAGGGTTGCCCGACTGCTGCAGGTACAGCCCGCACACCGCCTGGCACCACAGCATGAAGCCGGTGGCGCCGCAAACGCGCGAGACCTCGGCCATCGCGCGGATGGCCAGGCCATAGTCCGCCGGTCCGGCCGTGCTGTCCAGGTGCACGCCCATCGCGCCCACGGCGCCCAGTTGCTGCAGCTCGGCGCGTGGGTAGTAGCCGACGCGGTCGATGGCCTCGGCCTGTGCGGCCAGCGGGCCCTGCGCGATGGCGCGCACGGCGGTGAGCAGTGCGTCGCCCTGCAGGGCGCCTTCCAGGTGGATTTGGGGAGGGAGATCGGCGGGATTCATGGGGCAGGGTCCTTGGGTGTGCGCAGCAGGGCAAAGACAGGGGAAAGGCGGGCGGCTCAATCTGCCAGGCTGATCTCGAACGGAATCGGGTTGCGCATGCTGTTGGCCACGGGCGAGTAGAAGTTGGCGTGCTGCACGATCTCGTCGAGCACTTCGCGCGGTGCGTCGCCCTCGATCAGCACCTTCACGCGAATCGCCTGGAAGCCCATCTCGGGCGGCAGTTTCTGCAGCGCACCACCTGCGCCCCAGGCAGCGGGGTTGCCGATGTCGCCTTCCATGAAGATCTCGATCTTGCTGAGTTGGACCTGCTTCCAGGTGGCCACGGCGGTGATGCCCACGGCCAGGCAGCCGCCCAGGCCCGAGAGCACGATCTCGCCGGGTGCAGGCGCCGTGTCCTGGCCGAACAGGTGCAGCGGCTCGTCCACCACCACGGGCGCATGGTTGCCCACGGTGCTCAGCGAGCGGTACTGCCCCTCCATCACCGTGTGGACCTTGTTGGTGCCCCGGCTGGCGGGGTTGTTGCGGCCCTTTTCGGCAAAGGCCATCAGGCCGTCACGGTCGATGGGGCGCAGGGCGGTGTGGATGGTGGTGACGGGAGCGGTGGGTTCCAGCAAGTCGGTGGACATGGTTTTCCTTGGAGGCAGTGATAGAGAAACAAAAGAGCCGGAAAGTGAGGGCGGGGCAGCGTGCCCCGGCCGGTGGTCAGGCCGCCAGGGCCAGCGCGGGCTTCCTGGCCGTGCGCAGCAGGGGCAGGCCGCTCTCGATGGGGAGCTTGTCGTCGCGCGACCACTCGTTCCAGGAGCCGAAGTACATGCGCACGTCGGCAAAGCCGGCCTGCTTGAGCGCCAGGAAGGTGTTGGATGCTCGCGCGCCCTTGAAGCAGTACAGGTACACCGTGTCGCTCGGGGCAATGCCGGCGGTGGCGCATTCGGCGCGCACCTCGTCGGGCGACTTGAAGACCGGACCCTGGGCCGAGGGCTTCATGAAGCGGTACCACTCCACCCACTTGGCGCCCGGCAGGCGCCCCTTGCGGGGAGCGAAATCCTTGCCGTAGGGGCTGGAGCTTTCGCCGATCCACTCGTCCACGTCGCGCACGTCCAGCAGCACGGTGTCGCTGCCCAGGGCCTGGGCCACGTCGTCCTTGGTCAGCATCACGTCGGCGGCGGCCAGGCTGGTCGGGAAGATCGCGGGCGTGGGCACCACGGCCTCGGTGGAGACGGGCAGCTCGGCCGCCTTCCAGGCCGAGTAGCCGCCATTGAGCACTTTGACCTTGGGGTAGCCCAGCCAGGTCAGCAGGTAGTAGCCGCGGCAGGACTGGCCGTAGCCGCTGTTCAGTGCGTCTTCGTAGAACACCGCCGTCTCGGCGCCCGACAGGCCGATGGCCCCCAGGTGCGCGGCGAAGGTGTCCTTGAGTTCCTGCAGGCCTTCGGGACTGGAGGTGGCCAGGAAGGTGAAGGTCTCGCGCAGGTTCACCGCGCCCGGGATATGTCCCAGGGCATAGGTGTCGGCGTCGCGGGTGTCGATCAGGACGACAGGCTCTGCGGCCTGCAGGGTCAGCAACTGGGTGGGCGAGATCAGGACGGCGTCGGAATCGGTGCTCATGGAAAACCTTTCGATGCGGTGGTGGGCAGGATGGCCTGCCTCCCTTACCGCAACAGGTGTGCCAGAGTGGCCAATTCAGAGTGAAATCCCATGAAAGCGTTTTCCATACTATTTCGGGTGCTACTCAATGGATAGCAAAAATGGGCTTCATGGCTTCGAATGCAAGCACTGTTGGCGACTGCCCTGGACACTGTGTCGACAAATTGTCGACACAGTGGCGGGCCTGCCACCAGGTTCAGCGCAGGCCCGCCTTGCGCAGGCGGTAGCTGAACTGCCGCAGCGTGAGGCCCAGGCTTTGCGCCGCGCGCGACTGGTTGCCGTGGTGCTCGGCCAGGGCCGCCTGCAGCGAGTGGGCGCTGTGGGAATGCGCAGGGGCGTAGTCGCGTACCAGAGGGGGCTCTCCCGGCGGCAGCGCCGAGGGGGTGACCGCGGCCACGGGGGGCGGCAGGGTGGTCTTGGCCCCGGGCAGGAAGCGGTCCAGCTCCGCGTCGGTCACCAGCGTGTCGTTGGCCAGCAGCACCAGGCGCTCGATCACGTTGCCCAGCTCGCGGATGTTGCCGGGCCAGGGGTGGGCTTCCAGCCGGGCCAGGGCGTCGGCAGAAAGGTTCACGTTGCGCTGGTGGGCCTGGTTGGCGCGGCTCACGAAGTGCAGCGCCAGGGCGCGGACGTCCTCACGCCGCTCGGCCAGCGAGGGCAGGCGGATCGGGATCACGTTGAGCCGGTAGTACAGGTCCTGGCGGAACTGCCCGGCCTCCACCTCGCGCGCCAGGTCGCGGTTGGTGGCGGCCACCAGGCGCACGTTGACCTTCACCTCGCGCTGCCCGCCCAGGCGCACCAGCGTGCCCTCCTGCAAGGTGCGCAGCAGCTTCGATTGCATGGCCAGTGGCAGCTCACCGATCTCGTCGAGAAAGATGGTGCCGCTGTCGGCCTGCTCGAACCAGCCCGCGCGCGCCGTACTCGCGCCCGTGAAGGCGCCGCGCTCGTAGCCGAAGAGCTCGGATTCGAACAGCGCATCCGGTATGGCCGAGCAGTTGACCTTGATGAAGGGCCGGTCGCGCCGGCCGCTGGCCAGGTGCACGGCGCGCGCGAACAGTTCCTTGCCCGTGCCCGACTCACCCAGCAGCAGCACCGTGGCCTGGGTCTGCGAGACGCGCTCAAGCTCGCCCAGCGCCTGCAGCAGCGGCGGCGAGTTGCCGATCAGCCCATAGCGCGCGCTCTTGGTGTTGAGCGCATTGGCCAGCACGGCATTGCGTGCCTCCAGCTGGCGCGTCTGCTCGGCCACCAGGGCCTCGAGCTGCAGCAACTGGCCCACCAGCGTGGCCAGCACGCGCAGCACCGCCAGGTCGTCGTTCAGGTGGCGCTGGCGGCTGCGGATGCGGTGGCAGGCCAGCACGCCGATGGGAGCGTGGTTGAGATCGATGGGCAGGGCGATGAAGGCTACCGTCTCGGGCGGCAGGTGGCTGCGCTCCACCGCGCGCGCCAGGAACAGCGGCTCGGCATCGATGTCCTGCACGATGGCCGGCTGCCCCGTGGCCAGCACCCGCCCGGTGATGCCTTCGCCCCAGGCGTAGCGCCCACGCTCCACCTCGGCCTGGGTCAGGCCATAGGCGTGCTGTATCGAGGCAGTGCGCGCCGCACCGGCCCCGGCGGGCGCCGCATCCACCAGCACGATGCGGCCACGGTTCAGACCCAGCAGCTCGCTCATCAGGTGCAGCATTTCGCGCAGCACCAGGCCCGGCGCCAGGCTGCGGCCGATCAGGCGCATCACCTCGCGCATCAACAGCAGCTCCTGCGCATGCCAGTCGGGCGTGGCCGGGTGGGTGCGGGGCTTGCCGGGGGAGGGCGGGGCGGTCATGGGCTGCTTGTTGCAAGTTTTGCGCCCGCCGCCATGGGTGCCCGGGCGGCCGGGTGCATTAAAGTCGCTACCCGGAGCGGTCAGCCGCCGGCCCGATTCCCTTCTTTCACCCCTCCCATCCTGTCGAAAGCACCGCCATGACCACCTTCGGAACCCCCCTGTCCCCCCATGCCACCAAAGTCATGCTGCTGGGCTCGGGCGAGCTCGGCAAGGAGGTGCTGATCGCGCTGCAGCGCCTGGGCGTGGAAACCATCGCCGTCGACCGCTACGAGAACGCGCCCGGCCAGCAGGTGGCCCACCACCGCCGCACCATCACCATGAGCAACCCGGTAGAGCTCAAGGCCCTGATCGAGGCCGAGCGCCCCCACCTGGTGGTGCCCGAGATCGAGGCCATCGCCACCCCCATGCTCGAAGAGCTGGAGGCCGCCGGCACCGTGCGCGTGATCCCCACGGCCCGCGCCGCGCGCCTGACCATGGACCGCGAGGGCATCCGCGTGCTCGCGGCCGAAACCCTGGCCCTGCCCACCAGCCCCTACAAGTTCTGCAATTCGCTGGAAGAACTGCAGGCCGCCATCGACGGCGGCATCGGCTACCCCTGCATCGTCAAGCCGGTGATGAGCAGCTCGGGCAAGGGCCAGAGCAAGATCGACGGCCCCAGCGATGTGAAGACCGCCTGGGACTACGCCATGGCCGGCGGCCGCGTGAGCCACGGCCGTGTGATCGTCGAGGGCTTCATCGACTTCGACTACGAGATCACCCAGCTCACCGTGCGCGCCGTGGGCGCCGATGGCCAGATCGAGACCCATTTCTGCGACCCCATCGGCCACGTGCAGGTCAGCGGCGACTATGTGGAAAGCTGGCAGCCCCACCCGATGCATCCGGTCGCGCTCGAAAAATCGCGCCAGATCGCCAAGGCCGTGACCGACAACCTGGGCGGCCAGGGCCTGTTCGGCGTGGAGCTGTTCGTCAAGGGCCAGGACGTGTGGTTCAGCGAAGTGAGCCCACGCCCGCACGACACCGGCCTGGTGACGCTGTGCACCCAGAACCAGAGCGAGTTCGAACTGCACGCCCGCGCCATCCTGGGTCTGCCGGTGGACACCAGCCTGCGCAACCCCGGCGCCAGTGCCGTGATCTACGGAGGCGTGGATGCCGTGGGCATCGTCTTCGACGGCGTGGAGGAAGCACTGCGCGTGCCGGACACGGACCTGCGCCTCTTCGGCAAGCCCGAGAGCTTCACCAAGCGCCGCATGGGCGTGGCCCTGGCACGCGCAGCGGACGTGCACACCGCTCGCGACAACGCCAAGCTGGCCGCCAGCAAGGTGAAACCACGCAAGGCCTGATCCTGTTCAACCATCCTCGCGGATCTGCCGCCCGGTGAGCTTGAGGAACAAGTCTTCCAGGTTGGCCGGCCGGTGCAGGGTGCGCAGGTGCGGGTGCGCGCCCAGCGCCTGCAGCAGTGGCTGGGCGTTCTGGGTGTAGAAGAACACTGTTTCGCCGCTGACCTCCACGCGCGCCGCCAGGGGGCGCAGCGCGGCGTCCTCTGCCAGTGCCACGGCGCCCACGCCGAAGACTTCCACCACGTCGGGCTCCAGGTGCTGGGCGATGAGTTCGCGTGGGCGGCCCTCGGCGATCTTCCTGCCGTGGTCGAGCACCAGCAGGCGCGAGCACAGGCGCTCGGCCTCGTCCATGAAGTGGGTGGTCAGCAAAATGGATTTGCCCTGCTGCAGCAACAATTGCAGGCGCTCCCACATCAGATGGCGGGCCTGGGGGTCGAGGCCCGTGGTGGGCTCGTCCAGCAGCAGCAGGCGCGGGTCGTTGACCAGGGCGCGCGCCAGGCTCAGGCGCCGCTTCATGCCGCCCGACAATTCACCGGGTTTGGCGTTCGCCTTGTGCGTGAGGGCCGCGAATTCGAGCAGTTTGGGCACGCGCTCGTCCATGGCCGGGCCCTTGATGCCGAAGTAGCGGCCGAACACGCGCAGGTTCTCGTAGCAGGTGAAATCCGGGTCCAGCGTATCGAACTGCGTCACCACACCAATCTGCGCCTTGATGGCCAAGGCGTCGTGCGGCATGTGCAGGGGGGCCGCGCCCGCGCTGGGGTAAAAGCGCACGCTGCCTGCGTCCGGGTTGGCCAGGCCCAGGCACATACGGATGGTGGTGGTCTTGCCAGCGCCGTTGGGGCCGATCACGCCCAGGCATTCTCCGGGGGCGATGGCGAACGAGACGTCGTTGACCACCGTGGTTTCGCCATAGCTTTTGCGCAGATCGCGCACTTCGAATAGATCCGTCATGCACCGATTGTGTGCGATACCGGAATTCAGGGTGCGCTCACGCCTCGACCATGCGGCCGCGGCCCTGGGCCTTGGCCAGGTAGAGCGCGGCATCGGCCCGGGCCATCAGGTCCGGCAGGCGGGTTTCTGCGGGCAGCAGCACCGCCATGCCGGCGCTGTAGTCGAGCGCGAAGCCCAGTTCGGCGGCGCTGGCATCCCGCAGACGCGTGCGCAGGCGGCGGTCGAAGGCGATGCCCGCTGGCGCGCTGTTGTGCAGCAGCAGCACGCCGAATTCCTCGCCCCCCAGGCGCCCGACCAGGTCGCCGGTGCGGCAGGTTTCCTCCAGCAGGCGGGCGAAGAGTTTCAGGGCGCGGTCGCCCGTTTCGTGGCCGTGGGTGTCGTTGATCTGCTTGAAGTAGTCCAGGTCGAGAACCAGTGCCGTGAGCGGCAGGTGGTGGCGCCAGGCGTGCGAGAGCATGTTGTCCGCCTGCTTGGTGAAGCCGCGCCGGTTGAGCACGCCGGTGAGCCCGTCGGTCATGGCCAGCGCGCGCAGTTTCTG
Source organism: Pseudomonadota bacterium (assembly GCA_040387235.1). Lineage (GTDB taxonomy): Bacteria > Pseudomonadota > Gammaproteobacteria > Burkholderiales > Burkholderiaceae_C > Acidovorax. The sequence goes on from JAZKEE010000132.1 coordinate 11,718, forward strand.
CTCGGCCTCGGAGCGCCAGGCCACGAGTACCGCCACGGTGCCCAGCACCAGGCTCACGTTGGTGGCCACGGCCGCAGCCAGGTTCACGGGGTGGGGCGTGCGAAAGCTCGGGTACTGGTCCGTGAAGGCGCCCAGCAGGCCGCGCGCCAGCGTGAAGGCCGCCGAGGTGACCAGGCAGGCCAGCAGCAGGCGCCGCCAGCGCGGGTCGGCATAGTGCGCGGGGTAGAGCGTGGCGCGTGCCACGATGAGCAAGACCGCGGCCATCAGGATGTTGGCCCAGCCCACACGCCAGGCGTAGTCGCCAAACGCCAGGGTGTAGCCCAGCGGGGTGATCACCACCAGCACCAGCAGCAGGGGCTTCAGGGGCCGCTCGCCCAGCCATTCGCCCAGGGCACGGTACAGCATCCACTGCGCCAGCGCGTTGCAGGCCACTGACAGGGTGGACAGGGCCTGGTCCCACCACATCCCGGCCGCGATGATCGCCGCCCAGGCAGTGGCCTGCAGCAGCATGCTGGCCTGTACATAGCGGGCAGCGGGGCTCACCCCGGGGCCCATGATCAGCGGCAGGGCGGCCGAGATCATGAACAGGTTGGCGGCCATCACCGCCATCAGCGTCAGAAAGTCCAGTGGCATGGAGGGGAGAACGCCGCAGGGCGCGGGATCCGTCGTCTTACTGGAAAGCCACCTCGGCAAAGCTGCGCAGCTTGCGGCTGTGCAGGCGGTGGATGCCGCCTTCGCGCAGGATCTCGATGGCGCGCATGCCGATGCGCAGGTGCTGGTCCACCCGCTCGCGGTAGAAGTGGTTGGCCATGCCGGGCAGCTTGATCTCGCCGTGCAGCGGCTTGTCGCTCACGCACAGCAGGGTGCCGTAGGGCACGCGGAAGCGAAAGCCGTTGGCCGCGATGGTGGCGCTTTCCATGTCCAGCGCCACGGCGCGGCTCTGGCTGAAGCGGCGCTGGGGCATGTTGTCGGGCAAGAGCTCCCAGTTGCGGTTGTCGGTGCTGGCCACGGTGCCGGTGCGCATGATGCGCTTGAGGTCGGCTTCGGCGATCTGGGTCACGTCGGCCACGGCCTGCTCCAGCGCCACCTGGATCTCGGCCAGCGCCGGGATGGGCACCCACAGGGGCAGTTCCTCGTCGAGCACGTGGTCCTCGCGCACGTAGGCATGTGCCAGCACGTAGTCGCCCAGCTGCTGGCTGTTGCGCAGCCCGGCGCAGTGGCCCAGCATCATCCATGCGTGTGGGCGCAGCACGGCGATGTGGTCGGTGATGGTCTTGGCATTGGCCGGGCCCACGCCGATGTTGACCATGGTGATGCCGCTGCGGTCCTTGCGCACCAGGTGGTAGGCCGGCATCTGCGGCAGGCGCGGTGGCGCCACGCCCAAGGCATCGGAGTCCGCTGCCGGCAGGCCGACGCGGCGGGTGATCACGTTGCCCGGCTCGATGAAGGCCACGTACTCGCTGTCGGGCTTGGCCATCTCGGCGTGGCCCAGGCGCATGAACTCATCGATGTAGAACTGGTAGTTGGTGAACAGCACGAAATTCTGGAACCACTCGGGCGCCGTGCCGGTGTAGTGGCGCAGGCGGTGCAGCGAGTAGTCCACGCGCGGTGCGGTGAACAGCGACAGCGGCTGGGCTTCGCCCTGGCGCGGGGCCCAGGTGCCGTTGGCGATGCCGTCGTCCATGGCCGCCAGGTCGGGCAGGTCGAACACATCGCGCATCAGCATGCGGCGCGCCTGGGTCAGCGTGCCTTCGATATGGTCGTGCTCTGCGAACGAGAAATGGATCGGGATGGGCTGGGCACTGGTGCCTACTTCCAGCTCGACGTTGTGGCTGGTGCGCAGCAGGCGGAACTGCTCGGCGTAGTAGTCGGCGAACAGGTCCGGACGGGTCAGCGTGGTTTCATACCGCCCAGGCCCCTCCACGAAGCCGTAGGCCAGCTTGGTGTCCGCCCGCGCCACCGTGGTGGTGTGGATGCGCACGAACGGGTAGAAGGCGCGCACATGCCCCCCCGGCGTCTCGCCGGACACGAACTGGTGCATGGCCTCGCGCAGGTGGCCGATCTGCTGCTGGTAGATGCGCTGCACCTGGGCCAGGGCCTCGGCAGGATCGGTGTGGCGGGTGGGGGCGATGAAGTCGGGAATCAGGGGCATGGCCCTATTGTCCACATGCGGCGGGGTGGCGGGAATGACAGCCGCTTGTTGCGCATCAGAAATTCATGCAAAACAGCCACATCGGCCCTTTGCATGGGCCCAGGGGCCCTCAGGCCGCCGTCTGGGTGGAATGGCCAAGCAGCCATTGGCGAATGGACTGGGCCTCCATGGGCACGGAGATCAGGTGCCCCTGGATCAGGTCACAGCCCAGGCTGCGCAGCAGGGCCATCTGCTCGGCGGTCTCCACCCCCTCGGCCACGGTCTTGAGCTGCAGGCTGCGGCCCATCTGCACGATGGCGGTGACGATGGCCACGTCATCGGCGCTGCCCGGTGTATCCATCACGAAGGAGCGGTCGATCTTGAGCTTGTCGATGGGGTAGCGCTTGAGGTACGCGAGCGACGAGTAACCGGTGCCGAAATCATCGATGGAGATGCCTACGCCCAGGTGCTTGAGTGCATTGAGCGTATCGAGCACCTGGCCGGCCTGGTGCATCAGCACCGATTCGGTCAGCTCGATCTCCAGATACTGCGGGGCCAGGCCTGTGGCTGCGAGGGCTGCTGCGATCTCGCCGGCCACGTCGCGCTGGCGGAATTCCAGCGCCGAGAGGTTCACGGCCACCGGCACCAGGGCCAGCCCCTCGTCCTGCCAGGCCTTGAGCTGGCGGCAGGCCTCGTGCAGCACCCAGCGGCCAATCGGCGTGATGAGCCCGCGCGATTCGGCGAAGGCGATGAAGTCGCTGGGGCCCACCAGCCCGCGCACCGGGTGGCGCCAGCGTACCAGGGCCTCGAAGCCCCTGAGCGTGCCGTCCTTAAGGCAGATCTGGGGCTGGTAGTGCAGCACGAAGGCGTTGTCCGCGATGGCCTCGCGCAGCAGGCGCTCCTGCTGCAGTACCTCCATGGCGCGCAGGTCCATTCCGGGCTGGTAGAACTGCCGGTTGCCCCGGCCGCTGTCCTTGGCCTGCTGCATGGCCGCGTCGGCACTGCGCAGCAGCGCATCGCCGGTGGTTCCGTCGCCCGGGAACAGGCTGATGCCGATGGACGGCGACATGGTCAGCGGCAAGTGGCCCACCGTGAAGACGGTGCGCATGGCCTGCAGCACGGCGTCGGCCACCTGGGCCGCATCCTCGGACGTCCCTATGGTGGTGAGCACCAGCACGAACTCGTCGCTGCCCAGGCGGGCCACCACGTCGGCTTCACCCACGCAGTGGCGCAGCCGGTCGGCCACTTCGCGCAGCAGCTGGTCGCCGGCGTGGTGGCCCAGCGAATCGTTCACGGTCTTGAAATGGTCGAGGTTCACGAACAGCACGGCCAACTGGCCCTGGCGGTTGCGGGCGAGTGCCAGGGCCAGTTGCTCCATGAGGTGGCGGCGGTTGGGCAACTGGGTGAGCGAGTCGTGCAGGGCGTTGAAGGCTTCGCGCTCCTGTGCCTGCTTGCGCGCGGTGATGTCGCGCACCACCACGATGCGGTAGTCCGCGTGGTGGAACGGCATGGTCTTGCCCACCACCTCCACCGGGATGGCATGGCCATCCTTGTGGCGAATGGTGACCTCGTAAGGGTCTTCGCGGCCGCTGCGCGTGTAGTCGAGCGCCACGGCGCGCCATTCGGGGCTGATGAAGTTGAAGATGGACAGGCCCACCACCTCGTGCAGCGCATAGCCCGTGAGCCGGTAGAGCGCCTCGTTGCCGTCGGAGATCAGACCGTCGCGGTGGAACACGATGGCCTCGTCCGTGGCTTCGGTGAATTTGCGCATCCGCTCTTCGCTCTCGCGCACGGAACGTTCGGCACGCCAGCGCTCGGTGATGTCGGTGATCAGCACGAAGGAGCCCAGTTGCCGGTCCTTCTGTGCGCCTTCGAAGTGCGGGATGAGATTCACTTCGATCATGCGCACCTCGCCATTGGGCAGGGTCTGCTCACGCGCGTACTTGACGTGCTCGCCCCGGGTGGAGCGCTCCACGTGGGGCTGTATGGCCTGCCAGGCCTTGTCGCCGATGGCTTCCTGCACCGTGAGGCCGAGGATGGATTCGGTGGAATGGCCGTTGTAGGCCGCATAGCCCTGGTTGGCAAACAGGCAGTGCAGGCCGGGCAGGTCGAAATAGGCCATCAGCGCGGGCACGGAGTCCGCGATCAGGCGCAGCAGCAGGTCGCTGGAGCGGCCCTGCTCGGCGGTGCTGGATGCGTTGATCGTTTCTGGCATGTACCACCCGGTTCCTGCACTGTATTCCGTTATAGCCGATTCACCTGACGCTCGCGTAAGGTAGTTCTCCCTATGCACATGGCAGGGCAAATAGGGCTTTTCCGGCCTGCCCCGGATAATCCCCCCCATGACCTCCAAAGAAAACCAAGCCGCCACCGATTTCAGTGCGCTGGCTCTCGGCCCCGCCACGCTGGCCAATCTGCAGCAGCTGGGCTACACGCAGATGACCCCCATCCAGGCGGCCAGCCTGCCACCCGCCCTGCTGGGCAAGGACCTGATCGCCCAGGCCAGCACCGGCAGCGGCAAGACGGCCGCCTTTGCCCTGGCCCTGCTGGCCAACCTCAACCCGCGCCGCTTTGCCGTGCAGGCGCTGGTGCTGTGCCCCACGCGCGAGCTGGCCGACCAGGTGACCACCGAGATCCGCCGCCTGGCGCGGGCCGAGGAGAACATCAAGGTCGTGACCCTGTGCGGCGGCGTGCCGTTGCGCGGCCAGACCGTGAGCCTGGAACACGGTGCCCACATCGTCGTCGGCACGCCCGGCCGCGTGATGGACCACCTGGAGCGCCAGCACCTGTCGCTGGAAGCGCTGAACACCCTGGTGCTCGACGAGGCCGACCGCATGCTGGACATGGGCTTCTTCGATGACATCGCCACCGTGGCGCGCCAGTGCCCCAAGGAGCGCCAGACCCTGCTGTTCTCGGCCACCTACCCCGAGGGCATCGCCAAGCTGAGCCAGCAGTTCATGAAGTCGCCGGAGCAGATCACCGTGCAGGCTCAGCATGCCGAAGGCAAGATCGAGCAGCGCTGGTATGAGGTGAAGAACTCCGAGCGCCTGCACGCCGTATCCCAGATCCTCGACCACTTCCGGCCCGAGTCGTCGCTGGCCTTTTGCAACACCAAGCAGCAGTGCCGCGACCTGGTGGCCGTGCTCCAGGCCCAGGGTTTCAGCGCCCTGGCGCTGTACGGCGAGCTCGAGCAGCGCGAGCGCGACCAGGTGCTGGTGCAGTTTGCCAACCGCAGCTGCTCGGTGCTGGTGGCCACCGACGTGGCCGCACGCGGCCTCGATATCGCCAACCTGGCGGCCGTGATCAACGTGGACGTGACGCCCGACCCTGAGGTGCACATCCACCGCATCGGCCGCACCGGCCGGGGCGACGCCGAGGGCCTGGCGCTGAACCTGTCGAGCATGGACGAGATGGGCAGCGTGGGCAAGATCGAGCAGTTGCAGGGCCGCGAATCGCGTTTTTACCCCTTGGCCGAACTCACGCCCACCGGCAACGGGCCGCTGGTGCCGCCCATGGCCACCGTCCAGATCATCGGTGGCCGCAAGGAGAAGATCCGCGCTGGCGACGTGCTGGGCGCGCTCACCGGCGAGATGGGCTTCACCCGCGAGCAGATCGGCAAGATCAATGTCAACGAGTTCTCCACCTACGTGGCGGTGGACCGTACCGTGGGCCGACAGGTGGCCGACCGTCTCAACGCCGGCCGTGTGAAAGGCAAGACCGTCAAGGCCCGTCTGGTCACGGACTGAATCAGCGGCTGAGCATCTGCGCCATGGCATCGTAGCCCCGCTGGCGTGCCAGTTGCAGCGGTGTGTTGCCCTGCCGGTCGGTCAGCGACTGGCTGGCGCCCGCCTTGACGAGGGCCTTGAGCGTGGCCTGGTGGCGCGCCCCGCCATTGCCCAGCACGATGGATTCGATCAGAGCCGTCCAGTGCAAGTTGTTCACATGGTCCAGCGGGGCGCCGGCGGCGATCAGTTGGCGCACCACGCCGTCGTGGCCCAGGTGTGCAGCGGCGATCAGGGCCGTGCCGTCGTAGCGGCTGGTCACCTGCTTCGCGCTGGCTCCCAGCGACAGCAGCAGGGCCAGTGTTTCTTCGTCGTCGGCCACGGCGGCGATCGTCACCGCGTCGTAGCGGTCATTTTCCAGCAGATCCAGTGCCGCGCCGGCCTTGGCCAGCAGGCGGATGGCCTCGCGCTGGCGCGCAAAGGTGGCCACGTGCAGGGGCGTGCGGCCATGGGCATCGCGGGCGTTGAGCAGCGTGGCGGCATTGTTGCCTGCCAGCAGGCGTTGCAGGCTGGCCGCGTCGCCCTGCGCAGCGGCCGCATGCAGGCCCTGGTAGGCCGCGGCTTCCGCCGGGCCGGGGGCTACCTGGGCCTGTGCTGGCTGCAGCACGGCGCAGGCCAGGGTGGTGGCGATGGCGCACAGCGCACGCGCCGTGCTGGCGAAAGAAGGGGCGGTGCGGTCGGCCATGGCTTTGTCTCTGTCGGTTGCCGATGGCTTACTTGAGCAGGTCCTGCACCTTGGCGATGCCGGCCACGGCGCATTGCTCGTCCAGGTGGCCGCCGGGCGCACCGCCCACGCCCACGGCGCCAATGACTTCGTTGCCCACCTTCACGGGCACGCCGCCGCCCAGCAGCAGGTAGCCGGGGATGTTCACCAGGTTGGCGGCCGCGGGGTTCTTCTGGGCGCCTTCCATCATGGCCAGCGTGGTGTTCTTGGCCGAGGCCGAGGTGTAGGCCTTCAGGCGGCTGGCTTCCAGCGTGTGCGGGCCGG
>JAZKEE010000133.1:0-15211 GCA_040387235.1 Pseudomonadota bacterium
TACCACATCGGCAACGGCTGGTTCGGCGGCCTGCTGCCCACCACGGCCTTCGCCATCGTGGCCCAGACCGGAAACATGTACAACGGCCTGTGGTACCCCATCATCATCGCGGGCATGACCCTGGTGATCGGCACGCTGTTCATCCGCGAGACCAAGGACGTGGACATCTACGCCAACGACTGACGATTAAGGCAACTGCGACCAGTGCCTGCCTCCCCCGGGGCGGGCACTGTGTTCCAGAAAAGGGCCTCGCACGCACCATGCGGAGCTGCGAGGCCCTTTTGTTGAACAAGCATTCAAGCAACCCCCTCAAAAAATTCAGGAGATATGAGCCATGTGGAAGATCGTTGTCGGATTCGTGCTGTTTGCGGCCCTGTCGCTGTTCGTCATCATGAAGGCAGGTGACAAGGTGGACATGGGCGGTGAGCAGCACGGCGGCGACTCCCTGCATGTGCCTGCCGCACCAGCCTCGGGGGCCAGCGCTGCGCATTAGAAATCACCCCCTGAGTCGCTTCGCGCCTTCCCCCTCTCTCTCGCATTGCTGCGCAATGCGGGGAGGGGGACGCTCCCAGCGCGGCGGGGCGGCCCTTGCGCGGGAGCACTGGTCCTGGTCGTGCCAGTTGCGCAGCCCGTTGGCTATGCGATCGTTGGATGATCAGACATCACGACCGTCTATGCCGACTACCGCTTGAATCGACCGTCCGTGCCGATGATGGACAGGTCCGAGAAATCCAGGCCCGAGTGGTCGGTGCTGCTGTAGGAGAGGGTGAGTCCACCCATGTCCCAGTTGCGGATGCCCTCCAGGCCCGCATGCAGCTTGGCGCGATCGGGCTTGGGACCGGCGCGCCTGAGGCCCTCCACGAGCACTTTGGCGCTCACGAAGCCCTCCACCATCGCGGGGGTCAGCTCGCTCACGCCGCCGGCCTTGGCTAGGTCCATCGCCTCCTTGATCAGCGCGTAGTTCACCGAGCGCTCGGAGGGGAAGACCTGTGTCACCACCACGCCGCGGGCGCTTTCGCCCAGCGCCTTCACGAAGCCGCCCGAGGCGTTGTTCGACAGGGTCACGATCTGCCCGGTGACGCCCGCCGTGCGCAGTGCCTTGATGCCGTCCACCACGGCCGCGCCGGTGCCGATGAAGACCACGGCCTGGGGCTGCTTCTGGGCCACGCGGGGCGCGATGGCGGAGTAGTCGGGTTTGGCACGATCGAACTTCTCGATGAACAGCGCCGCGATGCCGTTGGCCTTGAAGCCGGCCTGGGCTCCCGCCAGCCCGTCGGCACCGAAGGTGTCGTCCACGTGCACCACGCCGATCTGCTTGATGCCCAGGGTGTTGAGGTGGGTGATGGCCTTTTCCACCTCGCGCTGGTAGGTGGCGCGCACGTTGAAGACGTACTTGAGCACCGGCTGGTGCAGCACCATGGCACCTGTCGAGGGGCCCACCAGCGCCACGCCGTGCTGCTCCAGCACCGGCACGATGCCCTGGGTATGGGGTGTGCCGCGCGTCATGAAGAGGCCGATCACGGCCCTTTGCTCGATCAGCGTGCGGGTGTTCTCCAGCGTCAGCTTGGGGTCGAACTTGTCGTCGAGCGTGATGACCTCGACCTTCTGCCCGCCGACGCCACCACGTGCGTTGACATGGTCGATGTAGAGCGCCGCGCCCTTCATGGACTCCTGTACGGTTGCTGCGGCCGAGCCGGTCACGCCCACCGTCTGGCCAATGAGGATCTGCGCCTGGGCCGGGCTCCCCAGGGCCAGCAGGACAAGCGCGGCGCAGGCCGTGGGAGCGGGAATGGCGACAAGGTACTTCATACGGACCCTGGTGGTAGGTAGCGCAACAGTGTAGGCCGAAGGTGTGACAAAAGGTAGCCGGGGCTTTACCTGATCCCTGCCAGGCCGACTTGCCCCGTTGCTTCAGCGGCGGAACTTGCCGTCGGTGCCGATGATGGACAAATCGGCGAAATCGAGCCCGGTATGGTCGTCGGGGCCATAGCTCAGCTCCAGCCCGCCGAGGTCGAACTTCCGGATCCCCTCCAGCGCCGCCTGGATTTTCTCGCGCGTGGGCTTGGGGCCAGCGCGCTTGAGGCCTTCGACCAGCACCTTGGCTGCGGCAAAGCCTTCGAGCATGGCGGGGCTGATATCGGCCACGCCCTTGGCCTTGGCCAGCGCCTGGGCTTCCTTGACCATGCCGTAGGTGACGGCCCGTTCGTTGGGGTACACCTGGGTCACGATCACGCCGCGGGCGTTTGCGCCCAGGCTCTTGATGAAGCCTCCAGAGGCGTTGTTGGACAGGGTCACGATCTGGGCGGCCGAGCCTGCGTCGCGAATGGCGCTGCCCGCGTCCACCACGGCCGAGCCCGAGGCGATCATCAGCACGGCCTGCACCTGGGCCTTGGCGACCTTGGCGGCAATGGGCGCGAAATCCGGCTTGGCGCGGTCGAATTTCTCGAGCACGGTGGCCGTCAGCTTGCTGGCGGCCAGGCCCTTCTGGGCACCGGCCAGGCCATCGGCGCCAAAGCTGTCGTCGGCATAGACCAGGGCGATGCGGGTGATGCCCATCGAGGCCAGGTGGGTCATGGCCTTTTCGGCTTCGCGCTGGTAGGTGGCGCGCACGTTGAAGATGTTCTTGCGCACGGGCTGGTGCAGCACCATGGCGCCGGTGGAGGGCCCCACCAGCGCCACGCCATGCTTGTCCAGCAGCGGGATCATGGCCTCGGTATGGGGCGTGCCGCGCGTGAGGAACATGGCCAGCACGTTCTTTTCCTCGATCAGCTTGCGCGCATTGTCGGCGGCCAGCTTGGGGTCGAACTTGTCATCCATCGAGACGATCTCGATCTTCTGGCCGTTGACGCCGCCCTTGGTGTTGACGGCATCGATGAAGAGCATGGCGCCGTCTGCCGTCTCCTTGACCCCTGCCGCCACCGTGCCCGAGTACCCCGCTGTCTGGCCGATCAGGATCTGCGCGTGGCCGGTGCCGCACAGCGCGGTGGCCAGGGCTGCGGTGGCCCCCCATTGTTTCCATGAGTTGTTCATGGTCGTCTCCTTGGAATTGTCTGGGTACTCTAAGAGATGTTGGCACCTGGCGAGCGGGCATAACCCGATGCTGTGACAGGACTTGTCAGCAGATGTCAGCCCTGGGGGTATTGCGAGGAGGCCGGACGGGGGCGATGGCGGTGCCTAGAATGTCCCGCCTCACCCTCGAAAGACTGCTTCCATGACCCAGGGACTGATCCGTATCCGCGGCGCACGCCAGCACAACCTCAAGAACCTGGATCTGGACATCCGCACCGGGGAGCTCACGGTGGTCACGGGGCCCAGCGGCTCGGGCAAGTCCAGCCTGGTGTTCGACACGCTGTACGCCGAAGGCCAGCGGCGCTATGTGGAGACCTTCAGTGCCTATGCACGCCAGTTCCTGGACCGCATGGACAAGCCGGCCGTGGACAAGGTCGAGGGCGTGCCCCCCGCCATCGCCATCGACCAGACCAACCCGGTGCGCAGTTCGCGCTCCACGGTGGGCACGATGACCGAGCTCAACGACCACCTGAAGCTGCTGTTCGCGCGCGCCGGCCAGCTGTTCGACCGCGAGACCGCGCAGCCGGTGCGCCACGACTCGCCCGAAACCATCTACGCCGAGCTGCAGCGCCGCTGCGCAGCGGGCGGCGATCCGCGCGTCGTGCTCACCTTCCCGGTCGAGCTGCCTGCCAACACCTCGGCCGAGCAGGTCGAGCAATGGCTGTCGGCCAGCGGCTTCACCAAGGTGCAGGCCGAGCGCGAGGTGGCCACGCCCACCGGCCCGCGCAAGCTGCTGGACGTGGTGGCCGACCGCTTCCGCCTGGGCAATGCCGAGAAGGCGCGCGTGATCGAGGCCATCGAGGTGGCCTTGAAGCGCGGAACCGGGCGGCTCAATGTCTACCGCCTGGCCGATGCGCCCGAGACCGAGCCCGAGCTGTGGCGCTTTTCCACCGGCCTGCACTGCCCCGACAGCGACCTGCGCTACAGCGATCCCATCCCGTCGATGTTCTCGTTCAACTCCGCCGTGGGGGCCTGCGAGACCTGCCGCGGCTTCGGCCGTGTGATCGGGGTGGACTATGGCCTGGTGATCCCCAACGACAAGCTCACGCTGCGCGCCGGCGCCATCAAGACCATCCAGACCCCGGCATGGAAGGAAGCGCAGGACGACCTCATGCGCCACGCCGAGGCGGCGGGTGTGCCGCGCGATACGCCCTGGTACAAGCTCACCGAGGACCAGAAGAAATGGGTCATCGGCGGCACGCCCGGCTACAAGGACGGGCAGTGGAGCAAGCAGTGGTACGGCATCAAGCGATTCTTCGAGTACCTGGAGAGCAAGGCCTACAAGATGCACATCCGCGTGCTGCTGTCCAAGTACCGCAGCTACACGCCATGCCCCACCTGCGCGGGCGCGCGCCTGAAGACCGAGAGCCTGCAGTGGCGCATCGGCAGCAAGGATGCGGCCGACGCGGTGCTCGAACCCGGCCGGCGCTTCATGCCCGAGGGTGTGAAGTGGAGCCGCGCGCAGCTCGAGGCCCTGCCGGGCCTGTGTCTGCACGACCTGATGCTGCTGCCCATCGACCGGTTGCGGCGCTTTTTCGACCGCATCGACTTCGTGGCCGAAGGCGGGCAGGGCAACGAGGGCGACGCCCAGGCCCTGAAGCTGCTGTTCGAGGAGATCACCACGCGCCTGAAGTACCTGTGCGACGTGGGCATCGGCTACCTCACGCTGGACCGGCAAAGCCGCACCTTGAGCGGCGGCGAGGTGCAGCGCATCAACCTGACCACGGCGCTCGGCACCTCGCTGGTCAACACACTGTTCGTGCTCGACGAGCCCAGCATCGGCCTGCACCCGCGCGACATGCACCGCATCACCGAGGCCATGCTGCGCCTGCGCGACGCGGGCAACACCCTGGTGGTGGTGGAGCATGACCCGGCCGTGATGCTCGCGGCCGACCGTATGATCGACATGGGGCCGGGCCCTGGCCGCCTGGGCGGTCAGATCGTCTTCGATGGCACCACGGCCGACCTGCGCCATGCCGATACGCTGACGGGCGCCTACCTCAGCGGGCGCAAGCACGTGGGCTTCGGTTTCAAGCGCATGGTGACCGAGGCCACGCCGCGCCTGGTCCTCGAAGGTGCGCGCGAGCACAACCTGAAGGACGTGTCGGTGGAGTTCCCGCTGCAGCGCCTGGTCACCGTCACCGGCGTCAGCGGCTCGGGCAAATCGAGCCTGATCCAGGACGTGCTGGCGCCCGCGCTGTTGCGCCACTTCGGCAAGGCCACCGATTCGCCGGGCGCCCACGACCGCATGCTCGGCGCCGACCACCTGTCGGACGTGGTGTTCGTGGACCAGTCGCCCATCGGCAAGACGGCACGCTCCAACCCCGTGAGCTACGTGGGCGCGTGGGACAGCGTCCGCGAGCTGTTCGCTGTGGCGCCCCTGGCCAGGCAGCGCAGCTACACCGCCGCCAAGTTCAGCTTCAACAGCGGCGACGGGCGCTGCCCGACCTGTGGCGGCTCGGGCTTCGAGCACGTGGAGATGCAGTTCCTGTCCGACGTGTACCTGCGCTGCCCCGATTGCGATGGCAAGCGCTACCGGCCCGAGATCCTGGAGATCACCATCGAGCGCGGTGGCCGCGCGCTCAATGTGGCCGACGTACTGGCCCTCACGGTGGCCGAGGCCGCCGACCTGTTCGCCAGCGACCGCGACGTGATCCGTGCGCTGCAGCCCATCGTCGACGTGGGGCTCGAGTACGTGGCCCTGGGCCAGCCTGTGCCCACGCTCTCGGGCGGCGAGGCACAGCGCCTGAAGCTTGCGGGATTTCTGGCCGAGGCGGCGCGCACAGCCGCCAAGTCGCGCCAGGCCGTGGCGCGCAAGGGCACGCTGTTCCTGTTCGACGAGCCCACCACGGGCCTGCACTTCGACGACATCGCCAAGCTCATGCGCGCGCTGCGCAAGCTCATCGATGCCGGGCATTCGCTCATCGTGATCGAGCACAACCTGGACGTGATCCGCGCCAGCGACTGGCTCATCGACCTGGGCCCAGAGGGCGGTGACGGCGGCGGCCTGGTGGTGGCCGAGGGCACCCCCGAGGACGTGCGCCAGCACGCCACGTCGCACACCGGGCAGGCACTGCGCGACTACGAGCTGACCCTGGGCGCGGGAGGGCACTCGGTGCACGAGAAGGCGGCGGTGCTGCGCAACCAGCAGCGCCTGGCCCATACCGGGCAGGCCAACACCGCCAAGAACGCCATCGAGATCATCAACGCCAAGGAGCACAACCTCAAGAACCTGAGCGTAGACATCCCGCGCGGCCGCTTCAACGTGGTGACCGGGGTCAGCGGTTCGGGCAAGTCCACACTGGCCTTCGACATCCTGTTCAACGAAGGCCAGCGCCGTTATCTCGAATCGCTCAACGCCTATGCGCGCAGCATCGTGCAACCCGCGGGCCGGCCCGAGGTGGATGCCGTCTATGGCATCCCGCCCACCGTGGCCATCGAGCAGCGCCTGTCGCGCGGCGGGCGCAAGTCCACCGTGGGCACGACCACCGAGGTCTGGCACTTCCTGCGCCTTTTGTACGTCAAGCTCGGCACGCAGCACTGCGTGAAGGACGGTGCCGCCGTGCAGCCGCAGACGCCCGAGAGCATCGCCGCACAATTGCTGCGCACCTTCCGCGGCCAGCACATCGGCCTGCTGGCACCGCTGGTGATGAACCGCAAGGGCGTCTACACCGAACTGGCCGACTGGGCCCGCCCGCGTGGCTTCACGCACCTGCGGGTGGATGGCAACTTCTTGCCCACCACGGGCTTTCCGCGCATCGACCGCTTCAAGGAGCACACCATCGAGTTGCCCGTGGCCAGCATCGACGTGTCGGCCGAGGGCGAGGCGCTGCTGCGTGAATCGCTGGCCCAGGCGCTCACGCACGGCAAGGGCGTGGTGCACGTGCTCAGCAGCCTCGAAGGCCTGCGCGAGGCCATGGTCGCCGGCACGCCCACGGCCGCCATCGGCACGCTGCAGGCTTTCTCGACCAAGCGCGCCTGCCCGGTGTGTTCCACCTCGTATGCCGAGCTCGATCCGCGCCTGTTCAGCTACAACAGCAAGCACGGCTGGTGCCCCGACTGCGTGGGAACGGGCGTGAAGCTCACCAAGGACCAGCGCAAGGTCTTCGACGACTCGGTGCAGGACGACAAGGAAAAAGGCCGCGAGCAAACCTTTGCCGAGCCCGAGGTCGAGGACCTGGCCGACACCGCCTGCCCCGGCTGCCAGGGCACGCGCCTGAACCCCACGGCGCGCGCCGTGCGCTTTGCGGGCATCGGCATCACCGACATCGCGGCCCTGTCGGTCACCGACGTGCGCCGCTGGGTCGAGACGCTGCAGATCGAAGGCGGCATGAGCCGGCGCGAGGCAGACATTGCGCGCGACCTGGTGCCCGAGATCAAGAGCCGGCTCGAGTTCCTCGAAGAAGTGGGCCTGGGCTACCTCACGCTGGACCGCGGCGCACCCACGCTTTCGGGCGGCGAGGCGCAGCGCATCCGCCTGGCGGCGCAACTGGGCAGCAACCTGCAGGGCGTGTGCTACGTGCTCGATGAGCCCACCATCGGCCTGCATGCGCGCGACAACCAGATTTTGCTCAACGCCCTGCACAAACTCGGCGACAAGGGCAATACGCTGGTGGTGGTGGAGCACGACGAGGACACCATCCGCCGTGCCGACCACATCATCGACATCGGCCCGAGCGCAGGCAAGCGCGGCGGGCGCCTTGTGGCGCAGGGCAGCGTGGCCGACATCACGGCCGCCGAAGATTCGCAGACCGGCCGCTACCTGCTGCATGCCATGAAGCACCCGCTGCAGTTGCGCCGCAGCATGCTGCCGAGCGAGCTGAGTGCCGCCGACGCCGCCTTGGGCGATCCCGTGGATGCGCCCAAGGGGCGGCAGAGCGCGGCGGTGAAGAAGCGCGCCGCGCAGGCCGCAGCGCTCACTGCGCAGGCACTGGACGATGCCAAGGCGCGTGCCGCCATCCGCTGGCTCACCGTGCATGGCGCGCACCTGCACAACCTGCAGAACGTGACCGCCACCGTGCCGCTGCACCGCCTGGTGGCGGTCACCGGTGTGAGCGGTTCGGGCAAGTCCACGCTGGCGCGCGACGTGCTGCTGACCAACGTGCAGGCCTGGGTGCAGCAGCGCTCCACCAAGGCCGGGCGCGATGCCATGGATGCCGGCAAGGCCCCGGCACTGGTGGGTTGCACGGGCCTGGCGGGCTTCGAATCGGTGGACCGGGTGCTGGAAGTGGACCAGACCCCCATCGGCAAGACGCCGCGCTCCTGCCCCGCCACCTACATCGGCTTCTGGGACACCATCCGCAAGCTGTTCGCCGAAACGCTGGAGGCCAAGGCGCGGGGCTATGCGGCCGGGCGCTTCAGCTTCAACACCGGCGAGGGCCGCTGCCCGACGTGCGAGGGGCAGGGCATACGCACCATCGCCATGAGCTTCCTGCCCGACGTGAAGGTGCCTTGCGAAGCCTGCCACGGCGCACGTTTCAACCCCGAGACGCTGGCCGTCACCTGGCGCGGCAAGAGCATCGGCGACGTGCTGCAGATGGAGGTGGACGAGGCCGTGGACTTCTTTGCCGCCATGCCCAGCATCGCGCACCCGCTGCAACTGCTCAAGGACGTGGGCCTGGGCTACCTCACGCTGGGCCAGCCTTCGCCCACGCTTTCGGGTGGCGAGGCGCAGCGCATCAAGCTCGTGACCGAACTGACCAAGGTGCGCGACGAGGTGGGCCGTCGGGGCCAGAAATCTCCGCACACGCTGTACGTGCTCGACGAACCCACGGTGGGCCTGCACATGGCCGACGTGGACAAGCTCATCCGCGTGCTGCACCGCCTGGTCGATGGCGGACACAGCGTGGTAGTGATCGAGCACGACCTGGATGTCATCGCCGAGGCGGACTGGATCATCGACCTGGGGCCCGAGGGGGGCAAGGAAGGCGGGCGCATCGTGGCCGCAGCCGCCCCGGAAAAAGTGGTGGAACTGGGCACGCATACGGGGGTGGCGCTGGCGCCGGTGCTGGCGCGCTGAAGGGGGTTTGGGGACAGGCTGCGGGCCTCGACAACGGGCTGCGGGTGGGGACAGGGGGCGAGGGGCACGGCCCACGTGTGGGTTGGGCAAAGTCCTACGGTAGGCGCGGAACTCGGCGCACGTGGCGAAGAAGGCGGAAAACCTACTCTTCGTTTCATGGGTAACGGCGGAAAGGCGCCAAGCCCAAAAGCCCTGATCCACCCCTAACTACCCGCCTACTGCCATGACTACACACACCCCAACCCTGACTGCCCTGGCCCTCGTATCGGTACTGCTCACCGCCTGCGGCGGTGGTGGCGGTGGCGGTGGTAGCGGCAGCTTCAGCACCACCAGCGCCAGCGAAGTCGCCCGCGTTGCCGACGCCGATCCCAGCACCGAACCTGGTGTTCTGACCGTGACCGATGCGACGGTCCCCAGCCTGAACGGCGTCTACGGAAACGGACAGCTCACGCTGAGCGAGGTGTACTACCAGGAAGCCATGGGCGCGAAGCCGGCCACCTGTGCTTACAAGTTCATGGGTGCCGACAAGGTGGAAGCTACCGCCACGGCGTCCGCCACTACCGACACGACCGGATCCGCCACCGTCGGCACGACCACCACGCCTGTCTCCATCGTGGGCACGTCCACCACGCAGGCCGCTGTGGTGGGCAACATCACCGCACCCGTCTCGCTCACCGGTGCGGCACCTGCTGCGCTGACCCCGGCAGTTGCCACGGCGTCCGGCAAGATCACCTACCGCCCTTCTGCCACGGGCCTGTACTTCGCCTTCCTGACCTTCAACGGCAAGGAATACGCCAGCCTGGACTCCGTGGACACCCTGGTGGACCGCAGCGGCAACCTGGTGCGCTTCACCAGCAAGACCATGGGGGCCACCGATGGATCGACCGACACCCTGAAGCTGACGGCCATCATTCCCCTGCACGCGACCCGCAATGCCAATTGCTGACAATGGGGCGCACCCAGCTCCTGCGCACACCGGCATTTGCTTTATTCCCCTCGGCCGGTCTTCAGTCTCCGACCGGTTCTTCAGCCCGCTACCCCCTGGGAAGCGGGCTTTTTTGCGAACGGCGAGCGCTCGATGGCCATATAGGCGCCGGTCCTACGCGCGACAGGGGTGTTGGCGCACGCCATCGGCGGGAACCGGCTCCTACGATGCGACTACCCCTACACAACCCAAGAAGATCGCCATGAACTCCCTGCTCAAGACCTGTTCCGCCATTGCCGCCGCCAGCGCGTTGCTCGTCGCCTGCGGTGGGGGCAACAACGATGATCCCACGCCCAGCAACGAACCGGGCGTGCTCACGGTGACCAATGCCACCCTGCCTGGGCTCAACGGCGTGTACGGCAATGGGGCGCTCAACCTGACCGAGGTCGACAAGAAGAATCCCATTGGTTCCGTGCCCGAGCTGTGCACCTTCCGCTTCGATGGCGCGAACAAGGTCGGTTCGAGCGAAACAGCCTTTGGCGACGTGCGCTACCGCCCCGATGCCACTGGCCTGCACCAGATCTTCGTGACCTTCGCCGGCAAGGAATACAGCAACGGCGATACGGTGGACACGGTGGTTGCGCGCGACAGCAACCAGGTGCGCCTGACCAGCAAGACGCTCACGGCCACCGACGAGTCCGGCAACACCCTCCGGGTCAGCGGCGTGGTTCCCATGCGCCCCAACCGCCCACTGGGCTGCTGACGCGCCCCCGGCGGCGCACAGCGCGCTCCTCCTCCAACCTGTTTCCCCCCCTCGGCCGGCGAGTCCCCTCCCACCGGTCATTGGCCCCGCCCATCCTGGTGATGGCCGGGGTCTCTTTTTTCCGGCAACGCGGTCACAATGGGGTGGCTTTCCCCCGCCACCTCCATGCTGCCCCTGCCCCCCTCCTCGCCGCCCCAGGTGGTGTGGTTGCACCCCGAAGCGCCGCCCAAGCCGGCCCAGGGTGCCCCCTGCAATGGCTGCGGCCTGTGCTGCCTGGCGGAGCCCTGTCCTCTGGGTGTGCTGGTATCGCGCCGCCGTACCGGGGCGTGCGCCGCGTTGCGCTGGAGCGAAGGGGAGGGCCGCTACCTGTGCGGCATGGTGGCCGACCCCGGCGGAGTGACCGGCTTCACGCACCCGTGGCTGGTGCGGGCCATGGCCGCGTGGGCCCGGCGCTCGATTGCCGCCGGGGTGGGCTGTGACGCGCAACTGGACGCGGAGGCCCTGCCGCGCTGAATAGGGCCGGGCTTGCTACCAGCCTGCGCCGGGTACACCCACCTGGGTGGTCCAGATCGCGGCTTCGCGGGCGGCCTTGCGTGCATGCTCGGCAAAGTCGGGGGCGGTGCACAGGAAGAGGGTCTTGCCGTCCGGTCCGCCCAGCGTGCAGGCGTAGACGCCCATGTCGCCGGTAGAAATCTCGTCCAGCACCTTGCCACCTTCGGCCACGCGCAGCACGCGATGGCCCAGGGCGTCGGCAGTCCATACGGCGCCTTCGGCATCCAGAGCCGCGCCATCGGGCGCCACCTTGAGTTGCCCCATCACGGCGGCCAGTTCCTGGCCCTCGGGTGCCGGGGCAAACGTGGCCCAGTCGCGGCGCGGTCCCAGGCTGCCATCGGCCGCAATCGTGAAGGCCGAGAGCCGGTTGCCCAGGGTCTCCGCCACGATCAGGGTGCCGCCGTCGGGCGTGATCATGGCGCCATTGGGGAAGAACAGGCCATCAGCCACCGCGCTCACGGTGCCATCGGGCGCCACCCGCGCCAGGCATGCGGTGCTGACCGTGGCGCCGCTCATCAGGTCGAAGCCGAAGTTGCCCACATAGGCATTGCCGTGGCGGTCCACCACCATGTCGTTGGTGTTGGCCGTGGCAATGCCCGACAGGTCGGCGTGTTGAACCAGCGTGCCATCGGGCTCCAGGCGCATCAGTTGGCGGTCGCGCATCGAGACCACCAGCAGACGCCCATCCGGTAGCCAGCCCAGGCCGGAGGGCTGCCCTGGCACCTCGGTGATTCTTTCCACCTGGCCCGCCATGTCGGTGGCGATCACCTGGTGCGTGTAGAAGTCCGACAGCCACAGGCGGCCGTCGCGCCAGCGCGGCGCCTCGAGAAAGCTGTAGCCCGAGATCAGGGTGGAAAAGGCAGTGGCCATGGTGTCGTGTCTCCTGCGGTCGTTGTCGTGCTTCGCAGCGGCAAAGGCTGGCGCATCGCATCGTAGACCGCATGGAGCGCGACGGTGTCACCTGCGCGCCAGGTGGATGCCTGCCAGCATGCAGCGCACCGAGCCGCCTGCGAGTTCGATGGTGGGTACCGCCAGCGGCAGCAGGGCGGCACTGCGTTCAATGACCGCCTTCTGCGCTGCCGTGAGGCTCGCCGCTGCGCGTGCCGACAGCGCCAGCACCCGGCCCTGCGTGCCCGTGAGTTCCAGCGCGTTGCCTGCGAAGTTGCCGATCTGCTGCGCGCTCAGCTCCACCAGCGTACGGCCCGACTCCGCAAGGCGCTCGCGTACCGCTTTGCGGCGTGCCGGATCGCTGACCATATGGAAGCCACCCATCGCGAAGTCGGTGCCCACGCAGAGCATCACGTTGGTGTGGTAGCAGGGCCGGCCCTGCGCGTCGGCCGTGGCGAAGGCCATGGGTTCGTAGTTGAAGTGGGTGCAAACGCGCTCCAGCACCACCGGATCGGCCCGGTTCGACTGCGCGGTGTAGGCCACGCGCGCGATGTGGTCGAGCACCATGGCACCCGTGCCTTCGAGGAACATGCCGTCCTGCTCCAGGCCCGAGTAGTCGATGACGTCCTGCACACGGTACTCGGCCTTGAGCATCTCGACCACGTCGGCGCGCCGCTCCCGCCGGCGGCTCTCGGCGAACATGGGGTACAGGGCCACATGCCCGCCCGCATGGGTCGAGAACCAGTTGTTGGGAAAGACGGCGTCCGGCGTGTTGCGCGCGCCCGTGTCCTCGAACAGATGCACACGCACGCCCGCGGCTTGCAGCCGGGCGGCAGCGGTTGTCACTTCCGCGTGGGCGCGGAGCGCCAAGGCATCGGGCAGGTTTGCCGCGTGCGATTGGAATGCATTGTCCGCTGCCGTTTCGGGGTTGGGGTGAAAGCGGTGCGGGCGCACCATCACGACGGCGGAAGGGGCTTGAGCAGAGGGTTGGGGCATGGACGTCAGGCTGGGTGGGTGCAGGGCGATGGAGAAATTGTCTTGGGGACCAGCGCTACACAACAGCCATCACCTTGATCAAAATGCGCTGAAAATTGGCGCATTGCCAATCTATCGGATCACTATGAGCAATCTGGACGACACCGACCGCGAAATCATCGGCATCCTGCGCACGGATGCCCGCACCCCTGTGGCCGTGCTCGCGCAAAAGCTGCGCGTATCGCGTGGCACCGTGCAGAACCGCCTGCGCAAGATGGAGGAGAGTGGCGTGATCACCGGCTACACCGTGCGCCTGCGCCCCGATTCGGAGCCCCAGCGCATACGGGCCTGGATGAGCATCGCGGTGGAGGGCAATGCCGCGCCCGAGGTCATCCGCGCGCTGCGCGGCGAGCCCACGGTGGGTACGCTGCACAGCACCAATGGCCGCTGGGACATCGTGGCCGAGGTGCGGGCGGAGAGCCTGGAGGCCTTCGACATGGCGCTGGGGCGCATTCGCCTCACGCCGGGCATCGGCAACACCGAGACCAGCATCCTGCTGTCGACCTACAAGGCCTGAGCCAGACAAGGAGATGCCTCATTGGCGACAGGGGCTAGGGAGTTTCCTGCATGCCCATTCAGGCGGGACTGCAGTCCAATGCAGGAACTATGTCTTCCAAGGATCCCACCATGCAACGCCGCCGCCAGATCATCCAGTGGGGTGCCGCCGCAGTGGCCGCGCCCGCCTCTTTGCTGGCCCGTGCCCAGAGCTTTCCGAGCAAGCCGATCAAGCTCGTGATCGCCTTCCCCGCAGGCGGGCCCACCGACATCACCATGCGCTCCCTGGCCGACAACGC
Organism: Pseudomonadota bacterium; assembly: GCA_040387235.1. Classification (GTDB taxonomy): domain Bacteria; phylum Pseudomonadota; class Gammaproteobacteria; order Burkholderiales; family Burkholderiaceae_C; genus Acidovorax. The sequence goes on from JAZKEE010000133.1 coordinate 14,046, forward strand.
CGGCAAGATCCTGGGCCAGCCCGTGATCGTGGAGAACAAGCCCGGTGCCGGCGGCACGCTGCCGGCCCAGCAGCTGCAGGGCTCCGCGGCCGACGGCTACACCATCGCGCAGATTCCGCTCGGTGTGTTCCGCCTGCCCTACACCACCAAGATCAGCTGGGACCCGGTCAAGGACATCAGCTACGTGCTCAACGTGACCGGCTACGCCTTCGGCCTGGTGGTCCCGGCCGATTCGCAGCTCAAGACCTGGACGCATTTCGTGGCCTGGGCCAAGGCCAATCCCGGCAAGCTCAGCTACGGATCCACCGGCACCATGACCAGCCCGCACCTGACCATGGAGTTGATCGCCCAGCAACTGGGGCTGGAACTGCTGCACGTTCCCTACAAGGGCAGCGCTGACCTGATGCAGTCCATCCTGGGCGGGCAGATCATGGCCGCGGCCGATTCCACGGGCTTTGCGCCGCAGGTGGAGGCGGGCAAGCTGCGCGTGCTCAACACCTGGGGGGCCGAGCGCCTGGCCAAGTTTCCCGATGCGCCCACACTCAAGGAACTGGGGCTCAACCTGGTGCAGAACTCGCCGTTCGGCATCGGCGCGCCCAAGGGCACCCCTGACGCCGTGGTCAAGCGCCTGCACGACGCCTTCAAGAAGGCGATGGAGCAGGAGAGCTACCGCACGGCCCTGGCCCGCTACGACATGGTGCCGATGTACATGAGCACCTCCGCCTACCAGAAGTTTGCACAGGAAACCTTCACGCGCGAAAAGGCGCTGGTCGAGAAGCTGGGACTGGCCAAGCCGTCGTAGGGCCGTGGCGCGGCCAAGGCCAGTGCCCCCGCGCAAGGGCCGCCCCGCCGCGCTGGGGGTGTCCCCCTCCCGCATTGCACAGCAATGCGAGAGAGGGGTGAAGGCGCGAAGCGACTCAGGGGATGTCACCCCTCACAGCCAGCCGGCCTTGCGGAACCGGTAATACAGGTAGCCGCAGGCACTGCCGATGACCGCCAGGGCCGCCCCATAGCCATATCGCCACTTGAGTTCGGGCATGTGCTCGAAGTTCATGCCCCAGATGCCGGCGAAGGCGGTGCACACCGCGAACAGGCTGGCCCAGGCGGCCAAGCGCTTGACGACCTCGCCGTCCTCGATGGTCACCATGGACAGGTTCACGTGGATG
>JAZKEE010000134.1:0-10721 GCA_040387235.1 Pseudomonadota bacterium
CTCGGGCGCCCGCTGCAGCTTGAGCAGGTCCTTGGCCATCAGGATGCCGATGATGTTCTCGCGCTCGCCCTGGTACACCGGGAAGCGCGAGTGCGCCGTGGTGATCACCAGGTACAGCAACTCGTCGAACGGTGCATCGATGTTGACCAGGTCCATGCGGGGCGCGGCCACCATCACGTCACCGGCCGTCATGTCGGCCATGCGGATGACACGCTCGAGCATCACCCGCGATTCCGCGCCAATGACGTCGTTGTCCTCGGCCTCGGCCAGCGTTTCGATCAGCTCTTCGGTCGAGTCCGGTCCGGGGTGGATGAACTCGGCGACTTTCTGCAGGAAGGTGCGCTTGTCTTCCTTTTCGGGCAATCGCCCGGGGTGCGGGTCAGACACTGTCTTGGAGTGCAGGACGTGCGGTAGTGGAACAGGCCTCTAGGATAGCGGATTGTTGTGACACGGCCTGTCGTCCAGGGAGCAAATACCATGTGCAGGCCCGCCTGCCTGCGCCGCCCGGCCTATTCGGCGGACTGGTGGCGCGCATGCTGCACGCCGCTGCGCACTTCCTGCACGCTGGCAAGGAAGTCCCAGAACTGCTTGGCCTGGCGCTTGAGCTGGTAGTCCAGCTCGGCGAACTGTTGCTCGACCAGCTCGGCCATGCGGGTATCGAGGCTGGCCGGTGCGATCTGCAGGTAGGCCTCGGATTCCGAGCCATCGCGGCGCACCTGCGCGCCGGCATTGCGGGCGATCTTGAGCATGGCGGTGTTTTCCGACAGCGCATGGATGAACACCATGTTCACCCCCTCGTTGCGGGCATGCATCACGGCGCGCTCGAACAGGCGGGCACCGAAACCGCGGCCACGGGCCTGCTTGAGCACGGAGACACCGAATTCGGCGCAATGCTTGTACTCGGGGTGCTCTGAGAAGGCCAGATGCGCCATGGCGATGAGTTCCAGCCGGCGGTTGTAGATGCCGAAGATCTCGTCGCGGTTGAAGTCCAGCTGGTCCGCATAGCGGCGGATCTGCTCGTCGTTGGCGGCATAGCCGAAACGCAGGTAGCGGTCGGCAGGCTCCAGCTGCAGCAGGTGGGCCGTGATGCGCTCGCGGTACGAGGGGCCGAGCGAACGGATAGGAACCATCACGGGTGCAGACATGCTGTCCTCGCTCTCATGCGGACGCCCCGTGACCGGGCGCAGCATTCCCCGGCCTGCGTCCCAGGATGCCTTGAGCCAGTCTTTGGTAGCGATCATGGCTGTAAATATAAGGGTTTTCCCTAGGAATTTCCAGTGGTTTTTGCTGCATCGCAGCAAAATAGTGAGGCACGTCGAATTCCTTCAAAACAGGGGGAATTTCATACCCAGACAACCCAAATTGCTCATATTTTAATAGCAACCCGCCCACCAGGGAGGGAAGACGTGCAGCCACTGAGGCTCACTCCCGCCTTGCATCAACACGTTAAGCCCACAGCGCGCAGGATGCAATAGCAGCACCCCTGGCGATGGGAAGACTGGCTGCCGCCGGCGGTCGTCGCCCAGGACTTGCTAGGGACGGTGAGCAGAGGGCCCCTCGGCCGGGGCTGGGCTTGCGGGCAGGAGCGTTACAGGTGCGGATGCCGTGGCGGACCCGCCACAGGCGGCCGGCATTCCCAAGGCCTCGCCCCTGGCGCTGCCGCGGGCCTTTTCCAGGACACTCGCACGGTCCACGGACAGTGCCACGGAGTCCCCCAGTTGCAGCAGCGCCCGCTCCAGCCCCTGGGTCTCCGACAGATCCAGTTGCCCGGCGCGGGCATCCACCCGCAGCGAACGCATGCGGGCGGCGTTTACCTCCATTGATGCGATGCCACGGCGTGTGCGCTCCGCGCACTGGGCCACCTCTTCAGCCCTTGCGGGGGCCATCCCGGCGCCACAAGGCCGGCACTGCGTGGACCACAGTTCCAGGTGCTTGACGGCACCACGCACGGCGATCGACTGCCCCACCACCTCCAGCCGTTCCACAGAGGCTCGCGCTTCGATCCGGGCGCGGGCCAGTGCCAGATGCTGGAACTGGGTGGGCAGCACGATCTCGTCCATCCACGCGGTGGTTTTGCCATGCCGCCTCGGCTGCGCACCTGCAGGTGCGGGGACCTCGGTCCAGTGCAGGACCAGCGTGTCGGCTTCGCGGGTGGCGGTCAGCCCTGGGAATGTTCCGGGCGGTGCGTCCGGGCCATCGCCCTCTCCAGGGCGTGATCGCAGGGTGATCCGCACCTCGGGTACCTCGTCCAGCGCCACGCGCACCGACAGCCGTGGGGCATTGCCACCCCCTTCCTCCAGCCTCAGACCGGTAACGCCCTCCAGCGCCTGGACTGGAATGGCGTAGGCGACGGCGATGGGCTCGGGATTCTTGAAGCGGTCCATCCCGCTCAGAGACAGCAGCGCCCAGAACAGCAGCAGGGTCGCCAGAAAAAGCCAGCGCCCGCGCCGGGGCGCCGCACGCCGTCGGGCAGCGACAGCACTCACAGCAGTTCCTTTTCCTCAAGGTGTACATAGGCCTGCAGCCACAACAACGCGGGCAGGCCGACCCACAGGAGTGCGTTGATGGCATGGACCGCCGCATCCAGGGGCACCGAGCGGCGCGCCGACCACCACGCAAAAAGCACGTCTGCGCGCACCCCCGCGATGGAACACACCAGCGCCGTGAGGACGAACAGGGCAAAACCCAGGGCCAGGGTCTTGAGCAGCGAGGCCCGCGCGTAGTACAGCGAGCCGGCCACGGCAAAGGCCTGCAGGGCCCAGAAAGCAATCAGCAAGCCGGTTTGCTGGGGTACCGGCATGGCCTGCCTGGCGCCCATCTTCACCAGAGGCACGAAGAGCACATAGTCCTCAGGCTTGAAGGATTGCGGCTCCAGGGCGGAGCGCGCCGCGAGGGCGATCTGCTGCGCTGGCCAGGAGATCGCCAGGAACAGCAGGCTGTAGGCCAGCGGGTAGGCTATGGCCACCACCACGATGCACAGCGACCACTTCTCGAACACCGATGCGGGCCGCATCAGTGCCAGCAACGCCGATTCGCGTTGCGCCATGGCCCCGAAGTAGCGCCCGGCAAACACGAAGCCCGTGAGGAACAGCCCACCAAAGTACAGCGCAGCCTGCACCGTGGTCTGGAAAGCAGCAAAGCCCGACACCCCCAGCAAGAACAACAGCAGTGCAACGTAAAGCATGCCGGTCACCAGCATGTGCGCCAGGTACTGGGGTCGCTGCTCTGCCCAGTGGGCACGTGCCAGCCGCCGCCAGCGCGGCCAGGATACCGTGGGCGATTCCGGCCCGCGCACGGGGATGAATTCCATGCTCATGCACGCTCCGGGGACAGGCGGTCCTGCCGCGCAGGCGCCAACGCCGCCAGCATGCCATCGCGGTTGAGGCTCAGCGCCTTGTAGAGAAGCTCCAGCTGCACGGCACCTTCTGCCGGCGTCTGCGCCTCGGATCCGGAATGCAGCGCCACGTAGGCGATCTGCTGGCCGATGCCCTCCTGGTACAGCAGGTCCTGCATTTGCGGGAGATCCTGGGCACCGCTCGCCACGCCGGTGCGCAGTACCCCGGCCAGATCGGCCATGCGCGCCGACAAGGCCAGTTGGCCCTGGTCGATGAACCAGATGTGGCTCAGGATGGCTTCCAGGTCATGGGCTTGGTGGGTGCTGATGAGCACGGCGCGCTCAGCATGCTCGGGCCGCTGCATCAGCCGGCGGAACTGGCCCCGGCCCACGATGTCCAGCCCGTTCGTGGGCTCGTCCATCAGCAGCAGCGGCGTGCCCGTGGCCAGCGCGAAGGCGATCGCAGCCTTTTTCTTCTGCCCCAGGCTCATGGCCTCGAAGCGACTGGCGGTGGGCACTTCCAGTTCGGCCAGGTATTCCCCGAACAGCGCCTTGGAAAAGCGCGGGTAGAAGACGCCCTGCGTGTCCGCCAACTGGCCCGTGCTCAGGTTGGGCAGATGGAATTCCTCGGGAACTATGTAGATGCTGGCCAGAAAGTCCGCCGCACGCCGACGGGGCACCTGGCCCATGACCTGCACCTGCCCACCCCAGGGCGTGAGCAACCCGCACAGCAGTTTGAGCAGGGTGGACTTTCCGCTGCCATTGCGCCCGAAGAGGCCGTAGATGCCGGGCTGGCACACCTGGGCGGAAAAGCCCTGGAAGAGCGCGTTGCGGCCATAGCCGAAGTGCAAGTCGTCGATGGCGATCATGGGGGGCAGTCCGGCCTTTCGTGCGCACAGGCCCAAGGCCACGGCGCGCGCATTGTCACACGGGCACTGCCGTGGTCGCCTTCACGCGGTCCAGCACGAAGCTGGTCTTGCAATCCTGCACGCTCGGGTGCTTGAGCAGCGTGTCCATGATGAAGCGGCTGTAGTGCGCCATGTCGGCCACCACCACGCGCAGCAGGTAGTCCATCTCGCCCGTGAGGGACGCGCATTCGACCACTTCGGGCCAGGTCTGCACGCTCGCACGGAACACGTCCATGGGGTTGCGCTTGTGGCTTTCGGTGTGCTTTTCCAGGCGCACGTTGAGGTAAGCGGTGAGCCCCAGTCCCACCGCCTCGGGCGGCACCAGGGCCACGTAGCGCGCGATCACGCCGGCATCTTCGAGCCGTTTGACCCGGCGCAGCACGGCGCTGGGCGACAGGCCCACCTGCTCGCCGATCACGTCGTAGGTTTCACGTCCGTTCTCCTGCAAACGGCGCAATATGGCGCGATCCAGCTTGTCAAGTGCGTTGGAAGCAGTCATGGCGCAGGATTCTACGAAATTGCCGCGAAGCGCGATGGCCCTTCATCAAACTCGGGTATGTCCCGATAGTGACACCCGGGGGTGCCAAAGAACAATGAATACCGCAAAAACGAACGGTCGTTCTTTTTTGTAAAACCTAAAAATATCCATCAACGGAGACAAGCACATGACAGGTTTCTTTGGCCGCCTTCTGCGGCGGCTTGCGTTCGCCGCCACCGCTTCGACACTGCTCCTGGGGGCCAGCGCCCATGCACAGGCCGGGTACACGCAGACGCGCTACCCCATCGTGCTGGTGCACGGGCTCTTCGGCTTTGATTCGGCGCTGGGCGTGGACTACTTCTACGGTATTCCCGACGCCCTGCGCCAGGGCGGAGCCAAGGTCTACGTGGCCCAGGTCTCTGCAGCCAACAGCACCGAAGTGCGCGGCGAACAGTTGCTGGCGCAGGTGAACAACATCCTGGCCATCACCGGCGCGGCCAAGGTGAACCTGGTGGGCCATTCGCATGGCGGGCCCACCGCGCGCTACGTCGCCGGCGTGGCGCCGGGCAAGATTGCCTCGGTGACCTCGGTGGGCGGCGTGAACCGCGGCTCGCGCGTGGCCGACATCATGCGCGGTGTCGCGCCTGCAGGCTCGGTCTCCGAAACCATCGCCAACGGCGCAGCTTCGGCGCTGGTGGCGCTGATCAACCTGACTTCGGGTGGCTCGGGCCTGCCGCAGATGCCTACGGCGGCACTCGATTCGCTGACCACGGCAGGCTCGGCCGCCTTCAACCGCCGCTTTCCGCAAGGCGTTCCCACCGCAGGCTGCGGCAATGGGGCGGAGCTGGTCAACGGTGTTCGCTACTACTCCTGGACCGGAACCAAGACCCTGACCAATGTGCTGGACGCCAGCGATGCGCTGCTGGGCGTACTCGGACTGGTCTTCGGTGAGGCGAACGACGGCCTGGTCTCGGCCTGCTCCTCGCGGCTGGGCACCCACCTGGGCGACCATCGCCAGAACCACCTCGATGAAGTGAACCAGCTCGTCGGCCTGCGCGACTGGTTCTCCACCGACCCGGTCACGCTGTACCGCCAGCAGGCCAACCGCCTCAAAGCCGCGGGTCTGTGAATTTGCGATGATCGCCGCCATGGACCACCTCCCCCGCCCAGCCGTGACCGCCGCCATCGCCCTGGCGCTGCTCATCGCGGCCGTGCTCGGGTGGCGGGCCTGGCGGGCCGAGGCGAGCCAGGACACCGGACCCGGCTCCAGCCTGGCCACAGCGGGCCAAGCGGCATCCCCCCGCAGCGCAGCCTCTGCCGCGCTCGCAGCCGCTTCCTCCCTGGCAGCCGCCTCTTCCGCGGGCCCGGTGGCCGCCGAGGGCTCCGACCCCCTGCTGACGCCCGGCCTGCGCCACACGCTGGAGGCCCTCCTCTTCGAGGCTGGCGAGGCCAGCGATCCCGAGGCGCTCAAGCAGCGCCTGGCACAGCTGGTCGGCAAGCACTTCCCCCCCGAACTGGCCACGCGCGCCCTGGCCCTGGCCGAGCGCTATGTGGACTACCGTGTGGCGCTTGGCACTTTGTCGGCCCCGCGCGACCCCGGTGATCCGCGCGCGCTGCGCGAAGCCATGGAGGCGCGCCAGAAGGTCCGGCAGCAGCACTTCCAGGACGAAGAGTACGACGCCCTGTTTGCGCAGGAGGCTGAACTCGACCGCTATACCCTGTCGCGCCTGGAGATAGCGCGCAACACCCAGCTCTCGCCGCAGGAGCGCGCCAGCGCGCTGCGCGCCGCCGAGTCGGAACTCGCTCCGGAGCGCCGTGCAGAGCGCGCCGCGACCACGGCGCACCTGGATGCGGCCGCACAGACCGCGGCCTTCAACGCCCAGGGGGTGGGCGATGTCCAGCGCCACATGGCGCGCAGCGCCCAGTTCGGCGAGCAGGCCGCCCACGCCCTGGCACAGCTGGACCGCGAGGAGCAGAACTGGCAGAACCGGCTCGACGAGCTCGGCCAGGCCCGTGCCCGGCAGGGCGAGACGGCTGCGCAGGCACTGCGCCAGCAGCTGTTCACCACCGAAGAGCAGCAGCGCGTGGATGCGGCCCTGGCGCTGCGCGCACTGCAAGCCGGCAGCCCCAACCGTTGAACCCTGGTCCAGGGCAGATGCAACATACGAAAGGTTTGACCGTTCGGTAAGTAACAAAGGGTAAACCCTGTACAGATGCCTATACTGCGCGTTCCCGGAAATCACGAGGATCCCGATGTCGCTCCGTAGCACTTTGTTCAGTGTGGCCCTGGTCACGGCGGTCTCCGCCACCCTGGCACAGACCCCTTCCGCCCCGATGACCATCGTGGTGCCCTACCCTGCGGGCGGCCCGCTGGACACCTCGGCCCGCATCATCGCGGAGGGCGCTACCCCGCAGTTGGGCGCCATCAAGGTGGAAAACAAGCCCGGGGCCGGCGGTGGAACCGGCGCCGACCTGGTCGCCAAATCACCCGCCGGCAGCAATCAGCTGCTGATGGGCGCGGTCGCCACCCATGCCGTGAACCCCTGGCTGTACAAGAACTTCCCGTACAACCCGATCAAGGACTTCAAGCCCATCTCGCTCGTGGCCCGCACCCCCAACGTGCTGGTCGTGAATGCGGAGCAGGCCACCAAGCTGGGTATCAAGACCACGCCGGACCTGGTGCAATACCTCAAGAAGAACCCCGACCAGGCCAAGTACGGCTCGGGCGGCAACGGCAGCATCGGCCATATCTCGGCCGAGATGTTCAAGTCGCTCACCAACACCAAGATGGGCCACACGCCCTTCCAGGGATCGAACCCGGCACTGGCGGCCCTGCAGTCGGGCCAGGTGCTGATGGTGTTTGACAACCTCGCGTCGGCGCTGCCGCACATCCGCTCCGGCAAGCTGCACGCGCTGGGCGTGACCACGCTGAGCCGCAGCGACGCGCTGCCGCAGGTGCCCAGCATCAACGATGCCGTGCAAGGCTTCAACGTCTCTACCTGGTTCGGGCTGTTCGCCCCGGCTTCGCTGCCGCAGGTGGATGCGCAGCGCTATGCGGCGGCTTTCACGGCCGCCATGCAGTCGCCTGCAGGCAAGGAGAAGTTCAAGCAGATGGGCATCACCCCAGAAGAACTCACCCTCGACGGGTTCGCGCAGTTCGTGCGGTCGGAAAACAGCAAGTACGAGTTCCTGATCCGGGCCGCGAAGATCAAGATCGACTGACCCGCCCTCTCCTTATTCCCGCGCGATCTCGGCCAGGCAGGCCGCCATCACCTCGGGGTGCAGCGCCATCTGCACATGGGCCAGACCGTCGAGAAATCGGTTGTCCGCACCCGCCAGCGCGGCGGTGCTGGCCGGGAAGACGATGTTGTCGCAATTGGAATACCAGCACACGAAACGCTGGGCACGCCCCTGGGGCTCCACGCTCAGGAGGGTCTTCACCCAGTCGCCCGCGAGACTCATCTGGCGGCCATTGACGGCACGGCTGAAGCGCCCGAGCCAAGTGCCGCCGTGCGGCGTTCCCAGGGTGAGGACGCTGTGTACGCGCGCATCGGCTGCATGCGCGCGCAGCCAGGCACGCACCGCCAGGCCGCCCATGCTGTGGCACAGCAGCACCGGCGCCATGCCGGTGGCAGCTGTCACGCGCAGCACGGCGTCGTCGATGATCGCGGCATAGTCGTCGATGGAGCCCATCACGGGCTCCAGGTTCACCGCCACATGGGCATGGCCCTGTGCCCGAAGCGGCGCATACCAGGGTAGCCACAACCCCCGGTTGCACATGAAGCCATGCACCAGCACCACGCCGCGGAGGCCCGTGGCCTGCACCGGCAGCCAGTCGCCCACCGCCTGGTGGCGAAACGGCTGGCGCCAGCAGAACACCACCAGAGCCACCCAGACTTCGGCCCACCAGGCGCGTACCACCTGTGAGGCACGGGCACGCGGCGCGCCATCGATCCGGTTGAGGTGCTGCATGAGCACGAACTCGATGGCCATCACCAGCCAGAACAGGACCAGGGGCAGCAGCGCGCCGGCCAGCGCGCGCGCCGTGGATTGCGGCCACTGCCAGGCCAGCCAGGCGGCTTCGGCCAGTGCAAGGATCAGGAGAAGGATTTTTTGCCAGCGCGCAATCATGGTTTGCAAGGGAGTTGTTTCCAGTCAACGGCAGCTGTTCAAGACCATTTTGAACAGGGTCTAATGGCATGCCCGCATTGTGCGGCCACACGAGAGGGACCTATGGACGCGGCCCAGACCATCCGCGACAGCATTGCCGACGTCAACGCCCTGCGCCTGCACCGCACGGGCGATACGCCCCTGGGGCCCGCCGTGGCGACCGTCAAGACCCTGCAGGCGCGCCGCTTTGCGGGCACCTATGCCGATCTGATGGCTTCGCCCGCGTTCGGCCCGGCGGCGCGCTTCTTCCTGGAGGAGCTCTACAGCGACCGCGACTACACGGCGCGCGACCAGCAGTTCGCCCGCATTGCCGGCACGCTGCAGACCATGTTCCCACGCCCCGTGGTGGCAACTGCCATGGCACTGGCCGTTCTGCATGCCCAGACCGAGAACCTGGACCAGGACATGGGCCGCGCCTGGCTGCTGGCCGACGACCACACCGCTCCTGAAGCTGTGCGCTATGCGAGTGCATGGCGCGCCGTGGGCCAACGCGCCGGGCGCGAACAGCAACTGGCACGGGTGCTGGCCATGGGCCGCGACCTGGCTCGGCTGACGCGTGCACCCGGCCTGCGCACCATGCTGCGCATGATGCGCGGGCCCGCCACGGCGGCCGGCATGGGCGCGCTGCAGCAGTTCCTGGAAGCCGGTTTCGACACCTTCGGCCAGCTGGCGCGCCAGCGCGGTGCGGTCGAGCAGTTCCTGGCCACCATCGATCAACGCGAACGGGCATTGATGCACCTGCTGTTCGATGGCGATGCTGTCACCTCGGGGACCGAACTGGCCCGCACCCTAGGACAAGCCCGGTAGCTGATTGGGGCCCTGCACTTCCACAATCGGTGCCATCTATCTACTGGTGTGCACGAGGAAGACAACGCATGGAAAAGATCTGGCTCAAGAGCTACCCACCGGGCGTCCCGCATGAGGTGAATCCCGATCAATACCGCTCCGTGGCCCATATGCTGGAAGAGTCCTTCCGCAAGAATGCCGGCAACCCCTTCTCGGTTTGCATGGACCAGTGGATGTCCTATGGCGAGCTGGCCAGACTGTCCACCGCGCTGGGAGCCTACCTGCAAGGCCTGGGCCTGGGCCCGGGTGCACGCGTGGCCATCATGCTGCCCAACGTACCCCAGTTCGGCGTGACCATGGCCGCCGTGCTGCGCGCCGGCTACACCTGCGTGAACGTGAACCCGCTGTACACGGCGCGCGAGCTGCAGCACCAGCTCAAGGATTCAGGCGCCACGGCCATCGTGATCCTGGAGAACTTCGCCCACACCCTGGCCGAGGTGGTCGACAACACCGCCGTGCAACACGTGGTGATGGCGTCCATGGGCGACCTGCTGGGCAGCGTGTACGGCCCGTGGATCACCTTCGCCGTGCGCCACCTGGCCAAGATGGTGCCCGCCTACGACCTGCCGCTGACCAATGGCCGCAAGGTTGTCACCTTCAAGAAGGCGCTGGCACTGGGCGAGCGCCGCTCGCTTTCGCCCAGCCAGGCCACGCTCGACTCCATCGCCTTCCTGCAGTACACGGGCGGCACCACCGGCCTGTCCAAGGGCGCCGTGCTCACCCACCGCTGCATCGTGGCTGCCACGCTGCAGGCAGAAGCCTGGTTCACGCCCGCCATGTCCAAGGTGGGTGACCTCAGCAAGGCCAACAGCATCGCCGCACTGCCGCTGTACCACATCTTCGCGCTCACGCTGTGCCTGCTGGCCATCCGCCAGGGTTCCAGCCTGACGCTGATCCCGAACCCACGCGACATTCCCAAGTTCGTTGGCGAACTCAAGAAGCGCCCCTTCCACATGCTGCCCGCCGTGAACACCCTGTTCAACGC
>JAZKEE010000135.1:0-17549 GCA_040387235.1 Pseudomonadota bacterium
ACTAACTGACTGTCTATCTGTCTGTCGCTTACTGGGCTGCTTCCCAGGTGGTGCCGGCTGCGGAATCCTTGAGCACGATGCCCTGGGCCAGCAGCGCCTGGCGGATGCGGTCGGCCTCGGCAAAGTCCTTGGCGGCCTTGGCGGCGGCGCGGGCGGCGATCTGCGCGCCAATGGCGGTTTCGTCCAGCCCGGCACCGGCCTTCAGAAAGGCCTCTGGTTCGCCCTGCAGAATGCCCAGGCAGCCGCCCAGGGCCTTGAGCAGGCCGGCAAGCTCCGCCGAGCGGGTCTTGTTCACCTCGCCCGCCAGCTCGAACAGCACGGCCATGGCCTCGGGCGCGCCGAAATCCTCGTCCATCGCGGCCTTGAAGCGCGCGGCGTAGGGGGTGGTCCAGTCGATAGCGGCCAGGGGGGCCGGCGCCACCAGGCTGAGCGCGGTGTACAGACGCTTCAAGGCCTGGCGTGCGTCGTCCAGGTGGGCGTCGCTGTAGTTCAGGGCGCTGCGGTAATGGGCGCGCACGATGAAGAAGCGCACCGTCTCGGCGTCGTACTTCGCCAGCACCTCGCGGATGGTGAAGAAGTTGCCGAGCGACTTGCTCATCTTCTCGTTGTCCACGCGCACGAAGCCGTTGTGCACCCAGAACTTCGCCAGGGGCTTGCCGTTGGCGCCTTCGCTCTGGGCGATCTCGTTCTCGTGGTGCGGGAACTGCAGGTCCATGCCGCCGCCGTGGATGTCGAAGGTCTCGCCCAGCGTGGCGCCGCACATGGCCGAGCACTCGATGTGCCAGCCGGGGCGGCCGGAGCCGAACACGCTGTCCCACTTGGCCTCGGGCGGCTCCTCGGGCTTGGACGCCTTCCACAATACGAAATCGAGAGGGTCTTCCTTGCCGTCGAGCACGGCCACGCGCTCGCCGGCACGCAGTTCATCGACCGACTTGCCCGAGAGCTTGCCGTAGCCGTCGAACTTGCGCACCGAGTAGTTCACGTCGCCGTTGCTGGCGCGGTAGGCCAGGCCCTTGCCTTCCAGGGTGCCGATGAGCGACAGCATCTGCGGCACGTATTCGGTGGCGCGCGGCTCGAGGGAGGGTGGCTCGATGCCCAGTGCCGCGATGTCGGTGTGCATGGCGGCGATCATCTCGTCCGTGAGGGCGCGGATGGTGATGCCGCGCTCCAGCGCCCGCTTGATGATCTTGTCGTCGATGTCGGTGATGTTGCGCACGTAGGTCACGCGCAGGCCGCTGGCCTTGAGCCAGCGCTGCACCACGTCGAACGCCATCATCATGCGGGCGTGACCGATGTGGCACAGGTCATAGATGGTCATGCCGCACACGTACATGCGCACGTGGCCAGATTCGAGCGGGGAAAAGTTCTCCAACTCACGCGAAAGCGTGTTGTAGATGCGCAAACTCATGGGATGTCAGTCAGGGGAAATCGGCAGGGGGTGTGGATGAAGCCCGTTCACCCGGCAGCAGCGGGAACAGGCCCCTCGGGGGGCGCGTTCGTCAGGGAACGCCCATCGAATTCACCAGCGGCAACAGCGCACCGTCATGACCACCCCCTCAGCTACAATCCGCCGCAGTATAGCCCCGCCAGGGTCCGACGCTGTCCATCTCCTTCCATACCCTCATGAAGCAACCAGTCCGCCGCACCCTCCCCCGACTTCTGCGCCTGCTGGCCCTGACGGCATTGGTGGGCACCACCCTGGCGCATGCGGCCGATGACTATGCCGACATCACCCAGTTGCTCCGGGCGGGCAAGGCGGGCGAGGCCCTGGCCAAGGCCGACCAGCGCCTGGCCACCAGCCCGCGCGACCCGCAGCTGCGCTTTCTGCGCGGTGTGGCCCAGTCCGACTCGGGCAAGCCTGCCGAGGCCATCGCCACCTTCACCAAGCTGACCGAAGAGTACCCCGAGCTGCCCGAGCCCTACAACAACCTGGCTGTGCTCTATGCCAACCAGAACCAGCTGGACAAGGCCCGCACCGCGCTGGAGATGGCCATCCGCACCAACCCCAGCTACGCCACCGCCCATGAGAACCTGGGCGACATCTATGCCAAGCTGGCCAGCCAGGCCTACAACAAGGCACTGCAGCTCGACGCGACCAACGCCAACTCGGTCAAGCCCAAGCTGGCGCTGATCCGCGAATTGTTCTCGGCCGACCCCTCGGGCAAGACCCGCCCTGCGGCTGCAGCGCCTGCACCGGCCCCTGCGGTGGTCGCCACACAGCGCCCTGCTCCTGCGCCAGCCCCGGCCGCCGCCCCAGTGACACCCACACCGGCACCGACACCCGCGCCTGCGGCCGCCACGCCGGCTCCAGCACCGGCAGCCGCAGCGCCAGCCCCCGCGGCGGCGTCGCCCGCCCCTGCTGCTGCAGCAGCAGCGCCGGCATCCACCCAGGAAGTCACCGCCGCCGTGCAGGCCTGGGCCGCCGCCTGGGCCGCCAAGGACATGAAGGCCTACCTGGGCGCCTACGACAAGGACTTCGACCCGCCAGGCCGCCAGACCCGCGCCGCCTGGGAGAAAGAGCGCGAATCGCGCATCGTGGGCAAGTCCAAGATCGCGGTGCAGGTCTCCGACATCACCGTGAGCGTGAGCGGCACCAAGGCCACCGCGCGCTTTCGCCAGGCCTACAGCGCCGACGCGCTCAACGTGACCAGCCGCAAGACGCTGGACCTGGTGCAAAACGGTGGCCGCTGGGCCATCGTCCGGGAAGCTACCGGCGGCTGATGGTGCGGCACGCCATGGCCACGGCGGTGGTGCCCACCCCGTGGTCTGGTGTGCATTGCGCGACCTGCCGCCTTTGACCGACTGACGGAGCATGATGCTGGAGCCGTCCCGCTGGGGCCGCCGCACGGCGGCTGTTGTATTGGTGCTGGCTGCCTGCGCGCAGGCAGTGCCCGCCTTCGCCCAGAACCCGCAAAACCGCATGCGCGGCGCCGGTGCCGCCAAGCCGGCCAAAACCCCCGAGGCGCTGCGCGACGGCCAGGCCGAGTCGCGGTTGATGGAGGTCTACCAGCTCACCGGCCAGGGCCGTGGCCGCGAGGCCCTTGCCCGCGCCGAAAGCCTGGCGCGCGACTACCCCAACTTCCAGCTCGCGCAATTGGCGCTGGGCGACCTGCTCAACGCCCGCGTGCGCCCGGTGCGCAAGCTGGGCGATGTCCCCGAGACCGACGCCGCGCGCGCCCCCGAGGCCGGTGGCATGCTCGACGAGCTGCGCACCGAGTCGCTGCAGCGCGTGCAGGCGCACAGGAACCGCCCGGGGGCCGACCGCATCCCGGCCCAGTTCCTGGAGCTGTCGTCGCGCTCGCGCCATGCGATCGCCATCGACGCATCGCGCTCGCGCCTGTACCTGTTCGAGAACACGGACAAGGGCATCAAGCTGGTGGCCGACTACTACGCGTCGGTCGGCAAGCTCGGCATCGAAAAGCTGGTCGAGGGCGACCAGCGCACGCCCCTGGGCGTGTACTTCATCACCAGCCGGCTCGATCCTGTCACGCTCAAGGACTTCTACGGCGCAGGCGCCCTGCCCATCAACTACCCCAATCCGCTGGACCAGAGCCGGGGCAAGACCGGCAGCGGCATCTGGCTGCACGGCACGCCGCCCGACCAGTTCGCGCGCGCCCCCCTGGCCACCGACGGCTGCGTGGTGCTGGCCAACCCCGACCTGGAACGCATCCTGCGCCAGGTGGAGCCCCGCTCCACCCCCGTGGTGATTGCCCGCCAGCTGCAGTGGGTGGCCGCGCACAGCGTGCAGGCCGAACGCAATGCCTTCGAGGCCGTGCTCAACGCCTGGCGCACCGCCAAGTCGCAGGGCGACATGGCGCGGCTGACCAGCTTTTATGCCAGCGACTTCCAGAGTCACCGCCAAAAGCCCCTGACCGAGTGGACCAGCGTGCTGCAGGCCGAGTCGCGCGCGCTCAAGGGCCGCGAAATACAGCTGAAAGACAAGTCTTACCTGCGCTGGACAGACGCTGCCGACACCATGGTGGTAACGTTCGGCGAAGTCGCCGAAGGCGCACGCACCGGCCCCGTCAAGCGCCAGTACTGGAAGCGCAAGGGCCAGCAATGGCAAATATTCTTTGAAGGAGTGATTGGATGATTTCCAAGAGAAACGCGGCCCTGTCGCTGGCCAGCATCGCAATGTCGGCCCTGATCGGCCTGTCGGCACCTGCCCACGCGCAGGACGCACCCAAGGTCAAGCTCGCCACCTCCATGGGCGACATCGTGCTGCAGCTCGACCCTGCCAAGGCACCCAAGTCGGTGGAGAACTTCCTGGCCTACGTGAACGCCAAGCACTACGACGGCACCATCTTCCACCGCGTGATCGGCACCTTCATGGTCCAGGGCGGCGGCTTCACGACCGACATGAAGCAAAAGCCCACGAACCCGCCGATCCCGCTGGAGGCCAAGAACGGCCTCAAGAACGACATCTACACAGTGGCCATGGCGCGCACGAACAACCCGAACTCGGCCACCTCGCAGTTCTTCATCAACGTGAAGAACAACGATTTCCTCAACGCCGCCAACAGCCCCGACGGCAACGGCTACGCCGTGTTCGGCAAGGTCATCAGCGGCACCGAAGTGGTCGACAAGATCAAGGCCGTGCCCACCGCCGGTGCGGACGTGCCCACCACCCCCGTCATCATCACCTCCGCCACGGTCGTGAAGTAACCCCTCCCTGCCCCTTTCAGAAAGAAGCATTGCCATGAGCAACCCCCAAGTCGAACTGCACATCGCCGGCTACGGCGTCATCACCCTTGAACTCGACGCCGAAAAGGCCCCCAAGTCGGCCGAGAACTTCCTGGCCTACGTGAACAAGGGCCACTACAACAACACCATCTTCCACCGCGTGATCCCCGGCTTCATGGTGCAAGGCGGCGGCTTCGAACCCGGCATGGCGCAAAAGCCCAGCGATGCCCCCATCCAGAACGAAGCCAACAACGGCCTGAAGAACGCCAACTACACCGTGGCCATGGCCCGCACGAGCGACCCGCACTCGGCCACCGCCCAGTTCTTCATCAACGTGGCCGACAACGGCTTCCTGAACCACACCGCCCCCTCGGCCCAGGGCTGGGGCTACGCCGTGTTCGGCAAGGTGGTCGGTGGTGCCGACGTGGTGGACAAGATCAAGGCCGTGAAGACGGGCCGCAAGGGCTTCCACGACGACGTGCCTAAGGAAGACGTGATCATCGAAAAGGCCGTGGCTCTGTAAACATGGCCCCCACGCTTGCCACTTCGTGTGCTGCGCTGCCCCCCAAGGGGGCCGCAGTCGCCTTGGGGCGGCACGGCGGCGAAAAACAAGCAGCCCCCACGCTTGCCACTTCGTGTGCTGCGCTGCCCCCCAAGGGGGCCGCAGTCGCCTTGGGGCGGCCCGGCGGCGAAAAACAAGCAGCCCCCACGCTTGCCACTGCGTGTGCTGCGCTGCCCCCCGAGGGGGCCGCAGTCGCCTTGGGGCGGCCCGGCGGCGACTGAGGGCTGGCGATGCCGGCCTTCATGCCTGATCAGACCACGACCGTGCCCCGGTTCGAGGAGCTCATCGCCCCCTCGCACTGGCGCACGGTCGATTTCATTTCAGACCTGCACCTGCAGGCCAGCGAGCCCGCCACCGTCGCGGCCTTCCAGCACTACCTGCAGGCCACCCCGGCCGATGCCCTGTTCATCCTGGGCGATCTGTTCGAGGTCTGGGTGGGCGACGATGCCATGGACGAGCCCGGCAGCTTCGAAGCCGAGGGCTGCGCCGCGCTCTTCGCCGCTGCGCAGCGCCTGCCGCTGTTCTTCATGCACGGCAACCGCGACTTCCTGGCCGGCCTGGCCTTCTTGCAGCGCACGGGCATGACAGGCCTGGCCGATCCCACGGTGCTGGTCTTCGCTGGCCAGCGCATCGTGCTCAGCCACGGCGACCTCCTGTGCCTGGACGACGTGGACTACCAGCGCTTTCGCGTGCAGGCGCGCAGCAGCGCCTGGCAGCAGGCCTTCCTGGCCCAGCCCCTGGCCGCACGGCGCGCCCAGGCGCGCGGCATCCGCCAGGAGAGCGAGAACAAAAAACAGTCGGGCGCCGTCTATGCCGATCTGGACGCCCCCGCCACCATCGCCTGGCTGCAGACCGCCCAGGCAGGCACCCTGGTGCACGGCCATACGCACCGGCCGGCAGAGCACGCCCTGGCGCCCGGCCTCACGCGCGTGGTGCTGAACGACTGGGACGCCGCCGCATTGCCCCCGCGGCTGGAAACACTGCGTTTGTCGGACGCGGGCTTGGAACGCATCCCTCTCGGCCCAAAGTAAGAGGGGTCTTGAATTCCAGCGGCATGCTTTTGTTGGCATGCTCTGACACCATGCCCCCTATCCTGAACCGGCTCTGGCGACGCGTCCGCGCCACCGTGGCACCTGTGCCAGACATCTCCGCCACCCTGTGGCTGCAGACGCTGGCGCGCTACCCCTTTCTCGCAGAACTGTCGCTGCACGACCAGTCCAAGCTGCGCGCGCTCAGCGCACTGTTCCTGCACCACAAGCGCTTTCACGGCGCGCATGGCTTCGAGGTGACCGACGCCATGGCCATCGACATCGCAGCCCAGGCCTGCCTGCCCCTGCTGCACTGGGGCGACCCGGCCAAGGCCCTCGCGTGGTACGACGATTTCGTGGGCATCGTGCTGCACCCCGGCGAGGCCGTGGCCCGGCGCAAGACCATGGACGAGGCCGGTGTGGTGCACGAACATGACCAGGTGCTGTTGGGCGAGGCCATGGACCGCGGCCCCATCATGCTCAGCTGGGAACACGCCTCCAACGGCCATGAGAACGCCCTGCGCGGCACCAACGTGGTGGTGCACGAGTTCGTGCACAAACTCGATATGCGCAACAAAGGCGAGCCTAACGGCTGCCCGCCGCTGCCAGCAGCCTTCATGGGCACGCGCACCGGGCGTGCAGCCTACGCCGCCTGGTGGGCAGCCTGGGAGCCCGCGTACGCGGATTTCCGCGAGGCCGTCATCAAGGCCGAGCGGTTCGGTGCGCAGATGCCGTGGCTGGACGCCTATGGCGCCACCTCGCCGTCAGAGTTCTTTGCCGTGGCCTGCGAAGCCTATTTTGTGAACCGGGCGCGGTTCGCGCTGGAGTTTCCAACACTCGTGCCGGTGCTGGATGCATTTTTCAAAAGACCCGTGGTGGCGCACTGATTCGCATCACGCCTGCCAGACCCCGAACCCGGCCGAGCGCAGATCAATGCCGACCTCGATCTCCCGGTCCACCGCATCCTGGTAGCGCATGGGGTTGAAGCCCTCGTACAGATCAGGCAGCAGCCGCAACCCGTACTGCTGCACGAAGCGGTTGGCCTGGATGCCGGCCTTGTGCTTGTCGAAGCGCACATCCGGGTCCAGCCCGGTCATGCCCACGTACACGCAGGGCTTGCCTTCGATGTAGTTCGGGTTGCACTTGCGGAACTTGCGTTCGCTGAGCACCGCCATGGAGAGTTCCACGACGTAGACGTTGTGATGGGGTTTGGGCATGGGTCTAGGGCGCCCGGGCCGACCGACCCGGGCAGGGTACCCACTGTAAAACCAAATCGGCCTACGTGCACCCACCGGGTCTGTGTGCAAATAGGAACACACTGGCCGTCATTGGCGCAGACAAGGCCTCTTAACAAGTCGTTAATCACCTCGAACGATGATCGAGGCAGGCGCGGGAGCCACCGGGTTCCTTCCATCGCAACGCAACCAGGAAAGATTCCGTGCACCTCCTCCTCGTCGAAGACGACGACATGCTGGCCGAAGCCGTGTGCGATGCCGCGCACCAGAATGCCTGGCGCATCGACCGGGTGAGCGATGCGGCCGGGGCCCGGCTGGCACTGGTGGACCATGCCTACGGGGCGGTGCTGCTGGACCTGGGGCTGCCGCGCGAGTCGGGCCTCACGGTGCTCAAGGCCATGCGCGCACGCTACGACGTGACGCCCGTGCTGATCCTCACCGCGCGAGGGCAACTGAGCGAGCGCATCCTGGGGCTCGATGCCGGGGCCGACGACTACATGATCAAGCCCTTCCAGGTCGATGAGCTGTGGGCGCGGGTGCGCGCCGTGGTGCGGCGCACGCAGGGACGGGTGGTGCCGGTGTTCAAGTACAGGGACATCGAGCTCGACCGCAGCAAGCGGCTGGTGCTGCGCGGCGGCGAGCGCGTGGCGCTGAGCAGCCACGAGTACCGCACGCTGCTGGCCCTGCTGGAGCGCCCGGGCCATGTGGTGACACGCGACCACCTCGAAGACGTGGTGTACGGCCATGCCAGCACCATCGAGAGCAATACCATCGCCGTCTTCATCCACCAGCTGCGGCGCAAGCTGGGGGACGACCTGATCACCACCGTGCATGGCCACGGCTACATGTTCGGCGAGACGGGGACATGAAGTCGGCGAAGAAGGCCATCAGGTCGCTGCGCAGCCGCATGCTGCTGGCCGGGGGGGCCACCATCGTGCTGTGCTGGGGGATCGCGCTGGCGGTGCTGTCCAGCTACTTTGCGCTGAGCCAGAGCAGCATCGAGGACAAGCGGCTGCGTGGCATTGCCCACAAGATCCTGCAGACGGTGCCCAGCCACGCCAAGCTTCGCAGTGCGGAGCAGGACGGAAGGGAGCGGGCCGACGCCCTGGCGCAGCAGGAGAACCTGGCGTTCCAGGTGTGGGTGTACCGCAGCCAACGCGCAGTGGGCACGCCCGGGTCGCCCCGCACCCCCCTCAGACCCGATTTCGCCGATGGCTTTGCCAGCACCATGGTGGAGGGGCAGCGCTGGCGCGTGTATTCCGTGTCGGACAGCACGGGCCGCATTACCGTGCAGGTGGGCAACCTGCACAGCGAGATCGACGCGGAGCTGCGCCGCAAGGCCTTCACCGGGATGGCCATCGCCACCGTGCTGCTGGTGCTGATAGGCTCCTTCATGTGGTTCGCCGTGCGCCGCGCACTGCTGCCCGTGGCCGAGATGGAGGCAGCGCTGCACCAGCGGCAGAAGTTCGACCTCACGCCCCTGCCCGGCGGCGCGCTGCCGGCCGAACTGCAGCCGTTGGTGGGCGCCTTCAACCATGTGCTGCACCAGCTGGACGAAGCAGTGGAGGGCGAGCGCCGCTTCATCGGCGACGCGGCGCACGAGTTGCGCACGCCCCTGGCCGCCTTGCTGGCACAGGCCCAGGTGGCCGTGCGCGCCACCACCCTGGCGGACAAGGATGCCGCGCTGGCCAAGCTGCTGACCGTGGCCGAGCGCAGCACGCGCCTGTCGGAACAGTTGCTGGACCTGGCGCGCCTGAATGCCGGCGCCCGTGCCACGCACCAGGCACTGGCCGACCTGAGCGAGCTGGCCGCGTATGTTAGCCGCGAGTTCGACATGCAGGCGCACCAGCAGCAGCGCCACCTGCTGCTGGACCTGCAGCCCTGCACCATCGCCTGCGACATCGATGAGATCGGCATCCTGCTGCGCAACCTGGTGGACAACGCCCTGCGCTACACGGCGCCCGGCGGGCGGGTGCGCATCGCCTGCGGGCCGGTGGTAGACGGCGCCATGGGTGTCACGCAGGCGTTCCTGGAGGTGGCGGACGATGGCCCCGGCGTGCCCGATTCGGAGCGCGAGGCGATCTTCCAGCGCTTTCATCGCGTGGCAGGCAGCGCCGTGAAGGGCAGCGGTATCGGCCTGTCGCTGGTGGCCGGCATCGCGCAACTGCATGGCGCCACCATCAGCACCTGTGCGGGCCTGCAGGGCCGGGGCTTCTGCGTGCGCGTGCTGTTCCCCGCGGTGCAGGCCGCCGATGGTGAGGCAAGCTGATTGCCCGGCGGGCTCATCCGGATTTGCATTCGACCCTATAACCAGTGTCCTGTCCCGCAGATAAATGCCAATAAAACCGCGTCTCTCACGCCAGGGCCGCGTTGCAAATCCTCGCGATAGCTACGGCTATCGCTGCGGTTTGCGCCTTGCCCTGGCGCGAAATCCATCGGTTTTATTCTTGACATCTATTTACGGGACTGAACACTGGGCGGGAAGCCGCAGACAGTGCTCTAGCGCGGCAAGGCGAACCACCGACGTTAGACGGTTGAAGGCGAATCCGTATCACTCGGCGGCCAGCACCTCGCGCATGACCTCGGCCTGCCAGTCGAAGTAGGGATTGAAGGTGAGCCGCGCGTGCACCTTGGCGCTCTCGCGGTAGCCCCAGTCCGAGTACCACACCGGCTCACCCGCCATGCAGCGGGCTTGGTCGGCGGGCTCCTGCCCGTTCCAGCACATGCGCTGGGTGCCCTCGGTGCCATAGAGCGGGTTGGCGGGCGAAAACAGCACGCCCATGTGCGAGAACTGGCTGATGCGCTGCTGCGGCAGTTTGTCGGTGCGCACCAGCACACGCTGCGCCGTAGTGGCGCCACGCGCCGCCGGCAGGTCGCCATACCAGATGAGGCGGCTGGCGGGGTGGGTGAAACGGGTCTCGAACGTGCCCAGCACATGCTCCACGTCCACCACCGAGTCGTGCTGCGCCAGCACCAGCAGCGCCGGCTTGGCGTAGGGCTGGCGCGCAATCTTCTCGCGCACGGCGGCGGCGCTGCGGTAGTACTGCGCAAAGCCATTGGTGGGCACGTTGAGGTAGCGCAGGGTGGTCTGCTGGGGCTGCGCAGCGTCGGGCTGGCGCAGCCAGGTGCGCACGCGGGCCACCCAGGGCACGATCCAGTCCAGCGGCACGCCCGACTTGAAGGCCGGCGAAAAGAGCACCAGGCCCGCGACCTCGGGGTGGTCCAGCGCGTACTCCAGTGCCAGGTTGGCACCGGTGGAAAAGCCGCCCAGGTAGACCTCGGGCACCTCCTGCGCCAGCAAGGCTGCCTGCTGCGCCACCAGGCGGCGCCAGTCGTCCAGGTCCACGCCGATCAGGTCAGCCGGCCGCGTGCCGTGGCCGGGCAGCAGCGCGGTGCGCACCAGAAAGCCCTGGCCCGCCAGCGCCTGCCCGATGTCGGCAAACGACCACGGCGAATCGCCCAGGCCGTGGAACAGCACCACGCCCTTGCGAGCGGCCTGCGCCGGCCGCCATTCCATGGGCGCGTTGCGCGCCAGCTCGCTGTCGCGCTCGTCGCTCTGGAAGGCGCGGTGCTGCGCCATCCAGTCCTGCGTTTCACTGCGGTACTGGGCAAAGCTGCCCTGCCCCAGCGGCACCATGGGCCCGCGCGGCGCAGCGCAACCCGTGCACAGCATGGCGGCCGCCAGCGCCAGCGCCAGGGCGCGGGGCCATTGCCGGGTGGGTTGGCTCGATTGCAAATGCCGCACCCTCAGAACCGGTACAGGTAGCCCAGGCGCAGGCCGGTGGTGCTGGAGCGGTCCACCAGCGGGCTGTCCTTGATGCCGCTGCCCAGGTGGGTGGTGCTGATGTCCAGGAACATGCTCTGCCGCGGCGCGATCGCATAGCCCACGCGCAGGCCCAGCTCCAGGTTGACGCTGGCATCGCCCTGGTAGGCCCGGCGCTGGGGCAGTGCTTCGGAGGATTTCACACCGTAATAGTAGTCCACGTACTTGCTGTCGGCCCAGTGCGCAGCCAGGCGCGGCGTGAAATCGAAGGCCCCCTGCTGAAAGCGGCGGTCCACCTGCAGCTTGATCTTCTGCCCCTTGCTGTGGCCCGATGCATCGCCGAGCCACTCGCCCGATACATTGGCCACGCCGGTGCGCCAGATGGCCGCTCCGCCCACCCAGAAGCCGCTCTTGCGCTCGTCCATGCCGGCAAGGTAGGGCGAATCCTCGGCCTCGTACCCTTCGCCCGCATAGCGCGCACGCAGCCTGAGCGATACCGGCCCGGCCGACGGCAGCTTGACGTCCAGCGAGGGGCCGAGCACGCTGACCCAGCGGTTCTCGAAGTAGATGAGCGGCAGCCCCTGCACCTTGTCGTCGAAGTCGCGGTAGGGCGCCCGGTCCACCGCCACGCCCAGGCCCAGGCCCCATTGCGAATCAGCGCCACTGCCAGAAGCGTTGCTGGGTGCGCTACCGTCCTGCGCCCATGCAGCAGGCGAAGCCAGCACACCCAGGGCGGCTGCGGCCACGGCAGCGCGCAGGCGCTTCACCGGAGCACTCGGAGTGGGTGCGGAGGCGGCCGGTGCAGGCCGCGCACGCCAGCGCAGGCCGGTGGTTGCAGGGACGGGGATGAAAGGGAACGGGAGCATGGTCGAGATCCTCAGGGTTGAAAGCAGACAAAGTGAAATTCAGGGCGCGTGCTCACCGCCATCGCTGCGGATGGCGGCAGCATCGGAGCCGGGATCGAGGTCGAAACGCTCATCGCCCCCCGCAGCGGCCGAGTCCGGTGGCGCATCGCCCTGCACCAGCGTGTCACCGTGCACCAGCGCGCGGCGGTGCTGCAGGTAGGCATCGCGCACAAAGAGGTACTTGTCCAGCGCAATGCGGTCGATCACCTGCGTGGCGGGCAGCAGTTCGGCGCGCGCCTGGGTGGCCTGCAACACGGTCAGGCCGTTGCGCACCGCCGTGCTGGGGGCCAGGGCTTGCGGCGCCAGCAGCAGCTCGGCCGGCAGGCCCGCCGTATCGCGCACGGTGGACGGGCCCAGCAGCGGCCAGACGATGTAGGCCCCCGCTCCCAGGCCCCAGCGGCCCAGCGTCTGGCCCGTGTCCGCGCCGTGGCGCACCAGGCCCATGGGCGTGGCCACGTCGAACAGGCCGAGCACGCCCACGGTGGTGTTCACTGCCACCCGCGCCAGGTCCGATGCTGCGGCACCCGGCCGTCCCTGCAGCAGCAGGTTGGCAGCCGAGCCGATGTCCTGCGGGTTGGCGAAGAAATGGCCCAGGCTGGTGCGCACGGCCTGCGGCAGCGCGCGGGCGTACCCGCGCGCCAGGGATGCCACCACGGCACCATCCACCGCCTCATTGAGCCGGAAGACACACCGGTTCCAGGGCTCCAGGGGATCGGGCTGGGCGGTCGTGGCGCAACCTGCCAGCGCGGGCAGCATGGCGACCAGCGCGGCCGCACCGGCCCGCAACACCGCCTGCACGGCCATGCCATGCCTGGGCATCAACCAGCCACCTGCTGGCAGCCCTTGATGCGGCGCTGCTCACGCAGGCTGGCCATGCGCAGCTCGGAATCGATCTGCACGGAGTTGGCGTTGAAATAGCGCGCAGCCACCGCCACCGGCAGCACGAGCTGCCAGGACGTGCTCTTGGCCTCGCCGGCCACCCGGTTGCTCTCTTGCGCCATGGCGAGCTCGTTGTCCAGCTCATGGCAGCCAAGCTGCGCAAAGCGCTCCTGGGGCATGGCACTTTGCGGGATGCTGGTGCACGCGGACAACAGCAGCGACAGCAACAGGAACGCAAGACCCGAAGCAAACCGGACATGGGGCATGGTGGTGGCTCTTTCAAGAACAGGTGCGGCGAGGGTTTCGCCGCCGCTGAACTGCATGGTGCCGGGCAGGCTTTAAGGACTTCTTAGCGCGATTAAGAATTCTTTAAGACGGTGCAGAAAGCAGCGCTTCCAGCCCCCGCCAGGACGGAGGAGCTGGACCGCAACCGCCGGCCGGCGGTCCCGCGCGGCCCGGTTTTGACAATTTATCTATTTTTGGATAAATTATCCAAATGCCAAAACGCAACCCCGCCAACACGCCACTCCGCACCCCGGAGCAAAAGGCACTGCTCTCCCAGATCGGGCAAGTGGCCCAGGGCCTCGCCGCCACCTTTGCGCCCTTCTGCGAAGTGGTGGTGCATGACCTGCTGGACCCGGGCCAGTCCATCCTGGCGATCCACAACAACCTCTCGGGCCGATCGGTGGGCGAACCGACGACCGAGCTGGGCCTGGCGCGCATCGCCGACCCCGACTACCCGCAGGTGATCGCCAACTACGCCAACCAGTTCGCCGATGGGCGGCAGGCCAAGAGCACCTCGGTGGGCATCAAGGACTCGTCGGGCGAGTACATCGCCGCGCTGTGCCTGAACGTCGACCTCACGCTGTTCCGCAGCCTGCAGAGCGTGGTGGGGCAGTTCACCGCCATCGACGGGGACACGACCGGCCTCACCGAGTCGCTGGACCCGGCCGGGGCCGATGCCATCCGCCTGCGCATCGACCAGTTCGCGGCGCGCCTGTCGACCGCGCCGCGCGCGCTCAAGGCGGCCGAGCGGCGCGCCCTGCTGCGCGAGCTCAAGGATTCGGGCAGCCTGGAGGTGCGCCGTGCGATGGAGGTCGTGGCGCAGCACCTGGGCGTGTCGCGTGCCACCGTCTACGGCGATGCACGGTGAGCTGAACACATGAGCACATCCACCACCGCACCAGACACCCGCGCGCAGTCGCAATTGCTGCTGCTCGACACACACCAGGTGAATGCCCTGCTGCAGCCGCAGGACGTGCTCGCCGCCGTGCACGAAGCCTTCACCCTGCACAGCCAGCGCGCGGGCCGCGTGTTCCCCGTGGTGCGCGAGGCGCTGCCCACGGGCGGAGTGTTCGGCATCAAGTCGGGCGACGTGCCTGCGCAGGGGCTGCTGGGCTTCAAGGCCGCGGGCTTCTGGCCCGCCAACCGCGCCCAGGGTGGTGAGCCGCACCAAGCCACCGTCATGCTGGTCGACCCGGCCACCGGCCGGCCACTGTGCGTGCTGGACGGCAACGCCATCACCACCGAACGCACGGGCGCGGCCGGCGCGCTGGGCCTGCAGCACCTGGCGCGGCCCGATAGCGAACAGCTGTGCATCTTCGGCACCGGGGTACAGGCGCGCGTGCAACTGCGCTTTGCGCTGCAGGTGCTGCCCGGGCTGCGGCGCGTGCGCTATATGGCGCAGGCAGGGCGGCGCAACGAGGGCTTCGAGGCGGCCTTTGCCGACCGCTGCGACATCGCACTGGGCACGGATGCCAATTCCGCCGTGGCCGCGAGCGACGTGGTGATCACCGCCACGCCGGGAGGTGGCGCGCTGTTCGATGCCGCCGCCGTGCAGCCGGGCACCCATATCAATGCCGTGGGTACCGACACCAGAGGCAAGCGCGAGCTGCCCGAGGGGCTGCTGCAACGCGCCCGCCTTTTCGTGGACGACGCCACCCAGGCCCGCCAGATCGGCGAGGCGCAGTGGGCGCCCCACGACACTCCATGCGCCGAACTCGGCGACCTGCTCACCGGCAAGGACCCCGTGCAGCGCGGCGCGCAGGACATCACCATCTTCGACATGACGGGCCTGGCCCTGCAGGACCTGACTGTCGCCCGCATGCTGCACACCCAGGCCCTGGCGCAGGGCCTGGGCACGGCCATCGCCTGGCCATGGTGATGCCCGCCCCTCCTCACTCCCATCCACCCATCCACCACCACCCATCCACCATTGCCATGACCACTGCCCCCAACCTTCCTACCTATGACGACGTCGTGGCCGCTGCCGGCCGCATTGCGGGTGTGGCACACCGCACGCCGGTGCTGACCTCGCGCACCGTCGATGCCGAACTGGGCGCCCAGGTGTTCTTCAAGTGCGAGAACCTGCAGCGCATGGGCGCCTTCAAGTTCCGCGGCGCCTACAACGCACTCGCAAAGTTCGACGCCGCGCAGCGCAAGGCCGGGGTGATCGCGTTCTCGTCAGGCAACCACGCGCAGGGCATCGCCCTGGCCGCGCGCGAACTGGGCATGCCGGCCACCATCGTCATGCCGCAGGACGCCCCCGCCGCCAAGGTCGCAGCCACGCAGGGCTATGGCGCCCAGGTGGTGTTCTACGACCGCTACACGCAGGACCGCGAGCAGATCACCCGCGACCTGGCCGAGCGCAATGGCCTGACCCTGATCCCGCCGTATGACCACGCCGACGTGCTGGCCGGCCAGGGCACCGCCGCCAAGGAGCTGTTCGAGGAGGTGGGCGAGCTCGACGCCTTCTTCGTCTGCCTGGGCGGCGGCGGCTTGCTCTCGGGCTCGGCCCTGTCCACGCGCGCACTCTCGCCCCACTGCAAACTCTACGGCGTGGAGCCCGAGGCGGGCAACGACGGGCAGCAGTCGTTTCGCAGCGGCTCCATCGTGCACATCGACACGCCCAAGACCATTGCCGATGGCGCGCAGACGCAGCACCTGGGAAACATCACCTTCCCCATCATCCGCCGCGACGTGGACGACATCCTCACCGTGAGCGATGCCCAACTGGTGGACGCCATGCGCTTCTTCGCCACCCGCATGAAGCTGGTGGTGGAGCCCACGGGCTGCCTGGGCTTTGCCGCAGCGCGTGCACGTGCTGCCGAGCTCACGGGCAAGAAGGTGGGCGTGCTGATCAGCGGCGGCAACGTGGACATGGAGCGTTTCTGCAGCCTGCTCGCCAGCTGACCCCATGAGAAAAGAGGAGCTCCCGCCATGACGCAAGAAGCAACCACAGCAGCGCATCCCCATCGGACGCCTCTGGCACAGATCGACACGCCCGCCGCGCTGATCGAACTGCCGCGCATGCAGCGCAACATCGCGCGCATGCAGCAGCGCATGAACGCGCTGGGCGTGCGCTTTCGCCCGCACGCCAAGACGGCCAAGTGCCCGTCCGTGACAGACGCGCAGATCGCCGCCGGCGCGCAGGGCATCACGGTGTCCACCCTCAAGGAGGCGGCACAGTTCTTCGCCCACGGCATCACCGACATCCTTTACGCCGTGGGCACGGTTCCACACAAGCTGCCCCAGGTGCTGGCGCTGCGCCGCCAGGGTTGCGACCTGAAGATCATCACCGACAACGTCGCTGCCGCCCAGGCCATCGTGGACTTCGGCCGCACCAACGGCGAGGTGTTCGAGGTGCTGATCGAAGTGGACACCGACGGCCACCGCTCGGGCATCCGCCCCGACGAGGCCGCGCTGATCGACGTGGGCCGCACCCTGCACGCCGGCGGCATGCGCCTGGCAGGTGTCATGACGCACGCGGGCGGCAGCTACGACCTGAACACCCCCGAAGCCCTCACGGCCCTGGCCGAGCAGGAGCGCGCCGGCTGCGTGCGTGCGGCAGAGCGCCTGCGCGCAGCGGGCCTGCCCTGCGCCGTGGTGAGCGTGGGCTCCACCCCCACGGCCCTGTCGGCTGCAGACCTTGCGGGTGTGACCGAAGTGCGTGCTGGTGTGTATGTGTTCTTCGACCTGGTGATGCACAACGTGGGCGTGTGCAGCACCGACGACATCGCGCTGAGCGTGCTGACCACCGTGATCGGCCACCAGGTGGACAAGGGCTGGGCCATCGTCGACGCCGGCTGGATGGCCATGAGCCGCGACCGGGGTACGCAGAAGCAGTCGCACGACTACGGCTATGGGCAGGTGTGCGATGTGGATGGGACGGTGCTGGACGGCTATGTGCTGAGCGGCGCGAACCAGGAGCACGGGATCCTGTCGCTGGTCGATGGATCCGGGTCGCCGGACGTGGGCGATATTGCGCGCCGGTTTCCGGTGGGGAGGCAGTTGCGGATCTTGCCGAACCATGCGTGTGCCACGGGGGCGCAGTATGGGGAGTATCGGGCGGTGGAGGGTGGGGTTGTGATGGGGGAGTGGGGGCGGTTTGGGGGCTGGTGAGATCGGGCTTAACGCCATGCCTTGTCGGAGGGCGGAGGCCGGGATGTGCGCCCGGCGGCGCAGTAACTTTCTCTTGCGTCGCCAAGAGAAAGT
>JAZKEE010000136.1:0-8913 GCA_040387235.1 Pseudomonadota bacterium
CGGTGATGCTGATGGCGCACCAGGACGTGGTGCCCGTGGCCCCCGGCACCGAGGGTGACTGGGCCCAGCCCCCGTACTCTGGCGCCATAGAAGGCGGCTTCGTCTGGGGCCGCGGCTCCTGGGACGACAAGGGCAACCTCATGAGCCAGCTCGAGGCCGTGGAGATGCTGCTGGCCAGCGGCTTCACGCCCCAGCGCACCACGTACCTGGCCTTCGGTGCCGATGAGGAAGTGGGCGGCCTGCGCGGTGCCGCCAAGATCGCCGCCCTGCTGCACGAGCGCAAGGTGCGCCTGGATTTCGTGATCGACGAGGGCCTGCTGATCCTGGACGGCGTGATGCCCGGGCTATCGAAGCCGGCCGCCGTCATCGGCGTGGCCGAGAAGGGCTACATGTCGGTGGTGATGAAGATGTCGGGCACGCCCGGCCACTCGTCCATGCCGCCGCACAAGGGCAGCAGCGCCATCGC
This sequence comes from Pseudomonadota bacterium, assembly GCA_040387235.1. GTDB lineage: Bacteria > Pseudomonadota > Gammaproteobacteria > Burkholderiales > Burkholderiaceae_C > Acidovorax. The sequence goes on from JAZKEE010000136.1 coordinate 467, forward strand.
CATGATGAGCGATGCCCTTAAGCGCCTGGACGACGAGCAGATGCCCGGCGGCATCCGCGGCGTGGCCGGTGAGCTGTTCGACACCCTGGCGCCCGAGATGGGCGGGGTGAACCGCGTGGTGCTGTCCAACCTGTGGCTGTTTCGCCCCGTGGTGCAAAAGCAGTTCGAAGGGGCCGCCAGCACCAATGCCATGCTGCGCACCACCACCGCCCTGACCATCGTGAACGCCGGCAACCGCGACAACGTGGTGCCCGGCCGCGCCGAGGCCACGGTCAACTTCCGCATCATGCCGGGCGATACCAAGGAGCAGGTGATGGAGCATATGCGCAGCAAGATCAGCGCGCCCACGGCCCAGTACGAGCTGAGCCCGCTGCCCGGCGCGGTGGACGCCTCCAAGGTCGCACCCACCGATTCCAGCCAGTACCGCCTGCTCAACCAGACCATCCGCGAGATCTTTCCCGACGTGCTGGTGGCCCCGGGCCTGATGGTGGCGGGTACCGATTCGCAGCACTACGGTGCCATCAGCGACCACATCTTCAAGTTCTCGCCGGTGCGCGCGAACTCGGAGGATCTCAAGCGCTTTCACGGCACCAACGAGCGCCTGGAGATCGCCAACTATGCGGATGCGATCCGCTTTTACCACCGCCTGATCGGCCAGGTGAGCCAGGCGGGCGCCAGGCCCTGAGGAGGCGCTTTCAGGTGCCGGCCAGCTGGTCCATGGCTTGGCGCGTGAGCCGGTAGCTGAGCCGATCGGCCACGCGCACCGCGCCCAGGCTGTCGTAGAAGGCGATGCCGCTGGTGTTGAATTCCTTCACATTCCAGTCCATGCGGCCACAGCCTGCGCTGGCCGCGTATCGGGCCACCCAGGCCATGAGCGCGCGGCCTGTGCCCTGGCCCCGGGCACTCGCGCTCACGAACAACTCTTTCACCATGCACTGGAGCCTGTGCCCGGGGCTCGGGTCCACCAGCGAGGGCAAGAGCACGATGGCTGCGAAACCCAGGGCTTGGCCCGCCATGTCGCAGGCCACCACCAGGCGAACGGGCGAGCCGGGCGCGAGCAGGTGGTCGCGCAGGTGCGCATGCACGGCTTCGGGCGGGGCGGTGGCCACGCCGGCATCGGCGTAGTAGGCGTTCAGCTCGCAGAGCAGGTCGGTCAGCGAGGCGTGCGCACTGCGGTCTGCCAAGGCGATGTGCACGGCGGTCGCGCCCATGCCGTGGTCACGGGAAGAAGCGCTGGAGTGCATCCTCGAAGGCCGGCACGTCGGCACCGACATGGCTGGCGTTGTACTCCGCCCTGAGCAGCGTCAGCCCGGGGTTGCTCTGCGCGGCCATCTGGGCATACAGAGGATTGCCGATGAGGACGGTGTTGCCTGCGATCGCGCCGGTGAGAAACAAGGTGGTGGGCAGGGGCTTGCCGTCCAGCTGCTTCTCAAAGGCCAGAAAGCCCGCCACGTCCCCGTGGGCACCGACGCTGGACTCGGTCGAGAGATAGTGCGAGAAGCTCAGCGCGCCGGCCGTTCCCTCGATCACCAGGGCTGCCACCACGAAGTAGCCGCCGTGGGACAGACCCGAGAGCGCACGGCGCTTGGGGTCGGCGCGGTACTGGCGCTCGATGCTGGGCGCGAGTTCCTTGGTGATGAAGTTCAGGTAGCGTGTGGCGCCGGGCAACAGGAAGTCCGTGTTGCGCTGCGCCGTACCGCTGATGCCGACCAGGATGGCCTGCGTTCCGCGGCGCTGCATCACCTGCTTGAAGGTATCGAAGCGCGCGATTGCCGCGGTGGTTGCGCCGTAGGGGGCATCCCCCTCGGTCACATAGATGACCGGCAGCGCCGCGGTGCCCGTGGCATACGACTGCGGCAGGTACACCTGGATGGCATAGGTGAAACCGTTCGATTCGGACTTGAGGGTGGAGTTGACGACCTGGCCGACGGGTTCGACCGCGGGCTCGCTGGACGAACTGCCCCCGCCGCATGCGGCGAGGGCGCTGGCTGCGGCCAAGGCGAGCAGCGCGGTGCGCCGGTCCATGGGGGTCGTCGGTTGCGTTCTTCCTGGCATGCGGGGTCTCCTCCTGTCGGGCCATTGTAGGGAGGGTTGCAGGAATGCGCGGCGACCCGCCGCACGGATGCTCCTTCCGACTCAGAACCGCGCCAGATCCAGGTCGGCGATCAGCGTGGCTTCCACCGGCCGCCAGCCTAGGCGCTGCTGCGTGAGCGCGCTGGAGGCCGGGCTGTCCATGCCGGCGAAGCGTGCCAGCCAGCCAAAATGCTGCCCCACATCACTGGCCGGCACCGATACCACGGGCAGGTTCAGGCCGCGGCCGATGGACTCGGCTATCGCCCTGAGCGCCACCCCCTGCTCGCCCACGGCGTGGTAGCGGGCACCGCGCATGCCTTGCTCCAGCACCAGCCGGTACAGGCAGGCGGCGTCGAGCACGTGCACGGCGGGCCAGCGATTCGCTCCTTCGCCCACATAGGCCGATACGCCCTTCTCGCGTGCCAGCGCGACCAGGTAGGTGATGAGGCCCTGCTTGAATGGGTTGTGCACCTGCGGCAGCCGCACCACGCAGGCATGCACACCCTGCTGCGCCAGTGCGGCCGCGGCCTCTTCCGATGCACTGCGCGGCACGCCGGCGCTGCTGGGGACGGGTGAATCCTCCTCGGTGCCCACGCCGCCTTCCTTGCCCAGCAGCGTCATGCCCGTGGTCACGAGCAGGGGCCGGTCGGTGCCCTTGAGCTCGGCACCCAGCGCCGCGATGACCTGCCGGTCCGCCTCGCAGTTGGCCGCGTAGGTCGAAAAGTCGTGGTTGAACGCCGTGTGGACCACGCCATCGGCATGGGCAACGCCACGGCGCAGGCTGGGGAGGTCGTCGAGGGAGCCGCGGTGCACCTCGGCACCCACGGCGGCCAGGCGCTCGGCCCCTTCGTCCGAGCGGGCCAGCCCCAGCACGCTGTGGCCCGCATCGATCAGCTCATTGACGACGGCCGTACCGACAAAACCGGTCGCGCCGGTCACGAATACTCGCATGGTGATGTCCTTGCTGTGAAAGAAGGGCAGTGTCGGCATCCGCGTTATCCAGGTAAAGTAGTGTTCTTATACAGGTATAGGCAGTAACAGGACTCCACCCATGACCGACACCAGGGACAACCCGCTCGGCGACTACTTGCGCGATCGACGCACCCGGCTCGACCCGGCCGCGCTAGGCTTTCCGCTGGCGCGCCGGCGCACGCCCGGGCTGCGCCGCGAAGAGGTGGCCCAGCGCGCCCATGTCAGCGCCACCTGGTACACCTGGCTGGAGCAGGGGCGGGGAGGGGCGCCTTCGGCCGAGGTGCTCTCGCGCATCGCCCATGCGCTCATGCTCACCGAGGCCGAGCGCGAATACGTCTTCCTGCTCGCCCTGGGCCGCCCGCCCGAGGTGCGCTTTCAGGACGCCGAGGGCGTGACGCCCCGGCTGCAGCGCGTGCTCGACTCCCTGGAGACCAGCCCGGCCTATGTGAAGACCTCCTCCTGGGACGTGGTCGCCTGGAACCATGCCTCCACCCACGTGCTGACCGACTACGGCCTGCTGCCGCCCGGGCAGCGCAACATCCTGCGCGTGATCTTCGGCAGCGCCCACCACCGCCGCAAGATGCCCAACTGGGAGCGCGACTCCCGCTTCATCGTCGGCGCCTTCCGTGCCGACGTGGCGCGTGCCGGTGCAGCCGCCCGCGTGCAGCCCATGGTGGACGAGCTGTGCCTGCTCGACCCCGAGTTTCGCGCCCTGTGGCGCGGCAACGATGTGCAAAGCAGCTACGGCGAGCACCCCAAGCACGTGGTGCACCCGGTGGCCGGGCCCATCGACCTGGAGTATTCGGCCTTCGCCGTCGATGGCCGTACCGACCTGGGCATGGTGGTCTACACCCCAGCCACGCCGCGCGACCTGGCGCGCGTGAAGGCATTGATCGCAACTGGCAAGACGGGGAGCGCGCCCGATGTCGCGGCCCCATCCCCCAAGCGCACCCGCCAGTCAGCGCCTGCCTAGAATCTCCGTTGCACCCAGCCAGTCCCGCAGCCTTGCAGGAGCCAAACCCGATGAGCATCGCATCCACCCGTCCTGTGGTTCACGTCAGCTTCGAGCAGTTCCAGGCCCAATCGCTTGCCGACGGGTTCGACGAAGTGCTGGTGCGCGAATGGGCTCCCGGCCAGCTGGTACCCGAGCACCGCCACGACTTTGGCGTGAGCGCCATCGTCGTGCAGGGTGAGATGTGGCTCACCTGTGAGGGCCAGGAGCGCCACTTGGTGCCCGGCGATACCTTCATGCTGTACCGCAACGAGCCGCACGCGGAGCGGTATGGGGCGCAGGGGGCGACCTATTGGGTGGCGCGGCGCAACCCCGCCGATTAGGAACAGACCAGTCGCATACGCCCATCCTTGCGTGGCTGTCTGCTGGACGGCAGCGCGAGCGCCTGGCCTTGGTTGCAGCCTTCAGACTGCTGGCGCAGGGCCTTCTGTCGCAACGCTGGCCGAGCCCCTCTTTGCAGGACGACCCGGACCGCATGGATCTTCAGATACCTGTTGCGCGGGTGCAGCATCGGAGCCAATTTACCCCCGCCTTACCAAAAATCACGTTTTTCCTCTTGTCATTTTCCATAATTATGAGAAATTACACCCATGCGAAAGCAAAGCCAGCGTTTGCCGTCATTTGAGGGCATGTTGGCGGCAAAAGCCGGCTCCCCAAGGGCTAGCAGCTGATCGCCCGGAGTTCACCTGCACATGCGCCTGGTATCCAATTCCCTGCACGACGAAGTCGCTTCGCGCCTGCGCGAAGAGATCTTTGCCGGCATGCTGGCGCCCGGCAGCTTTCTGGATGAAGCGGCGCTGTGCGAGCGCCTGGCCATTTCGCGCACCCCGCTGCGCGAGGCGCTCAAGGTGCTGGTGGCCGAGGGCCTGCTGCGCCACGAGCCGCGCCGCGGCTGCTTCGTGGCCGAGGTCACGGCGAAGGACCTGGACGAGATCTTCCCGGTGATCGCCCTGCTCGAAGGGCGCGCCGCGCACGAGGCCACGCGCCGTGCGAGTGCGGGCGATGTCGCTGCGCTGGAGGTGCTGCACCAGCGCCTGCAGGCACACGCGGCGGCCGGGCGCATCACCGAATACTACGCAGCCAACCACGCCATCCACGAGGCCTTCATCACGCTGGCGGACAACCGCTGGCTGGCCCAGGTGATCGGCGACCTGCGCAAGATCCTGCGCCTGGCGCGGCTGCAGCAACTGCACGCGCCCGGCCGCCTGCAGCAGAGCCTGGCCGAGCACCTGGCGGTGTTTGCCGCCCTGAAGGCCCAGGACTGCGATGCCGCCGAGGAGGCCATGCGCACCCATCTGCTGCGCCAGCGCGAGGCCCTGCGCGACGTAGCCCGCACACAGCAATCGAGGTTGACACGATGAACATGAACACCGCCCCCGAATGGATTGCCCGCAGCGTCTCGCGCCTGCGCTCAACCGCCCCCGCCAGCGACAAGCCTGCTGCCGACCACAAGCCGGCTGGCGACAAGGCTGCAGGCGACAAACCGCCACGCCCCGCTGCGGACAAGGCGGGCGTGACCGATGTGGTGGCCAAGGTGGCGGTGCCGCGCTCCACCAACGAACGCCTGGCAGCCACCTTGCGCCGCGGGCAGGAGGCGCTGTCGCCGCGTGCCCTGCGCCGCCTGCTGGCCGACCTGCAGGAGGTGGTGGCCCCGCAGGTGAGCGAGCTTGAAGGCGGGCGCCGCGCCCATGGCGTGGCCCAGTGGTATGCCGAGGCCGCGCCCGAGGAGCGGCGCGACATGTGGCTGCTGCTGTGCGAGCAGTTCGCGCCCGATGCCACGCGCTTCAAGTCCGCCCGCCAGCGCTATGAGGCGGCGGCTGGCACGGCCGAGGAGGGCCAGGCCGAGATCAGCCTGCGCCGCGCCCTGGTGTCGCCGCGCACCCGCCTGCTGCAGCGCTTTGCGGTGGTGCCCGAAGGCATGCGCTTCCTGGTGGACATGCGTGCCGAGCTGCTGCCCCTGCTCAAGGCCGACAAGCGCCTGCTGCCGCTCGATGCGGAGCTGGAGCACCTGTTCTCGACCTGGTTCGACGTGGCCTTCCTGGAGCTGCGCCGCCTGTCCTGGGATTCGCCCGCCTCGCTGATCGAAAAGCTCATCAAGTACGAGGCCGTGCACGACATCCGCAGCTGGGCCGATGTGAAGAATCGCCTGGACAGCGACCGCCGCTGCTACGGATTCTTTCACCCACGCCTGCCCAACGAGCCGCTGATCTTCGTGGAGGTGGCGCTGGTGGACCGGATCTCCAGCAGCATCACCCCGCTGCTGGACGAGGCGGCAGCGCCGGCCGACCTGGCCAAGGCGACGACGGCCATCTTCTACTCCATCAGCAACACGCAGACGGGGCTGCGCGGCGTGAGCTTTGGTGATTCGCTCATCAAGCATGTGGTGGAGACGCTGGCCGAGGAATTCCCGCGCCTGCGCACCTTTGCCACGCTGTCGCCCATCCCCGGCTTTCGGGGCTGGCTGGCCAAGCATGCGGCGCCCATGCTGGAGCGCCTGGACGACAAGCGCCGCGGCGACCTGGGCCGAGCCGTGGGTTTCGAGCCGCCACAGGCCGCGCACCTGCTCACCGCGCTGGAAAAGCCGCTGGACCTGGACGCCCGCTCGCCCGTGCGGCAGATGCTGCTCGAATGCGCTGCCCATTACCTGGCGCGCGAGCTGAACGAGGGCAAGCCCGTGGACCCGGTGGCGCGCTTTCATCTGGGCAACGGCGCCCGCGTAGAGCGCCTGAACTGGGGCGGCGACCCTTCCACCAAGGGGCTCAAGCAGTCGTACGGGCTGATGGTCAACTACTTGTATGACCTCAAACGCATCGACAAGCACCGCAGCATGCTGGCACAGGGCAAGGTGCCAGCGTCCGGTGATATCGACAGCCTGTGCAGAAATTGACACCGTCGGAGTCGCCTTGCGCCATGCCCCTGAAAAAAGGGGGCGCCGGGCGCCGGACTGGGCTGCGCCCGTGCCAAGACGGCGGGAGTGCGGATCGAACTGAAATGGATTCGGGTTCGGACATGGCGGTGACCCCCGTCCAGAGGGGGAACCCGTAATCCCTGGGATCGCGGTGTGCATCGGTGACACCTGTGTAGTGAGGCGGCGCTACCATGCGCCTTTTGTGTGTTGGACCTTTTATTTCTATTTTTATAAGACAGGAGACAAGATGAAAGACAACGACCTGCAGCGCCGCGACGTGCTGCGCGGTGCCGCCGCAGCGGCAGCCGCACTGGCCTGTGGCAGCGGCTGGGCCCAGGCGTCCGCATGGCCGAGCAAGCCGGTGAACCTGGTGGTGCCATTCCCCGCAGGCGGAGGCACCGACGCGTTCGCGCGGCCCCTGGCAGCGCAGTTCTCCAAGTCCACGGGCAAGACCCTGGTCATCGACAACCGGGGTGGTGCCGGCGGCACCGTGGGCGCGAGTTTTGCGGCCAAGGGCGCGCCCGATGGCTACACCCTTTTCATGGGCGCGGTGCACCATGCCATCGCCCCGTCGATGTACCCCAAGCTCGACTACGACATCGAGAAGGACTTCATCCCCCTGGCCCTGCTGGCCAACGTGCCCCAGGTGGTGGTGGTCAACCCCAAGGCCGTGCCGGTGGCCAACTTCCAGCAGTTCCTCGACCACGTCAAGCGCAACCCCGCCAAGCTCAACTACGGCTCGGCCGGTGCCGGCACCTCACACCACCTGGCAGGCGAGCTGTTCAAGCAGCAGACCAATACCTTCATCACCCACATCCCCTACCGCGGCGCGGGCCCGGCCCTGCAGGACCTGATCGCGGGCAACGTGGACATGATGTTCGACGGCCTGGGCTCATCGGCCACGCACATCAAGAGCGGCCGCATCAAGGCGCTGATGGTCTCGGGCGGCAAGCGCAACCCGGCCTTCCCCGACGTGCCCTGCGCGGCCGAAGTGGGCCTGCCAGACTACACGGTGACCACGTGGTACGGCCTGTGGGCGCCCAAGGGCACGCCTGCCGACATCCAGGCGCGCGTGATCGACGAGATCAAGCGCATCGGCACGGCCGACGAGATCAAGACCATCTGGGCCAACAACGGTGCCGACTACGGCGGCCTGACCCAGCAGCAGTTCGCCGCCATGGTCAGCAGCGAGGTCAAGCGCTGGGCCACGGTGGTCAAGGCCTCGGGCGCCAAGCTCGACTGAAATGAAGCACCCCCTGAGTCGCTTCGCGCCTCGGTGCCGTCGCCAGAGGCGACGGCTCTTCGGGCACCTCCAAGCCTGCGCAGGCATGCTTGGAGCCGCTGCCCTCAGCCCCCCTTTTTCCTCGCTGCGCGAGTCGGGAGGGGGACGCCCCCGGTGCACGCAAGCGAAGCACCGCCTGCGCGGCGGGCGGCCCTTGCACGGGGGCACTGGCCTGGGCCGCGCCAGCCTCATGCGATGTG
>JAZKEE010000137.1:0-6087 GCA_040387235.1 Pseudomonadota bacterium
CGGTCTGGATCTGCACCTTGGCGATCTCCAGGTACCAGTCGCAGAACTCGTTCCAGACGAAGTCATAGATCGTGTTGGCCACGTTGTCCAGGCGGAACTCGGCAAAGCCCTTGGCCACTTCGGCCTCGGTCTTCTGCAGCAGCGAGGAGATCCAGCGGTCGGCCTGGCTGAAGTGCATGTAGCCATGGGCCGGGCCGCCGGGCTGGCACTCTTCCTTGGTGTGTTCCTTCAGGCCGCAGTCCTGGCTCTCGCAATTCATCAGCACGAAGCGGCTGGCGTTCCAGAGTTTGTTGCAGAAGTTGCGGTAGCCCTCGCAGCGCTTGCTGTCGAAGTTGATGCTGCGGCCCAGGCTGGCCAGCGCCGCAAAGGTGAAGCGCAGCGCGTCGGCGCCGTAGGCCGGAATGCCCTCGGGGAATTCCTTTTGCGTGTTCTTGCGCACCGTAGGCGCCGTCTCGGGCTTGCGCAGGCCGGTGGTGCGCTTGTCCAGCAGCGGATCGAGCGCGATGCCGTCGATCAGGTCCACCGGGTCGAGCACGTTGCCCTCGGACTTGCTCATCTTCTTGCCCTGCGCATCGCGCACCAGGCCGTGGATGTAGACGTGCTTGAAGGGCACGCGGCCCGTGAAGTGCGTGGTCATCATGATCATCCGGGCGACCCAGAAGAAGATGATGTCGTAGCCCGTGACCAGCACGCTGCTGGGCAGGTACAGGTTGTAGTCGTCGGTCGGGGCATCGCCCTGCTCGGGCCAGCCCATGGTGGAGAAGGGCACCAGGGCCGACGAGTACCAGGTATCGAGCACGTCCTCGTCGCGGCGCAGCGTCTTGCCCGGGGCTTTGGCCTGGGCCTCGGCTTCGTTGCGGGCCACGATCACATTGCCGTCTTCGTCGTACCAGGCCGGGATCTGGTGGCCCCACCACAGCTGGCGGCTGATGCACCAGTCCTGGATGTTGTTCATCCACTGGTTGTAGGTGTTCACCCAGTTCTCGGGCACGAACTGCACCTCGCCCGTGGCCACCGCGTCGATGGCTTTTTGCGCAATGCTCTTGCCCGTGGGGTCCTGCTCGCTCACCTTGCTCATGGCCACGAACCACTGGTCCGTCAGCATGGGCTCGACCACCTGGCCAGTGCGCGTGCAGATGGGCACCATGAGCTTGTGCTTCTTGGTCTCCACCAGGGCGCCCGAGGCTTCCAGGTCGGCCACGATGGCCTTGCGCGCCACGAAGCGGTCCAAGCCGCGGTATTTTTCAGGGGCGTTGTCGTTGATGGTGGCCTGCAGCGTCAGCACCACGATCATCGGCAACTGGTGGCGCTGGCCCACGGCATAGTCGTTCTGGTCGTGCGCGGGCGTGACCTTGACCACGCCGGTGCCGAACTCCTTGTCCACGTAGTCGTCGGCAATGATGGGGATCTCGCGGCCTACCAGCGGCAGCACCACGTTCTTGCCGATCAGGTGCGTGTAGCGCGCATCCTCGGGGTGCACCATCAGTGCCACGTCGCCCAGCATGGTTTCGGGGCGGGTGGTGGCCACGGTGAGGCTGCCGGAACCATCGGCCAGGGGGTAGGCGATGTGCCACAGCGAGCCATCCTTCTCCTCGCTCTCGACTTCCAGGTCGGACACGGCGGACTGCAGCTTGGGGTCCCAGTTCACCAGGCGCTTGCCGCGGTAGATCAGGCCCTGCTCGTAGAGCTTCACGAAAGTGTCGCTCACCACCTTGGAGAGCTTGTCGTCCATGGTGAAGTACTCGCGGCTCCAGTCCACGCTGTCGCCCATGCGGCGCATCTGCGTGGTGATGGTGTTGCCGCTCTTTTCCTTCCACTCCCAGACCTTGGCGACGAAGTTCTTGCGCGCCTCGGGCGGGGTGGGGCCCATGTCGTGGCGGCTGATGCCCTGCTCCTGCAGCTGGCGCTCCACCACGATCTGCGTGGCGATGCCGGCGTGGTCGGTGCCGGGCACCCAGGCCGTGTTGAAGCCGCGCATGCGGTGGTAGCGCGTCAGGCTGTCCATGATCGTCTGGTTGAACGCATGGCCCATGTGCAGCGTGCCGGTCACGTTGGGTGGCGGCAGCTGGATGGAGAAGGCCGGTTCGCCCGCCTGCGCCGTGCCGGTGCCCCGAAAGCCCGCTACACCGTAGCCTCGGCGTTCCCATTCGGGGCCCCAATGGGCCTCCAGGGCGGCGGGTTCAAAGGACTTGGAAAGGCTGTCGAGGCCGGGTTGTTGCAGGGGCGAGCTCATGGGGTGGGGCTGGTGGTGGAGGCCGCCCCGGGGGGGCAGTCTCCACGGTCGAGAGGGTGGAACCTGCCATTTTAAGTCAGCTGCAAGCCAGGTCCGGCAGCGCTCTGCGTGGGCGGATGACAGGGGGTGGTCGGCGGGCTTTTGCCTCTCAGACAGGCCGTTCTGCCACTTGTCCAATTGTTACCTTGTGCGGCTGGCCGAAAGCAGATGTTTGCCGATAATCCGGCCCAAAGGGGTGCGTGCCTCCCCCTGGTGCCTTGCCGGATCCCAAAAACATTCCAACATCCTGTCCGCTTTTCCTATGAACATCCCCTCCGCCCTGCGCGTGGGCCTGGCCAAGACCTTCGCCTACTCTCTGCTCTCGCTGCTCCTGGTCCCGCTGGCTGCCTACCTGTTCACCGGCTACGCGCAGCGCGACGAGGACGCCCAGTTCATTGCCCGCATCAGCCAGCGCATCGATGCCGAAAAGGGAATGCCAGCGGCCGAGAAGCAGGCGCAGAAAGACTTCTACCGCGCCAACCCGCCCTCCACCATCTGCGGCAACAGGAGCCCCCGGGTGGCGGACTACCGCGAGGCCATGTGCGAGACCTATGGCGAGCTGTGGCAGTTCAACCTGGTGCGCAAGGTCTCGCTGTGGAGCATGGTGGCCGGGGTCGTCCTGCTGGCGGCGGTGCTGGGCCTGGGGGCGCTGGCCTTCGTCGACCGCAAGATGCAGTACACCAGCTTCGTCACCGGCTGGCACCTGACCACCTGGGCCAGCGCCGCGGCGCTGGTGGTGCAGGGGGCGCTGGCGGTGTGGCTGTCGTTCTGGGTGACGGCCTTCTTTTTCCATAAATACTCGCCCAAGCTCATCATCCTGGTGGGGATTCTGGTCGCCGGTGGGGTGTTTCTCGCCGTCAAGGGCATCTTCAGGCGCGTGCAGCTGAACAACGGCGTGGACGGCGAACTCGTGACCGAGGCCGATGCGCCGCTGCTGTGGAAGCGCATCCGCTACATGGCCGATCGCCTCAAGACCGAGCCACCCAAGCACATCGTGGCCGGCATCGACGCCAACTTCTTCGTGACCGAAGCGCCGCTCACCGTGGGCAACCAGCGGCTCACGGGGCGCACGCTGTTCGTGAGCATTCCGCTCTTGCGCCTGCTCGACCAGGCCGAGGCCGACGCCGTCTTCGGCCACGAACTGGCCCACCTGCGCGGCGGCGACACCAGGAGCAGCGCGCTGCTGGGCCCCAAGATCAGCCAGTACGACCACTACCGCCATGCCATGCGCACCGGCGGGCTCACGGCCGTGTTCTCGCCGCTGCTCGACCTGTACCGCATGATCTTCGAGGTGGCGCTGGCGCGCGAGAGCCGCGAGCGTGAATTCAAGGCCGACCGCATCGCCGCCAAGCTCATCTCGCCGGATGCGATCGCGCAGTCGCTGATCAAGATTGCGGCCTACGCCCAGTACCGCTCCAAGATCGAGAGCGAGCTCTTCGGCCAGAACCGCAAGCACGATGCCGCGGCGCTGGGCATTGCCAGCTACGTGGCCCAGGGCCTGCCGCCCTATGCCGCGTCGGCCGATTTTCTGCAGGAGATGAAGACCGCCAACGTGCCGCATCCGTTCGACTCGCACCCCGCCATGACCGAGCGCATGCGTGCGGTTGGAGTGAAGCTGCCCGAAAGCGCCTATGGCGCCATCGTCACGCGGGCGCCGGCTGCCACCTGGGTGCAGCAGATCCTCTCGGCCGATGCCATCGAGCGGCGCATGTGGGGCGAGTACGAGCAGGCCTTTGCGGCCGACCACGAGCGCAGCCTGGCCTATCGCTACGAGCCCGCCACCGACGAGGAGCGCGCACTGGTGCTGCAGTACTTTCCGCCCGTGGTGTTTGCCTTGAAAGGCAGCGAAACGGTGACGGTGAGCATCGACGGCATCAACACCTCGGCCGATGGCACCACCGTGTTCTGGGATGCCGTGAAGGCCCTGGAATTCAAGGAGAGCAGCTTCGGCAACGCACTGGTCGTGACCCATCCGGAGAAGGGCGTGATCGGTGCCAAGACCAGCAAGATCAAGCTCGCTGGCCTCAAGAAGGAGAAGGACGACTTCAACGCCACCGTGGGCCACTACTGGCAGCGCCACCAGATCATGCGCGCACACCAGAGCGAGGGCTGAGAGCCGGGGCGAGATTCGAACCTGGTGCGGCCATGGGCCTTCTGCACCGGTCCCCTGCCATCGGCACCGGGCCGCCGCCAGGCCGGCGGCACCACGCAGTGCCCTGCCATGCAATGGTGCAGCACCGCATATGCATATACCCAGGAAATCCCTGACGTTCCACGTTCACTGAATGCGCAATGCGAGTGAACTTGTGCAGTGTGCCATGCTCTACCGAAGCATGTGCAGGCCGCAAGAAAAGCGTTGCGCGCCTACACGAATTCCCTGTTCAAAGGCAGGCGGTGGTGCTACAAAGGACCAGAACCGGTAGCGATTCCCACTGCAAACCGTGGCCCCGATGCGGAGGGTGCCACCACAGGAGGACGTATGGATGCCATCAGCAATTTCGCAGCGCGCTATGCCCGTGGCCGCGAAGAAGAGATGTCGATCGACGAGTACCTTGCCGAGTGCAAGCGCGATCCCATGGTCTACGCCACGGCGGCCCAGCGCATGCTGGCCGCCATCGGTGAGCCCGAGATGGTCGATACGCGCAACGACCCGCGCATGTCGCGCATCTTTGCCAACAAGGTGATCAAACGCTACCCCGCGTTCGCCGAGTTCTACGGCATGGAAGACGCCATCGAGCAGGTGGTGAGTTTCTTTCGGCATGCTGCACAGGGGCTGGAGGAGCGCAAGCAGATCCTCTACCTGCTGGGTCCCGTGGGCGGGGGCAAGAGCTCGATCGCCGAGCGGCTCAAGCACCTGATGCAGAAGGTGCCGTTCTATGCGCTCAAGGGTTCGCCGGTGAACGAGTCGCCGCTGGGCCTGTTCGACGCCCTGGAGGACGGCCCGGTGCTCGAAGAGCAGTTCGGCATCCCCCGGCGCTACCTGCAGCGTGTGCTCTCGCCCTGGGCGGTCAAGCGGCTGGAGGAGTTCGGGGGCGACATCCGCCAGTTCAAGGTGGTCAAGCGCTACCCCAGCATCCTCAAGCAGGTGGGTGTCGCCAAGACCGAGCCGGGCGACGAGAACAACCAGGACATCTCCAGCCTGGTGGGCAAGGTCGACATCCGCAAGCTCGAGACCTTCGCGCAGGATGACACCGACGCCTACAGCTACAGCGGCGGCCTGTGCCTGGCCAACCAGGGGCTGCTGGAATTCGTGGAGATGTTCAAGGCACCCATCAAGGTGCTGCACCCGCTGCTCACGGCCACGCAGGAGGGCAACTACAAGGGCACGGAGGGCTTCGGTGCCATCCCGTTCGACGGCGTGGTGCTGGCCCACAGCAACGAGAGCGAGTGGAAGGCCTTTCGCAACAACAAGAACAACGAGGCCTTCCTGGACCGCATCTACATCGTCAAGGTGCCGTACTGCCTGCGCGTGAGCGAGGAGATCCGCATCTACGACAAGCTGATCCGCGAATCGTCGCTCGGCAACGCCGTGTGTGCGCCAGGCACGCTCAAGATGATGTCGCAGTTCGCCATCCTCACGCGCCTGAAGGAGCCCGAAAATTCGAGCATCTTCAGCAAGATGCAGGTGTACGACGGCGAGAGCCTGAAGGACACCGATCCGCGCGCCAAGAGCTACCAGGAGTACCGCGACTACGGCGGCGTGGACGAGGGCATGACCGGCATCTCCACGCGCTTTGCGTTCAAGATCCTGTCCAAGGTGTTCAACTTCGACAGCGCCGAGGTGGCGGCCAACCCGGTGCACCTGATGTACGTGC
>JAZKEE010000138.1:0-41942 GCA_040387235.1 Pseudomonadota bacterium
TCTTGGGCACGTCGCCCTGCCAGGCCGAGTAGAGCATCACGTAGCCGCGCTCCAGATACACGGCATCGCTGGGCGTGGCCGAGGGGTTGAGCATGGTGAGGATGTTGCCGCGGTTGGGAGCGTCGTAGCGCAAAACCCCGCTGGCCTTGGCCATGTCCTTGGGTTTGAGCATGACGAACTCGGTCTTGTACTCCGCCATGCCGCGGGCATTGACGGGCGCCAGCGCCAGATCCTGGATGACGGCATTCTTGGGATCGGCCGGGTCCACCTCGCCCGACAGGGTGCCGGTGAGGCGCTCGTACGCGCCCACCGTGCCGTAGGTGCCGGGGAAGTCCTCGCGGGCGGTGATCTCCAGCCTCATGGCCGGGGCCTTGCCGGTCAGGCCGTCGTCGCTGTTGCTGCCGCCGCAGGCCGTGAGGGCGGCTGCCGCTGCAGCCGAGAGGGCGATGACGCCGAAGGTGGGAAGGGGAAGTTTTCTCATGTCGCTTGTCTCCTGTGTGGATGCTCTTGTGGTCTCTTGCTTGCGGGAAAAACGAACATGCAGCGGCTTCGCACCCAGCCCACAGGGAGTCGGGTGTTCGGGCATGGCTGCGCCTATACCGGCGGAGCAGGCGCGCTGCCGATCGGGGTCTCGTTCAGGGGTGGGCTGTGCGCGTCCTCAAAACACGGCACAGGGCTGCGTGCCGGCCCGGCACGCAGGTGGGGACTGGCTTACTCGGCTTCGATGCCGGCGGCCTTGATGACCTTGCCCCACTTCACCGTTTCGGCGGCCTGGAACTTGGCGAGTTCATCCGGCGTGGTGGTCCAGGCGTCGGAGCCGGCCAGGTCGTAGAAGGACTTGGCGGCGGCGCTCTTCGTCGCGGCGGCCATCAGTTCATTGAGGCGCGCCACCACGGCCGGCGGCGTGCCGGCGGGGGCGTAGGCGGCGAACCAGTAGCCCATGTCGTAGCCCTTGACGCCGGCTTCGTCGATGGTGGGCACGTCGGGCAGCTGCGAGCTGCGCTTTTGCGTGGAGTAGCCCAGGGCGCGCAGCTTGCCGGCCTTGACCTGGGGCACGCCGGTGGAGGTGTCGGTGATCATCAGGTCGATCTGGCCGCCCAGCAGGTCGGTGATGGCCAGGGGGTTGCTCTTGTAGGGCACGTGCAGGATGTCCACACCCGCCAGCTGCTTGAGCATTTCACCAGCCATGCGGCTGGACGAGCTGCCGCTGCCGAAGCTGAGCTTGCCCGGGGCCTTTTTGGCCGCAGCCACCACGTCGCCCACGCTTTTATAGGCCGATGCGGCGTTGACCACCATCACCTGCCCGCCCTTGCCCAGGCCGCTGATGGGCGCGAAGTCCTTCACCGGGTCGTACGAGAGCTTCTTGTACAGGTGCTCGTTGGCGGCGTGCGTGGTGTTGGTGGTGATGAGGATGGTGTAGCCGTCCGCAGGCGCCTTGGCCACCGCCTGCGCGGCGATCATGCCGCTGGCGCCGGCCTTGTTGTCGATGACCACAGGCTGCTTGGTGTCGGTGGTGATGGACTGGCCGATGGCGCGCGCCAGCTGGTCGGTGGCGCTGCCGGCAGCGAACGGCACCACGAAAGTGATGGCCTTGGCCGGGTAGGCCTGGGCCATGGCCGAGCCGGCAAAGCCCAGCGATGCGGCCAGGGCCATGGCTGCGGACAAGGCATGTCGACGGGAAGGAAGGTGGAATGCGGTCATGGCGTATGTCTCCTGCTGTTGTTGATGGTGAAGGAAATCGGGGAACAAGCTCAGCCGGGGCCGGCCAGGTGCTGCTGCAATGCGGCCGGCACCTTCACCAGCAGATCCAGCAGCAGGTAGCTCAGCGCCTTGCCGTGGCTGTCCAGGTTCAGGGCGTCGTTCACGCCGCCGTCGAGCACGTCGTCGAGCACGAAGTTCATGGCCTGCAGTTGCGGCAGCACGTAGCGCACCACCCTGCCCGGCTGGCGGTGCACGAAATGGCGCGCCACGGCGGCTTCAGTCACTTCGGCCAGGAGCACATCCCATAGCGCGGGGTGCCAGGCGATGACGCTGATGTTGGAGCGGTTGCCCTTGTCGCCCGTGCGGCTGTGCGCCAGGCGGTAGAGCGGAACCGTGATGGTGGTGTCGGTCATGCTGCGGCCCTCTCCTGCTCCATGGCGTCATCGAACATGCGGTAGCCCGTGGGCACGGCTTCGCGCGGTACCAGGCACGACACGGTGCCCAGGCGCGGGCGCATGGCCGTGCGCACTCCCCCACCGCCCGCGGGGCCGCAGGTGTACAGGGCCGTCACCTCGCGCAGCAGGCGCTGGGCGCTGGCATGGTCCCGGTGCTGCAGGGCCACACGCAGGCGCACGTCGCGGGCACCGCCGTCGGCATCACTGGCCTCCAGCCAGCGGCCGGCGTCGTCGCCCAGCACGCTGGTCACGCCGATCAGGTCGATGCGCAGCGGGCCCAGGCCGGCCAGGCGTTCGCGCAGCACCTCGCCGGCCAGGCGGGCGCGGGCCTCGGCGCGGGCGCCGGCGTACGAAATCTCGCCCTCCGCGAACCAGCCCGACTCGAAGCACACGTTGACCTTGAGCGTGGCCGGCCGGGCATGGCCGCGCACGCCTTCGAGCCGCACGGCATCGGGCCCGACCGCGGTCACGCGGGCCTCGGTGATGTCGGCCACCACGTCGGGGGTCAGGTAGGCCGCAGGGTCGTGCAGCTCGTACAGCAGTTGCTCCTTGACCGTGCGCTCGTCGATGCGCCCGCCGGTGCCCAGGGGCTTGGTGATGGTGCAATGCCCGTCGGCGTCGATCTCGGCGATGGGGTAGCCCAGGCGGGCCATGCCGGGCACGTCCTTGTAGCCGGGGTCGGCAAAGTAGCCGCCAGTGACCTGGGCACCGCATTCGAGCAGGTGGCCAGCCATGGTGGCGCGGGCCAGGCGGTCCCAGTCGTCGTGCGCCCAGCCGAAGTGGGCCAGGGCCGGGCCCAGCACCAGCGAGGGGTCGGCCACGCGGCCGCAGACCACCACGTCCGCGCCCTCGCGCAGCGCACCGGCAATGGCCTGGGCGCCGATGTAGGCGTTGGCACTCGCAATGGGTTCAATGGGCATGGCATCGCCCAGGGCGCCCTGCAGGAGCGCGCGGTGCGCGGGGCTGCTCAGGTCGTCGCCATGGACCACGGCCACGCGCGGACGGCGCAGGCCCAGTTCGGCTGCCAGCTGCACGATGCGCCGGGCCGCGCCCTCGGGGTTGGCCGCGCCAAAGTTGCTCACGATGCGCACGCCGTGCGCCAGGCAGTCGCCCAGCACGGGGCGCAGCATGTCCACCAGCAGGGGTTCGTAGCCGGCGTCGGGGTCGGTGCGGCGGGCCAGTTGGGCCAGGGCCAGGGTGCGCTCGGCCAGGGTCTCGAAGATCAGCACGGCCGGTTGGCCGCTGGCGATCAGGGCCTGCACCACGGGCGCAGCGGCGTCCGTGCGGTCGCCCGAGAAGCCGGCGGCGCAGCCGACCAGCAGTGTTGCGTTGTTCGCCATAGGGGTGTCTTTGTCTCCTGTGCTGCACTGTAGGCACCGGGTGTTATTCTGTGAAATAGATTGTTGGTATCAATCCATTCGTTTTTCAGATTAATCTGCCGGCAATGACCAGCCACCACCTCTCTACCCGCCAGCTCGACGCCTTCCTGGCCCTGGCCGAGCAGCGCAACTTCACGCGCGCTGCGGCCCAATGCCACCTGTCGCAGCCGGCTTTCAGCGCCCTCATCCGCGCGCTGGAGGACGACCTGGGCCTGCGCCTGTTCGACCGCAGCACGCGGCATGTGGACCTGACGGGCGAGGGCCAGAACTTCCTGGAATCGGCGCGGCGCATCCGCACCGAGATCACCACCGCCTTGGCCGCCATGCGCGACGCCGCCACCCTGCAGCGCGGACGTGTGGCCGTGGCGTTGCTGCCCTCGCTGGCCGCGGGATGGCTGCCGGGGGTGCTGGCGGCCTACCGCAGCAACTACCCGGGCATCGAGATCGACATCGCCGACGTGCTCTCGGAGCCCTGCATCGAGCGCGTGGCCAGCGGCAAGGCCGACTTCGCGCTGGCCGCCATCCGCGCCGACACACCCGAACTGCAGGCCGAGCCCTTTTGCAGCGACGATTTCCACCTGGTGTGCCCGGCCGACCACGCGCTGGCAAAGCGGCGCAAGCCCATCGCCCCGGCCGACCTGGTCGCGCACCCCTTCATCCACCTGGCGCGCACCAGCAGCGTGCGCCAGTACCTGGAGGCGGCCTTGCACCCCGAGGCGATGCACACGCTGATGGAGGTGGAGCAACTTGCCACCGTGATGGGCATGGTGCGCGCCGGCCTGGGCATCAGTGTGGTGCCGGCGCTCACGCTGTTCCATTTCGACCAGCCGGGCCTGGTCACCCGGCCGCTGGCTCTGCAGGGCCTGCTGCGCCAGATCTACCTGGTGCGCCGGCGCGATCGCAGCCTGTCCGCGGCGGCGCAGGCGCTGTACGCGCTGGTGATGGCGCAGCGGCCGGGCCAGGGGTAGCGGGCGGGCGGCTTTACATTTTCCGCGTGGCGCATAGGCAACCACCTACAAAATCCGTGGACAAGTGTCTTTATCATGGCCCGGAAAAGCGGTGCCACACCGCCCATTCCTGACGAACTGGCACCCATGTCCACTGCTCCACCCACGACCCAAGCATCCCTTTTATCGGCCAGCGGCGAAATGGCCGGACTGATCTCCCGCTTCGACTGGTCACGCACCGAACTGGGCCCCATCGACCGGTGGCCCGCCCACCTCACGCTGGCGCTGGCCAACATGCTGCGCTGCCCCATGCCCATCGCCACGCTGTGGGGCGAGGTGGGCGTGCTGATCTACAACGACCCCTACGCCAAGTTCGCTGGCGGGCGCCACCCCGGCCTCTTGGGCATGGAAATCCGCGAGGCCTGGCCGGAGGCGGCCGACCTCAACGACCGGGTGCTCAAGGTCTGCCTGGCCGGAGGAACCCTGAACTACGAGGATCAGGAGCTGAGCCTGAACCGCGACGGCATGTACAAGCCGCTTTGGGTGGATTTGAACTATTCGCCCCTGGTGGACGAACAGGGCACGCCCGTGGGCGCCATGGCGCTGGTGGTGGAAACCACCGACAAGGTGCTGGCCGACCGGCGCCTGCTGCTGGAGCGCGAGCGCTTCGCCACCTTGTTCGAGCAGTCTCCCAGCTTCATGGTGCTGCTGCAGGGGCCCACGCACCGCATCGAGCTGTCCAACCCCAAGTACCATGAACTCGTGGGTGACCGCCCCCTGCTGGGCCGCACCGTGGCCGAGGCACTGCCCGAGGCCGCCGAGCAGGGCTATGTGACCATGCTCGACGGCGTGTACGCCACCGGCAGGGCGGTGACCGCCTTTGGCGCCCGCATCGACCTGCAGCAGCACGCCGGAGAGCCGGTGAGCGAGCGCTACGTGGACTTCGTGTACCAGCCCATCCGCGACAGCGCGGGGTCGGTGACCGGCATCTTCGTGGAAGGCCTGGACGTGACCGAACGCGTGGCCGCGGAGACCAAGCGCGATGCGCTCATCGGCTTCACCAACCAGCTGCGCGTGCTCGACAGTGTGCACGCCATCAGCCTGGCCGCTGCGCGCATCCTGGGCGAAACGCTCAAGGCCAGCCGAGCAGGCTACGGTGCCATCGACCACGACGCCGAGACCTTCAGCGTGGAGAGCGACTGGACTCAGCCCGGCGTGGCGCCGCTGCAGGGCCTGCTGCACCTGCGCGACTTCGGCAGCTTCATCGATGACCACAAACGCGACGAGTTCGTGGCCATCGACGACGTGCGCTCCGACCCGCGCACCGTGGCACAGGCCGAGCGACTGGAGCCCCTTCACGCGCGCGCCCTCATGAACACCCCCCTGGTGGAGCAGGGCCGCCTGGTGGCCATGCTGTTCGTGACCTGCGACGAGGTGCGCCACTGGACCCAGGAAGAGATCGAGTTCATGCGCGAGATCGCCGGGCGCACGCGCATCGCCACCGAGCGCGTGCGCACCGAGCGGGCACTGCGCGAGAACGAGGCCGAGCTGCGCGAGATGAACGAGTCGCTCGAGCGCAAGGTGACCGAGCGCACCCACGAGCTGATGGAGGTGGAGGCGAAATTCCGCCAGTCGCAGAAGATGGAGGCCATCGGCCAGCTCACGGGGGGCATTGCGCACGATTTCAACAACCTGCTGGCGGGGATGAGCGCCAGCCTGCAGGTGCTGGAAAAGCGCCTCTTGGCCAGGAACTTCGACAACACCGAGCGCTACATCGGCATGGCGCAAAGCGCGGTGCGCCGGGCCGCGGCGCTCACCCAGCGCCTGCTGGCGTTTTCGCGCCGCCAGACGCTGGACCCGCGCCCCACTGACGTGAACCGCCTGGTGGGCGGCATCGAGGAGATGGTGCGCCGCACGGTGGGCCCCTCGGTCGAGGTGGAGGTGGTGGGCGCGGGCGGGCTGTGGCTCACCCAGGTGGACCCATCCCAGCTCGAAAACGCGGTGCTCAACCTGTGCATCAACGCGCGCGACGCCATGGCACCCAACGGCGGGCGCCTGACCATCGAGACCGCCAACAAATGGCTGGACGACCGCGCTGCGGCCGAGCGCGAACTGCCGCCCGGGCAGTACATATCGCTGTGCGTGACCGACACCGGCGTGGGCATGGCGCCCGAGGTGATCGCGCGCGCCTTCGACCCCTTCTTCACCACCAAGCCCATGGGCCAGGGCACGGGGCTGGGACTGTCGATGGTCTACGGCTTCGTGCGCCAGTCGGGCGGGCAGGTGCGCATCTACTCGGTGCCTGGCGAAGGCACCACCATGTGCCTGTACCTGCCGCGCTACATGGGCGATGCCGACCAGGCGGGCCTGCATGCCCCGCCCACCTTCGAGCACCGGGCCGATGGCGAGGTGGTGTTGCTCATCGAGGACGAGGCCACCATCCGCGGCCTGATCGCCGAGGAGCTCGAGGACCTGGGCTACAACGTGATCTCGGTGGGCGACGGCCCTGCCGGCCTGCACGTGCTGCAGTCCGAGCGTCGCATCGACCTGCTGCTGACCGACGTGGGCCTGCCCGGCGGCCTGAACGGCCGCCAGGTGGCCGACGCCGGCCGCGTGACGCGCCCCGACCTCAAGGTGCTGTTCATCACCGGCTACGCCGAGAACGCCGCCGTGGGCAACGGGCTGCTGGCGTTTGGCATGGAGGTGATCACCAAGCCCTTCGACGTGGCGGCTCTGGCCGCCAAAGTGCAGGAGATGATCGAGAGATAGGGCCAGCAGCTTGGCTGCTGGCGGTCCACCCGCAGCACATCAGTCCGGGATCACTTCAAACACCATGAACTGATTGGCCTGCGTGTCGGCGGTGAAGTTGTTGTCCGCCGCCAGCACGATGGTGCGGTGGCCATTGGGCAGGGTCTTGCCCCAGGTGATGGCTTCGATGTTGTCGAGCTTGACGCCCTGGTAGGTGATGGGCATCTCGAGCAGCAGCTTGCGCGTCATCGGGGTGTACGCCGCAGTGCCTGCCAGGCTGGCCATGCTGGTCACGTTCGTGGTGGCGTCGGTGATCTCGGTCAGCACCAGGCGGATGGTGTTGCCGATGCCCGATGCAAAGGCACGTTCGATGGCGATGAACTTCTTGTTGCCGATGGCCAGAAAGTCCGACAAACCATTGTCCGGCCCGAACGGTGCACCAGCGGGTGCATCCACCGGGATCCTGGGCAACTGGTAGGCGTACTGCGCCTTGGCCGCGCCCGTGGCCGGGTCCAGGGCCGTCACGCGCACCACGCTGCCGGCCTGCACGGTGGTGAGCGGGCCGTCCTGGATCAGCGCATCCTCATTCGCCACGAACACCGTGCCATCGGGCGCCACGGTCAGCGCCTCGAAGAGCTTGTTGCTGCGCGCGCCGGTGGTGGTGTTGTCCACGTAGTTGTAGATCGCGGGCATCTTGAACTCGCGCACGAACTTGCCGGCCGTCGTCATCTCGCGCACGAAGGGCTGGAACAGGGTCGCTGCCGTCGTGCCCCAATTGCCCTCGGACGACCAGTACAGGTTGCCATTGGGCGCCAGGCGGATCGCCTCGGGGTCCACCGTGCGGGCGTTGGCCGGGAAGCTGGAGCCATCCTCGCGCTGCATGTAGGTCTGGCGGTTGACCTTGACCGTGACGGGGCCCGTGGCGGCATAGTCGATGCTGAGGTTGTAAAAGCGCGGCGTGCCACGCTCGCCACCGCGGTCGTCCGAGATGGCCCAGTAGCTGCCATCGGTGGCCTGGTCCAGCCCCGAGATGCCGCCGAACTCAACGCCCTCGAACAGCGTGCCGGTGGGAATGGAGGCGGTGCCGATCAGCTTGAGGGATGCGACGCGGGATTCGCCGGTGTCATCGTCGCTGCCGCCGCAGGATGCCAGGGCCGTGGTCAGTGCGGCCAGGGCGAAGACGGCGGCCGAACGGCGCCAGGTGGTGTGTGCGAGGCCCATGGGGGAATGTCTTTCTGCGAGGGATGAGAAAGCACGGGAGCTTGGGGGGTGAATGCGTCAGGTGCGTGACACCTGGGGAGGCTGTTGCTGCCACGAAACGCGTTGGGCCGAGCAGGCCTTCGCTCAGAGCGTGACCCGCGCAAAAAGCTCCGGATAACCTGCCACGGCGCCATCCCCGCACACCTGAAGCACCCCGCTGTACCCCACCGTAGGCGCGTCGTACTGGTAGCGCACGGTATCCAGCCGCCGATAGACCTGCGGCAGCTCCTGCAAGCGCAAGTCCGGAAACGACAACCAGGCGGCGGGGGCCTGTTCCTCCTGCCCGACCTGCAAGGCCATGCGCCGGATGGCGATCATGTTGGTGGCGGGGCTGAAGTTGAGATCCATGTCCGGGCACGCGCTGGCTGAAACACCGGTATCTGCATCGGGTCCGCCGCCCTGCCCCACCCGCCAGCGGCCATCGGCACCGGGGTGAAAGCGCAGGTCCACCAGGCGTTCACCGCAATGGCCTTGCACATGGGCCGACTGCGTGACCCACTGCGCATCGACACTGACCGCATAGCCCAGATCGCAGGCCAGCCCCTCGTCATGGAACACCGCCATGCCGCGCAGGTCCCAGCCGCCATCGGCCCGCTGGTAGACGCGGCAGACATCGCTGCCGGTCCCGCCGCCAAGGCGGCGCCAGAAGAAGGTGTGTTGTGGCGCGGGGGTCGTAGCAATGGTCTGCGGCATGGGGATTTCTCCTGCTGTTCAATGCCAGGCGCCACTTTGCCGCCTACTGCAGCAGCAAACCCATCTGGATTGCATCATGGTAGACGCCATCGATGCACACGGCCTCGGGCTCGGTGCCCCAAACGGCGAAGCCCAGGGACTCGTACAACGCACCAGCAGCCGGGTTGGGCAGGTACATGGTGAGGTGAACGCGGCGCGCGCCATTGTGGCGGGCATGATCGATGGCATGGCGCACCACGGCGCGTCCCAGGCCCTTGCGGCGATGGGCAGGAGCCACAAAGGTGCCCCACAACACGAGCTTGTGGCGCGAGGAGGTGAATGGTCCTGATGGGGCCAAGGCAGCAGTGGCGGCCAGCGTTCCACCGACAAAGGCGCCAAACACGGCGTTCGACGAGGCCGACAACTGGTCGCGAAAGCCCTGGAGCGGGCGCGTCAACTCCTCCCGCAAGCCAAGGCCCAGCGGGACGGGATTGTCTGCAGCGACCAGACGGCGCAACGCGCTGAAAGCCTCGGCATCGCCGGCCGTGAGGCGCCGCAGCGTAGCGTCTTCGGCCCGCCCCCCTGCCATCACGCAGCCACCCTCACCTCTTTGCGCATGAACACGCTGTGTACATCCGGCGCATAGTCGCCAAACGGCCCGCACTGCTCGTAGCCCATGCGCGCGTACAAGGCCAGCGCCTCGGGCTGCAGGGGGCCGGTTTCGAGCGCGAAGCGGGTGCAGCCGCGCACAACGGCCTCGGCTTCGACAAAGGCCAACAGCGCCCGTGCGCAGCCCTGGCCGCGGGCCTCGGGGCGCACATACATGCGCTTGACTTCGCTGAACTCGGCCCCCAGCACCATGGCGCCGCAGCCCAGGGCCACGCCGTCTGCGCTGCGCGCCACGGCGAACAGCACGTGGGACCGCGAAAGCGCATTCAGGTCGATGCCATGGTGGCTCTCGGGTGGGTACAGTGGCTTCTGGAAGGCGTCGAGGTCGTCGATGAGCTGCACCACGTCGGCCTGGCGCGGGGATTCGAGCTGGATGCGCATGGTGAACTGGCTTTCCGGGCTCACTTGGCAAGGTCCTTGAGCAGTTGGTCCTTGGCCTCCTGCCCGGTGGTCTTTTCCCCGAGCTGGTACTTACCAAACATTACGCCGTGCATCAAAGGCTCCTTGCCCTTGGCGTCAAAGACGGCCAGGAACACCTGGTCGCCGAACTGGTCCACCTTCACCGCCAACTGCTCGGTGCCCTTGGTGTAGCCGTGGACGCTGCCCTCGAAGGCCTCGCCCACCTTGGTGTAGCCGGCACCCGCCATGGCGGTGGCCACCCGCTGGAACATGTCTGCACGCGAGACGCCGCTGTACACCGCATACAGGCCATGGTCGTTGGTGGTGTCCTCCACCTTCACGAGCTGGTCCTTCACCACGGGAATGCCACGCCACTCGGTAGGCACGGCGGGGGAGCAAGCGGACAGAGCAGCAGCGAGCCCGAGGGTGGCAATGATCGACCAGGACAATGGCATAGGTGTTTTCCTCCCTTACGAGAACCAGTTCTTGTGTGTGCAAACGGATGGCATCGTAAAGGGTTTGGGCACCGCCATGGGCGGGCGGCATCACCCCATGGTCTTGAGGTACCTGGCGCACAGCCGCCCGATGGCCTCGCACAGGACCTCGGTGGCGGGCGGGGTGCCGGGGGGCACCATGGGCAGCTCGATGGCTTCGCGCAGCACCCAGTCGTCGTCCTCCACCTGCGAGAAACGGATGCGCATGTGGGCCCAGTCGAACACGCGGGCTTCCATTTCCACCGCGCCGCTGCGGCTGAGGTAGGACTTGGTGCGCGACCAGCGCAGGCTGCGGAAGTGCTCGTCGTACTCCAGGTACAGCACATCGGGCGGCACGCGGGGGTCGCTCCCCGAGGCCAGGTGCGCTATCACGTCCTTGAGGCAGGTGCGCAGCCATTGGGGGTACTGGTTGGCATCCCAGTCGGTGGGACCGTCAATCAGACCAGGGGCGCGCGCCCACGAAGCGCGCTGCGCCTCGCCTTCGGGCGCCTTGGGCTTGGCCGGCTTCTTGGGCAGCACGCTGGTAGTGAGGGCCGCCACGCGGGCTTCGTACTCCGTGCCTTTGAACAGGCGCACGTCGGCCGCTGCCAGCTTGCCTTGCGCGGCCAGGGCTTCGGCCAGCACGGCGGCCACGTCGAAGTTGCCGGCATTCACGGCCAGGCGCAGCGGGGTGCGCCCGCGGGCGTTGGCGGCAGCGGGGTCCAGGCCCCAGGCGAGCAGTTGGCGGGTGGTGGCCACGGGGTCGCCCATGCGGTGCCAGGTGGTCGAGAAGCCGGCGCGGCTGTTGGCCAGGCCGTCCACATCGCCCGCGGCGTACATCAAGGCATTGGAGCCGTCAGGGTTGGTGGCATGCACGTTGGCTCCGCGCTCTTTCAGGAACTGCATCAGCGGCACACTGCCCGCATAGGCAGCCATGAGCAGCGGCGTGTACATCTCGCGGTGGTCCAAGGCCTCGATGTCGGCGCCAGCCTGGAGCAACATGTCCGCGGCCTGGTACACAGCATCGGCATGCCCGGCCTCGGCATCGTCGCGAAAGGGGATGCTGAAAACCTCGCCGCGCATGCCCCCCAGCCCGAGCGCAATGCACAGCGCGGGGTCCTTGGTCTTGCGGGGGTCGCCGCCTGCCGCCAGCACCAGGCCCAGCCGCTCCACAGGGCGCCCCTCGGGACCGCCCCACAGCTGCTCACAGCACACGGCCAGGGGCGTGGCATTGCGGTTCTTGCGCTTGTTGGGATCGGCACCATGCTCCAGCAACAGGCGCAGCAAGGCCATTTGTGCATCCACGCGCCGGGCGATGGTGGCCTCGTCAGGACCATCGTAGCGCGCCCAAAAAGGGTTGCAGGCCCATTGCGATGCGGGGTACTGGGACACGCTGATGCGGTCCGGGTGCAGGCCGGAGCGGACCAGGCGCTCTATCTCGGCAACGATGGTTTCGAACCCGATGTCGTGTTCAAGGGTGACGGAGGAAGAAGAGGTGGCCATGTAAAAAAAGAACGTCAGAAGAAAACTGCAACATGCTCGTCAGGCCTTGGCCATCACGGCCAACTCCTGATGCAGCAAAAGCTCCACCTCGCTGGGTTCGAACTGCGCCGTCATGAGCGGTATGGCAAAGCTGTAGGTGGCGGCCTCACGGCGTAGCACCCAGGCCAGCTGCAGGCGTGCGAGGGACTGGCGCAGGGCCTGGGCGTCGGCCTGCACGCCATGGCCCTGCAACAGCCCCGCCAGGGCCACGAGGCTGGTCTCGCCTTGCTGGGCCACGTGGTAGACCACCACGCGGTCGAGGCGGCAGGCCGCGTCGTCGGGCGAGAGGCGGCCCCAGCCGGCCAGGGCATCCTGCACGGGCTGGGAGGCCAGGGCCTGGTTCAGGTGGCGGGCCTCGATCACGCGCTCGCCGGGCTGCAAAGCTTCCAGGCATTCCTGGCACAGGATGGCGACCAGATTGGCGCGCAGGCCGCTGGCATCCACCAGGCGCTCTACCAGCGCATCGCCGCCAAAGCCCAGGCGCAGGCGGCGCAGCGGCTCGGTGGCCAAGGCCTTGCAGGCCGGCCGCTCCAGCCCGCCGATGGCCAGCACCTCGCCAAAGTTGCGCAGCGGGCTCTGGTAGTCGAGCACGGCTGTGGCATACAGGTCCCAGAAGCCGGCCAGCATGAACCAGCAGCGCCCCTCCTCGCTCAGCGAGCGCAGGGTGGACAGCTGGTGGTAGCCGTTGGCCGACTCGTCGCGAAAGAACAGGTCGGCCTCGTCGATCAGCAGGTACAGGCGCTTGCCGGTGTACTGGGCCTGCAGGTGGTCCACGATGGCCTCGAGCGGCGTGTCGGCCGGCAGGCCGAACTGCAGCGCCATGCGCGGCGCCAGCCGGTGGTCGCGCAAAGAGACGTAGTGGCAGACGATCTGCGGGTGGCCCTGCAGACGGCGCTGCACGGCCTTGAGCAGGCTGCTCTTGCCCAACTGGCGCCCGCCCACCACCAGGTAGTTGGCCGGCTCACGGTTGACCACGCGGGCCAGCAACTGCTCGCGGCCGAAGAAGGAGCCTTCGCGCGTGACACCGCCGCGGGTCTGGTAAGGCGAGATGCGTGTCACGCGCAACTGGGCCGAGAGCAGGCGCAGCAGCACCTGCAGGGGCTGGCCCGACAGCAGCCATTCGGTCTGGCTGGCGCTGTCCACCATCACATGCAGGTTGGCTCCATCGTCGGTGTGGGCGCGCAGCAGGGGCCAGGGGTTCTCCGTGCCGTGGTCGCACAGGATGAGCAGCACGTCGGTACCGGTCTGCGCGGCGCGCAGCTGGCGCAGCACGGTGCCTTCGTCGAGCCCCGGCGCGGGGATGTAGAGCAGGCAGCGGTCCAGCGAGACCGGCAGGTCGGGCGGAAACTGCCACTCGAACACCGCACCGGGCAGCGCCCAGTCTCGGGCCGGCTGGCTGCGGGCGGACACGCGCTCGGCCAGCACCATGGACTGGTCGGCCGGGTCGTCGTGCGCGAACTGCACGGCGCTTTGCCAGTCCCGGGTGCGAACCTCGGCGACTTCGAGCGTGGCACGCAGCCGGCCCACCGTGCGCAGCAACTGGTCGACGCGCGGCAGGCGCGCAATCGGCGTGCGCAGCAGCTTCTCGGGGCGCAGTTGCGCCGGGCCGATCAGCGGGTGGCGCAGCACCCACACCACGGCGCCAACGACGAAGATCAAAGCGCACCACTTGATCAGGCTGCGCAGCCAGCCAAACGGCTCGGCCGCTTCCACCGCAGCGATGCGGGCCTGGCGGATGGCATCGGGGTCCATGTCGTCGCCCTTGCCGTCCTGGCTCTCGGGGCCGGCTGCGCAGCTGATGGGCAGCATGCCCGGTGGCATGGGCGGCTTGCCGGGCCGGCAGGTCCAGTGGTACATGTCGGGCGTCATGTGCAGCAGCACCTGGGTGCCGGACAGGTTGCCGAGCGCAGGGTCGCTGATCACGTCGGCCTGCAGGCGCAGCGGCCCGGGCGAGGTGACGCGCAGCTTGGGGAAGGCAATCTGCGGCGCGTACTTCTGGATGTCCTCGGGCCAATGGCCCAGCTCCTGGCTGGCCTGCACCAGGGCCACGCGCCACTGCACCAGCTCGCCCCACACCGGGCCGATGCTCTCGGCCGTGCGCACCGATCCGCGGGTGGCCGGGTTCAGGTGCGGCGTGAGCAGCGCGCTGCCGATGAACAGCGTCGCAGCCGCCACCAGCAAGGCCCTGACCACGGGCCAGGTCATGTAGTGCTTCAGTTGGTCGAGCATGAATCCAGCACCATCAGGCCCGCATGGCGCACCGTGTCGCAGCGCCAGTGCAGGCGCGCTGCATCGCCCGTGCCGCGCACGTGGATGAGGTTGCCCCAGAACAGGCGGCGCAGGTCGTCGTCCTGCAGGTAGGGGCGTGCGCGGCCCAGGTCCTCGGCCTGCAGCAGGGCGCGCAGGCGCTCGCGCGGGGCGCCCTCTTGCGCCAGCGGCAAAAAGGTCTGCCACAGGCGCGGGCTGCCGGCCAGCTGCGTGCGCAGCGCGGCGGATGCCGCCTGGGTCTCATTCACACCTTGTTCCACCAGCCATTGCAGCCCTTCCTCGAACAGCGCAGGGTGGCCGCCGCTGGCCTCCAGCAGGTGGGCGAGCACGGGTGCGGGCCAGTCGTGGCCGGGCCAGCGCTGGCGTGCCAGGATGGACAGATCGGCCAGCGTGGGCTCGGGCCAATGGTTGACCTGCGCGATGTTGAGCAGCGACATGTCGCCGCTGCGGTACTTGAGGTCCGCCAGCGCCTCGCCACCGCACAGCAGCAGGTGCAGGCGGCCGCTGTGCATCTCGCTCAGACTGCGCAGGATGCCGGCCAGGGTTTCGCGCAAGGCAGGCGTGCCCTGTTCGAAACGGCTGACCAGGCAGAACAGGCGCTCGCCGGCAACCAGGCGCCGCTCCAGCGCGGATTCGAATTCATAGTCCGACTGCACCTCGCCCAGCCCGCACTGGCGGCCGATGGCGGCAAAATACTCGGTGGGCGCCGTGCTCACGCTGTAGGGCGGCTGGATGTGCAGCACCGAGCTGGCGCCGTACTGCTGGCGCGCGCGCTGCAGCAACTCGGGCCGGAACGGCGGCTGCCCCCAGTGGGCGGGCGACAGCAGCATGGAGATCGGGTACGGCATGGCCTGGGCGAGTTGGCCGAACAGCCGGGCCTGGAAGGCGCAGAAGGGCTGTTCGCTATCGACACCATGGGCGGTGCCTGCGGCCGCCGCAGGCGCCTCCACCTCGGCCTGCAGCGGGAACTCGGGCGCGAACCCGGCGGCGCTCAGCAGGCGATTGGCCTCTGCCTCGGTCAGGCGCAGGTAGCGGGTGCAGGCCACCACCTTCTCGCGCGAGCGGGCGTTGGGTGCCGACATGCCGTTGCGCCAGTTGTTCACCGCCTCGCGGCTCAGGCCGATCTCGGTGGCCACCCCCGAGGCACTTGCGCGGATGCGGCGCATGTAGAGGGACAAAAGCTCCGGGAACGAATCGTGGGCCATGGATGGTGGGCGGCAAGCCAGCAAGGGGGTTTGAACAGGGCAGCAAAAAGAGGCCGAGGCCTCCGGCAGGCATTGTCTCCTGCGCCAGCTCCCCCGGTGCCCAAAAAGCGAGGGCATCGAACAGCCGCCGCGTCCCGCAGCGGGCTGGTGGACACAGGCGGCCATCCGATACCCTCTCACACCAGTCTTTGAACCATGGGCCACGCCTTGTGGCAGGCCAGCCCGCAGGCCGCCAGCACCGGGCTGTACAGCACGGCAACGCCCACGGTGGTCATCAGCCAGCCAGGCTCGTCGTCTTCACCGTCCTCCCCGGCCTGGCGCTTTCTCTCTTCTTCTCCCTCCCTCCCGGCCTTGGCGGCCTTGTCCTTGTCCGAATCGGCATCGCCCGTGACCTCCTGCACGATCACCCCGGCCACCGCCAGCAGCGCCACGCCCAGCACTCCCAGGTAGGCGTACTGCAGCGCCAGGCGCTCCAGTGGATAAAAGTACCCCACCAGGAGTATCCCCGGCAGCACGAAGAACAGGCGCATCAGCCAGCGGTACCAGTCGTAGCCCTCGTCTTTCTCCAGCGCGCCCATTACCAGCCGGTAGGTCAACGCCCCCAGCACGAAGATCACCCCGCCCCACCATTCGATCTGTGTCAGCATGTCGTTCTTCTCCCTGGTCAGTGGCCGGTGCTGGCCTGCTCGCCGCCGGCCTGGTTGTCATCTTCATCGCCGTCATCGCCCTTGAGCTCCCGGTGCGTGCGCGCCGCGTAGTACATCGGCAGCGCGATGGCCAGCACCAGGCCCAACCCCAGCCACAGCCACAGGCCCTTGAACAGCAGCACGGTGGCCACGGTGAACACCGCGGCGTGCAGCAGGCCCTTGAGCGCCGAGCCCAGCACCACCACGCCGATGACGCCGTCCATGGTGTTCTTGACGCCGTTCTTGCCCATGGCCTTGGCGATCTCGACAAAGGCCTCGGCGGCCTCCTGTGCCTCCTTGCGCTTCCTGGCCTCGTCCTTCATCAGGCGGGCGACGGAGATGGGCTTGGCCGGGTCGTGCGCGTCGGCCGCAGCGCGTTCGCCGGGCTCGTCGCCATCGTCCGGGTCGTGCGCGGGCTCGACGATGGCCTGCAGGTGCGGGTACAGCGCCAGGAAGTACTGGCGCGGCACCCACTGGCCCTTGTCGAAGTACATGCGCTGGGTTTCACCGACCTGGTCGTAGAACACGTCGAGCACGGCGGCCTGCAGGCCATGGCCGAAAAGCGCCCCGATAGGCGACAGGGGCAACGGGTCGCTGGTGCCGGTATCGAAGTTCAGCTGCAGGTAGCCGGGCGTGGCCGTGACCTGCTGGTTGAACCACTCGGGGTTCCACAGCTGTGCCAGTTCTGTCCCCAGCTTTTCGGCCCAGCGCCCGGCCTGATCGCTGTTGCCCTCGGCCACGTACTGGTAGACCAGTTGGGCGTACTTGAGCCGGATCGGGTCCTCGAAGAACAGGTGCAGGGTGTGGGCGTTTTGGGACATGGCGCAGGGATGTGTGGCGACCGGGATGGTCTGCGAAGCAAGTGATTGGATTGTTGCCGCGCCGCGGGTGCTGCGCCCTCTCCACCTTGTCCATGGCCGCCGATTCGGCGCTTGACAGCACGTCAACCGGGCCATGGCTGCCCTGCCTCTTGGCTCGCGCGCCACGCCGGTGCCTCGCGCAGTCGCCAAGGTTACAAACACCCCGCTCGCCTCGTGCATACTGGCCACCCATTTCAGGGCCTGTGCCGCACCGCCGTGCAGCCGCAGGCCGCCCGCAGGGCACCCCTTCCCAACGCACAGCCTCCTCCAGCGCCCGGCCATCCGGCCGGCCTGCGCTGCCGGGCGGCCTCGCATTGCCGCTTACCAGAACGAATCGAGGGAGATACAACACCATGTTTGCCACCAAGCCACTGGATGCGCGCCTGTGCGCGACGCTGCTGTCGGGCGCCACCTTGCTGCTGGGCCCCGTGGCCGCGCAGACCCCGGCTACCCCGCCGGCCAAGACCACTGCCGCGCGGCAGGCCGCCGCACCTGCCGCCCCGCTGTTTGGCGGCGCGCGCGAGAAGCTGGTCGTTGCCATGCCCAAGACCTACGCCAAGAGCGAGACCATGCTCATCTGGGGGGACTACTTCAACCACCTGGCACGCTGCGGCAACATGGACCTGCAGAACCTGCAGGGCGAGTCGCTGGAGCGCAGCGTGAACATCGACACGCTGGGCGAGAAGGAACTGATCGACGGCGTCGTCGCCGGCAAGGTGCAGCTCGCCCAGGTCAACCCCGGCCTGGTGCCGCAACTGGTGGCCGCGGGCCAGCCCGCCCCCTTTGGCGTGCCGGGCAACAAGGCCAGCGGGCTGCGCAATTCGTACAGGCTGATCCTGATATCGCGGGTGGACAGCCCGTTCACCAAACCGCAGGACCTGGTGGGCAAGAAGATCGCCCACACCACGCCCACGTCCAACTCGGGCAACCTGGCGCCGCGCGCCCTGTTCCCCGCGCTGGGCCTGGTGCCCGACCAGAACTACGAGGTGGTGTTTTCCAACGGCCACGAGCGTTCCGTGACCGGCGTGATGCACGGCTTCTACCCGGCCGCAGCCGTGGCCAGCGACCTGTACCAGCGCATGGTGGTCAAGGGTGACGTGAAAGGGTCGAGCATTCGCACGCTGTGGGAGAGCCCGCCCTTCATGACCGAGACCTGGACCCTGGGCAAGGACGTCTCGCCCGAAGTGCAGGCGCGCGTGACCAAGTGCTCCTACAGCTACAGCTTCTCACCCAAGCTGCGCCAGTTGCTGCCGGGCAACGACACCTTCCTGGCCATCAATTTCGAGCGCGACTTCGCCACCGTGATGGAGGTCTACAACAAGACCCAGAAGGCGCAGGCTGCAGGCAAAGCTGCAGCCGCTGCACCCAAGACCTGAGGCCGGACCTGGCTCAGTCCAGCAGGGGAATGCGCTGCGTGATGAGGTCCTGCGCCGGTGCCGACAGCGCCGCCTTGGGCACCGGAAGGCAATGGCCGGGCTCGATGAACAGGAAGAATTTGCTCTCGTTCTCTTGCCGGTGGGTGAAGGCGGACCAGTCCAGGTGCATGCACCCCGCCTTGAACGTCTGGTCCACACCCATCTCGTTTGCATCGACGGACTGGGGTGACAGGAACCAGCCGTCGTCGGCCACCATCGCGTGGTACAGGCGCTTGGTGTAGACGACGAACGCCCCTCCAACCAGGACCAACGTCACCAGCACCGAGGCCAGT
Organism: Pseudomonadota bacterium; assembly: GCA_040387235.1. Classification (GTDB taxonomy): domain Bacteria; phylum Pseudomonadota; class Gammaproteobacteria; order Burkholderiales; family Burkholderiaceae_C; genus Acidovorax. The sequence continues at coordinate 18,973 of JAZKEE010000138.1, forward strand.
GCGCACAGCACATAGCCTGGCGCGAGGGCGCCCTTGTCGAACATGCGAAACAGGGCGAAGAAGCACAGGCCCAACGCCAGCCAGAGCAGAAATTTCGCCAGCATGCGCTTGCCCACCGATGACGTCTCCCTGGCGGGATCATGGAATGGCTCCTTGCGCCCCTTCTGCCTGGCGTAAGCCCGGGTGCTGGCCAACATTCGCGTCTGAAGCTCAGAAAAATCGCTGCGGGTGAGAGTGAAGGGTTGCATGGGTATCAGGCGGCAGAAAGAACCGACTATAGGGCGCCATTGCAAGGGCCCAGGAACCCATCCTGCATTGGTGCCCACAACCTCACGGAAACCAGCATTTTTCGACCCGGTGCATTCCTACGCCTGCAGCCGCTCCCGCGTGCGCCGCGCTACGTCCTTCACCCAGGGCTGCGCGGCCCAGTGCCGCCTGGCAAAGGCATCGATCTGCGCCTGGTAGGTGAGCGAGGCACCGATCACGTCCAGCCCGTCGAGGAACATGCTCCGGTGCCGCTCGGAGATGGTGAATGGCGCGCTGTGGCCCGCCGTGCGCACCTGGCGCTGCTCCACGTCGATCTCCATGGCCAACGGACCGGTACTGGCACGGGCCTCGTGCATGAAGGCCTGGGCATCGGCCTCGCTCACCATGGCCAGCAGCAGACGGTTGTTCATGGCGTTGGAGTAGAAGATCTCGCCAAAGCTGGATGCCACCACGGCCCTGAAGCCGTACTGCTGCATGCCCCACACGGCATGCTCGCGGCTGGAGCCGCAGCCGTAGTTGCTGCCGGCCAGCAGCACATCGGTGCCGGCAAAGGCCGGCTGGTTGAGCACGAAATCCGGCCGCCGCTGGCCCGCACCGTCGAAGCGCAGGTCGTACAGCAGGCCCGGTGCCAGGCCCGACTTGTCGATGCCGCGCAGGAACTGCTTGGGCATGATCTGGTCGGTATCGAGGTTGGCGATGTCGAGCAGGGCCGCGTGGCCGCGCACGGTGGTGTTGTTGTCGGCGCTCATGCAGTCACCTCCAGGGTCCTTACGTCGGTGATGCAGCCGGTGATGGCTGCTGCGGCGGCCATGGCGGGGCTCATCAGGTGGGTGATGGCGCCACGGCCCTGGCGGCCCTCGAAGTTGCGGTTGGTGGTGGATGCGCAGCGCTGGCCGGGGGCCAGCACGTCGTCGTTCATGGCCAGGCACATGGAGCAGCCGGGCTGGCGCCACTCGAAGCCTGCGGCCACCAGGCGCGCGGCAATGCCTTCGGCCTCGGCCTGGGCCTTTACGGCGCCCGAGCCGGGCACGACCATGGCGCGCACGCCGCTGGCCACATGGCGGCTGCCGACGATGCGGTCCACCTCGCGCAGGTCCTCGATGCGCGCATTGGTGCACGAGCCGATGAACACATGCTGCACCGGCACACCCGCCAGCGGCTGCCCTGCCGCCAGGGCCGTGTAGCGCAGGGCCTGCTCGGCGCTGCTGCGCTGCACGGCATCGGTGATGTCCTCGGGCCGGGGCACGGTGGCGTTGATGGCCATGGCCTGGTCGGGGCTGGTGCCCCAGGTGACGAAGGGGGCGACGGCGCTGGCGTCGAACACATGCTCCACGCCGAACACGGCACCCTCGTCGCTGCGCAGCGTGGCCCAGTGGGCCAGGGCCTTTTCGCGCACGTCGCCGGTGATGTCGGGGGCCTTGGCCAGTACGTAGGCTATGGCCGTTTCATCCGGGGCGATCAGCGCGCCGCGCGCACCGGCCTCCACCGCCATGTTGCACAGCGTGAAACGCGCCTCCACCGACAGCGCGCTGATGGCGCTGCCGCAGAACTCCACCACATAACCGCGCGCGCCCTGCGCGCCGATGCGGCTGATGACCATGAGGATCAGGTCCTTGGCCGTGGTGCCCGCAGGCAGCACGCCGTCCACACGAATGCGCATGTCCTTGGCCAGGCGGTAGACCAGGGTCTGGGTGGCCAGCACATGCTCCACCTCCGAGGTGCCGATGCCAAAGCCCAACGCGCCCAGCGCGCCGTAGGTGGTGGTGTGGCTGTCGCCGCAGATGATGACCATGCCCGGGCGCACCATGCCGTGCTCGGGCGCGATCACGTGCTCGATGCCCTGCAGCGGGTCGTTGGTGTCGAACAGCGGGATGCCGTGGCGGTCGCAGTTGGCCTTGAGATTGCTGGCCTGCAGGGCCGAGGGCGGGTCCTGGATGGTGCGCCAGCGCACCGGGTGCGTGGGGATGATGTGGCTCACCACCGCCACGTTCTGCCCCGGCACAGGCACGCCGCGCCTGGCCTCGTGCAGGCCGGCGAAGGCCTGGGGGCTGGTGTATTCGTTCATCAGGTGCAGGTCGCAGAACAGCAGCACGTTCTGTTCGTCCAGAACGGCCACGGTGTGCGATGCCACCAGCTTCTGGTAGAGCGTCGTGGGGGTGGTCATGGTCATCGTTGGTTTGTTGTGCAGGTTCTTGCCTATCGGCCATCCAGCAGGAAGGGCAAGGCCGCTTCGAGCAGCGCATCGGGCGCCTCTTCGGCGATGTAGTGCCCGCAGGGCAGTGCATGCCCGCGCACGTCGGCCGCCAGGCGCTGCCATTCGGCCAGGGGCTTGAAGCACTGGTGCACCACGCCCTGCTCGCCCCACAGGGCCAGCAGCGGCATGGCCAGCTGGCGGCCCGCGTCGCGGTCGGCGCGGTCGTGCACCAGGTCGATGCCGGCGGCGGCGCGGTAGTCCTCGCAGATGCCGTGGGCCGTGCCGGGCAGGCCCAGGCAGCGCACGTACTCGGCCAGGGCCCGCGGATCGAACGGGGCCAGGCCCGCGCTGCGCCGGCCCATCACGTCGCGCACGTAGGCGGCGGGGTCGGCCTCGATCAGGCGCTCGGGTAGCGGTGCGGGCTGGATCAAAAAGAACCAGTGCCAGTAGGCGCGCGCAAAGGCATTGCTGGTCTGCTCGTACATGGCCAGCGTGGGCGCGATATCGAGCAGCACCATGCGCTGCACGGCCGCGGGGTGGTCGGCCGCCAGGCGGTGCGCCACGCGGGCGCCCCGGTCGTGGGCCAGCACGGTGAAGCGCGGGTGGCCCAGGTGCTGCATCACGGCCAGCATGTCGGCGGCCATGGTGCGCTTGCTGTAGAGGGAATGCTCGGCATCACCCACGGGCTTGGCGGAGTCGCCATAACCCCGCAGGTCCGCCAGCACCAGCGTGAAGTGCTGGGCCAGCACCGGCGCCACCTTGTGCCAGATGGCCGAAGTCTGCGGGTGCCCGTGCAGCAGCAGCAGGGCCGGGCCCGTGCCGCCCACCAGCGCGTGGATGTGCTGGCCGTCGGGCGTGGGCACGCGGTAGGGCGTGAAGCCGGGGAAGAGCGGGGTCGTTGTGGTCATGGTGTCGTTGGGGCTTCGGCGCGGGTCTACTCGGCAGTGATGCCACGCTCCTTGATCAGCTTGGCCCACTGGGGCATCTCTTTTTCGAGCCGTGCGCGGGCCTGCTCTGGGGTCGATGGAATCGGGTCGAAGCCGTCCCTGGCCATGCGCTCCTTGAGCGCGGGGGTGTTGAGTGCCTGGTTCAAGGTGGTGTTGAGTTTGTCGATGACGGGCTTGGGCGTGCCGGCCGGCGCGAACACGATGAACCAGGTTTCGAAAGCGTAGCTGGGCAGCCCCGCTTCGGCAATGGTGGGCACATCGGGCATCAGTGCCGAGCGCTTGGTGCCCGTGACGCCCAGGGCCCGCAGCTTGCCCGCCTGCACATGCGGCTGCGCGGCCGACAGCACCGGAAAGCTCAGCGCCACCTGGCCCGACATGGTGTCGATCATGGCCGGGCCGCCGCCGCGGTAGGGGATGTGCACGATGGGCGTGCCCGCAACCGCCTTGAACAGCTCGGCCGACATGTGGAAGGTGCTGCCCGCGCCGGCCGAGCCGTAGGAGTATTGCCCCGGCTTGGCCTTGAGCAGCGCCACCAGTTCCTTGATGTTCCTGGCCGGCAAGGCGTTGTTTACCACCAGCACATGCTGCGAGCTGGCCACGAGGCCGATGGGCGCCAGGTCTTTCAGGGTGTCGTACGGCATCTTCGCCGTAAGGCCGGGGTTGATGGCCAGCGACACGGTCTGCAGGCCGATGGTGTAGCCGTCCGGCGCGGCCTTGGCCACCATGTCCACACCGATGTTGCCGCCGGCGCCGCCCTTGTTCTCGATGAACAGGGAGCCGCCCAAGGCCTTGCCCCACTCATCCGTCACCAGCCGCGCGGCGATGTCGGCGCTGCCGCCCGGGGCGTAAGGCACCACGAGCTTGATGGCCTTGTTGGGATAGGCCGCGCCCTGGGCCATGGCGGCGGGGGTCGCCAGCACGGCCAGCGTGGCGGCAGCTACCGCGGCGGTGGCCAGGCGGCGGCGAGGAAGGGAAAGCGGCGTCATGGGTCTGTCTCCTGCGGCATTTGTTGTGGATTGAATCTTATGAGTGATGTTCAAAGCCATAAATACCGTCAAAATTACTTCATTCATAAATTCAAAGCACGAATAAGGTATCCATGGACGGCTTTTCGGACCTGCGTTTCTTTGCCCTGCTCATGAAGGAAGGCAGCCTGGCCGCGGCTGCGCAGCAGATGGGCATCACCCCGCCCGCGGTCAGCCGGCGCCTGGCCCAGCTGGAGCACCGGCTGGGCGTACGCCTGCTGCACCGCACCACCCGGCGCATCAACCTCACGCCCGAGGGCGAGACCTACCTGCTCGACGGCGCCCGCATCCTGGGCGACCTGGAGGCGCTGGAGCGCACGGTGGCCGGCGCCCGCAGCTCACCGCGCGGCCTCATCAAGCTGGCCGCCACGCTGGGCTTTGGCCGCGTGCACATCGCCCCGGCCCTGTCGGCCTTTGCACGCGCCTACCCCGAGGTGGAGGTGCAACTGCACCTGACCGACCGGCCCGTGAACCTGGTGGAACAGGGCTTCGACGCCGCCGTGCGCTTCGGCGACCTGCCCGACTCGCGTCTCACGGCCCGCCGCCTCATGGCCAACCAGCGCGTGCTGTGCGCGTCGCCCGCCTACCTGGACCAGGCGGGCGAGCCTGTGCAGCCAGCCGACCTGCTGGCCCACCAGTGCATCGTGATCCGCGAGAGCGACGAGACCTACGGCACCTGGCACCTGCGCCAGGGCGAGCGGCAGGAGACCGTGAAGGTGCGTGGCATGCTCAGCACCAATGACGGCGCAGCGGCCACCACCTGGGCGCTGGAAGGGCATGGCGTGCTCATGCGCTCGCATTGGGATGTGGCGGCTTATCTGGAGTCAGGCCGCCTCTCCCCCGTGCTGCCAGGCTGGGCCCTGCCCGCCGCCGACGTGACGCTGGTCTACCCGACCAAGAGCGACCTGTCGGCCAAGACACGGGCGCTGGCGGATTTTCTGGGTGAGTGGTTTGGCGCGCGGCGGGTGGCGTGAACTGACCATGCAGAATGCGCGCATGGAGATCCGCCCTATCGCACGATCCGAGCTGGCGCAGTTGCTGGCGCTCTATGGCCACCTGCATGCCGATGACGAACCGCTGCCCGATGGCGAGGCGCTGGAGCAAATCTGGAACGAGCTGCTGGGCAGCCCCCGCTACCGGTATGCGGGGGCCTATGTGGACGGCCAACTGATCTCCAGCTGCACCATCACCATCGTGCCCAACCTCACGCGCGGTGGCCGACCCTACGGCTTGATCGAGAACGTGGTGACCCATGCCGATCACCGAGGACACGGGTACGCCAGGGCCGTGCTGCACGATGCCCTGTCATTTGCCTGGGCCCAGGGCTGCTACAAGGTGATGCTGATGACAGGCCGCAAGGACGAGGCCACGCTGCGGTTTTATGAGTCTGCGGGTTTTGACCGGCAGGCCAAGCAGGCATTCATTGCCAGGCCTTGAGCGCCATGGGGAGGTGCGCTACGAGGCGCTGCTGTCCGCAAACAGTTCCGCGATAAAGCGCTCAAGCTCCCGCGCCTCCAGCAGCTCGATCGAGAAGTGTCCAAACCGCTTGGGCAGCCACAGGATGCGGGTACCGCTGGGCGTGCGCAGCCCATCCCGGTCCAGTCGATTGCCGTTCTCATCCTCCGGCTGAACGCCAGCGGCCACCAGTTCGTCATAGGCGGCCTCGATGTCGGGGGTGGAATAGCAATGGCGGTAGATCGTGCCCTCGCCCTGGGTATCCATCAATTCCTTGAGATTGCCGGCGATGGGCTGCACGAGCATGAAGCGCTCGGTGCCGAACATCACCACGGCATAGCGCACATGCAGGCCACCACGGTCCCAGACCAGGGTCCTGGACACGCGCGCGCTGAAGATTCGCGCGTAGTAGGAACAGGCCTCTTCGAGGTTGCCCACCAGAACATCGACGTGGCTGAATTTCAGGTCCATGGCTTGCCATCACTCCTCATTTTTGGTCGGGGGTGCAGAGCTTCGCACAGGTCGGCACGGGCCTTCAGTTTTCTCAAGCCCTGCCGATAACAACCGGAACCGCATCAACAAACCAAGAACCAGAAAATGAGTGCCGTCAGTCTTTCCTCTCCGGCAACAGCCGTGGGCACACAGAGCGCCACCATCAAGGCCGCCGCCGCACCGAGCACAGCCCTTGCAATCCCCTCCAGTGGGACGGACACCGCGGCCGTCACAGCGACTGCTTTCACCGCCTCCGCACCCCTCGCACCTCCACCTGCGGCCTCGGGCGATACCCGATTTCTCCACGTCACCCAGTACCCCTCGTCTCTCCAGACAGTGGACGTGACCTACGAGGCATTGGCGAACCTGCAGACACGCAACGGGCGGATGCAGGTCTGGGAACAGGCCCCCACCACGGCCGTGGACCAGGTCATCGGCCGCAACGCCAGTGCCACCAGCCAGAGCGCCCGCTTTGCCGGCCTGGGCTCGGCCCTGCTGGAGCAGGTGGCCAGCACGGGCAGCAGCTACCGGCAGACCATCGTGAACGTGGCGGCGACCTACTCGCCCGACAAGATCCAGGGCAAGGCGGCCGATGCGCAATGGGCCATCCGGTCCAGCCCCAGCGCCAGCGCCGCGCTGACGATCAAGACCCAGTCGGGCGCCTCGGTGCGCATTTCCATTGCCGACCAGCGCTTGCCGGTCAGCACGGGGTCGGGCATCACGGTGCAGATCGATGTCGAGGGCGACCTCACGCCACAGGAGCAGCAGGCGTTGCAGTCCCTGGCCAAGGGCTTCGATGAGGCCATGGAGGGCCTGACGCGGGAACCGCCGCTGGTGAACCTCGACGGCCTGATGAAGTTCGACAGCAAGCTGCTGACCCGGGTGGAGCTCAAGAGCGAGATCTATGGCCTGAACGACAAGGGCGAACGTGCCATGGTGCTGGGCACGCGCTTCACGGCCAGCGCCGACAGCCGCGAGATCGAGCTCAAGACGCTGAAGGGCACGGCCACCGTGAAGACCGACCTGCGCCAGAGTGCCATCTGGGGCAGCGCCGAGCAAAAGGCCCGGGCCGTGCAGCAGTACCTCAGCCGCGTCGACAAGGCGGCCGAGCGCGGCAACGGCAACCAGGAGCTGGTGGACCTGTTCAAGTCCTCCTTCGCGGCCCTGCACGGCGGCTACGGGGCCGGCGACCAGGCCAGCGGCCTCACCAGGGTGCGGCCAGCAGACATCAGCAGCGATGCCGACGCCTTCAGCGAAGAGGACCACAGCCTGCTCACGGGCATGGCGGACTTCAAGGCCACGCTCCTGACCAACCGCCGCGCCATCAACCCGCGCCACACCAACGAGATCGACATCTTCGACTACAAGCTCGAACAGTCGACCCAGATCTCGGGCGGCTCAGCCGCCAACCGCGCCATCACGCAGACGCAGACCTCCGACCTGAGCGCGGCCTTCCACCGCTCGCTGCGCACCCGGCGCGAGCCCGAACTCAGCTCGGACTCGGCCACCCAGAACTACTACTACACCCAGGTCGAGGACCACAGCAGCACCCGCATGGAGCTGGCCTACGATAAGGACAAGCCCGTGCGCGCCCTGCTCACGCAGACCGCATCGCAATTCCTGCGCACGACCAAGGTGGAGTTCAACAAGGTGGTGGACACCTTGGAGGAACCTCTGCAGCAGCAATCGCAGCGCAAGGACCTGCTGCCCATGCTGGAGCAATTGCTGCGGCGCGAAGAGGCCGACGAACTGTCGTCCGAGGAGAAGCAGAAGACGCTGCGGGAGTGGAATGCGATGGTGCTGGGGGGACCGGGCGCGGCATGACAGCCCGGGCCTCTTGAAAACCTCTTATGCCGCAACCGCCATTTCGTAACGCGCCAGTGCCCAGTTCCCTTTGGATACCTCGCTGTGCAGCACAAATCCGAAGCCTTCGTAGAGCGACCGCAGCCCCTGGCGGTCCGCAACGCAATCCAGGCGCAGCCAGGGCCGTTGCAAGGCCTGCGTTCGCTCGCGCGCAAAGCGCAGCAAGGCCGTTGAAACGCCCTGTCCCGCCCAGGCCCTGCGCACCGCGAGCTTGTGCAGGTAGACAGAGGACCCTGCGGCGATCTCAGGCCAGTAGTGGGAGTCTTCGAGGTCCAGGCGCATGACGCCCGCGACCTCCGTGCCTGGACCTGGCCCGCTACGCGCAATCCAGTAGGCGCTGGCGCCAATGTCACGCCCTATGTGCTCGGCGCTGTAGTCTGCCGGGGACCACAGGGGCCGGCCATTGCCTTGCAGCCACTGGGCCGCCTCCTGCAGGGTAGAGACGACGGCATCCAGGTCGTGGGCGGTGGCTTGGTCGATGTACATGGGGCGCAGGGCGGCGTTGCAAAGGGCCGCCATCTTAGCCACTTTGCACCATGGGCCAGAGCAGACGTGTGCCAGGCAATGGCATCGCCGTGCCAAAAACTCCTGCTAAGATTTACACATCGGGAAACCAGCCTCCCGAATCCTCACGGATAGATGGTGTCCCATCCAAGTGCTGATCACTCTTTGCCGGAGTCATCATCCGTGGACACCTCTATGGGCAACGCCCCTTTCTCCTTCTCCGTTCTTCCCCAGGATCTCGCTGCGCGCATCGGCACGCCCGGGGCTCCGCTTGTCCTGGATGTGCGCCGGCGGCCTCGCTTTGACGAGAGCGCGCACCTGCTGGCCAGCGCGCGGCATTGCACACCCGAAGACATCGCCGCCCTGGCAGCCAGCGCCCCACCCCGCGAGGCCGTTGTGTACTGCGTGTACGGCCACGCCGTGAGCCGGGAGGCGGCGGCCGTGCTGCGGCAGGCAGGCTGGAACGCCAGCTTTCTGGCGGGGGGATTCGAGGGGGGCGAGCCCGGCGTCGACACGCCCGAGGACCTGGCCCGCTGGCGCGCCATGCGGCCCCTGGCGGTGCCCAAGCGGCCCGACCTGGGGGTGGACGGCACGGCTGCGTCGCGCTGGATCACCCGCGCGCAGCCCCAAATCGACCGCATTGCCTGCCCCTGGCTGGTACGCCGCTTCATCGACCCGCGCGCAGAGTTTCTCTACGTGGATGCGGCCCAGGTGCTGCCCGAGGCGCAGCGGCTCCGTGCCGTGGCCTACGACATTCCCGGCGCGCCCATCACACACGCAGGCGCGCTGTGCAGCTTCGATGCGCTGCTGGCCGCGTTTGGCCTGCAGGTCGACCCGGCCCTGGCTGCGCTGGCCTGCATCGTGCGCGGTGCTGATACCGACCAGCTGCAGCTGGCGCCGCAGGCCGCAGGGCTGCTGGCGGTGTCGCTCGGCCTCTCACAGCTGCACGCAGGCGACGACATGGCCATGCTCGCGGCCGCCATGCCGGTGTACGACGCGCTGTATGCCTGGTGCCGCCAAGGGGTCAGCGGCCCGCAGGAAACCCACCGCTGGGCACCGCAGGCGGTGCAGGCATGAGCGATCTGAATGGAATCCCGACGATGACAGACACCCACAGCACGGCAGCCGTGGCCAGCGGGGCCGATGCCCCCAACGGCGATGCACGCCCCACCGATGTACCGTTCACCCAGGCCCTGTGGTTCTGGCTCAAGCTCGGCTGCATCAGCTTTGGCGGGCCGGCCGGGCAGATCGCCATCATGCACACCGAGCTGGTGGAGCGGCGGCGCTGGATCAGCGAGAAGCGCTTTCTGCATGCGCTCAACTACTGCATGGTGCTGCCCGGCCCCGAGGCGCAGCAACTGGCCACCTACATCGGCTGGCTGATGCACCGCACGCGTGGCGGGCTGGTGGCGGGCGGGCTGTTCGTGCTGCCCTCACTGGTGCTGCTGGTGCTGTTGTCGTGGGTGTACATCGCCTGGGGGCACCTGCCCTTGGTGGAGGGCATCTTCTACGGCATCAAGCCGGCGGTGACGGCGCTGGTGCTGCATGCCGCGCACCGCATCGGTACGCGCGCGCTCAAGAACCGCTGGCTCTGGGGCATGGCGGCGGCGGCCTTCGTGGCCATCATGGCGTTCAGCGTGCCCTTCCCGGCCATCGTGCTCGCGGCCGCGCTCGCCGGGCATGTGGCTGGGCAGCGCTGGCCGCAGCTGTTCTCGGCCGGCGGCCACGGCAGCGCCGAGCAGGGCTATGGGCCCGCGCTGATCGACGACGACACGCCCACGCCGGCCCATGCCCTGTTCAGTCGCAAGCGCCTGGCGCAGGTGCTGGCCGTAGGCGGCGGCCTGTGGCTGGCGGCCATGGGGGTGCTGGTGGCGCTGGTCGGCTGGGAGGGCACGCTCACGCAGATGGGCTGGTTCTTCACCAAGGCGGCGCTGCTGACCTTTGGCGGGGCCTATGCCGTGCTGCCCTACGTGTACCAGGGTGCGGTGGAGCACTACCACTGGCTCGATGCCAGGCAGATGATCGACGGCCTGGCGCTGGGCGAGACCACGCCCGGCCCGCTGATCATGGTGGTGGCTTTCGTGGGCTTTCTCGGCGGCTGGCTGCACAACGTGCTCGGGCCCGACGCGGCCTTCTGGTCCGGCACGCTGGCGGCTTCGGTGGTGACCTTCTTTACCTTCCTGCCCTCGTTCGTGTTCATCCTGGCTGGCGGGCCGCTGATCGAGACCACGCACAACCAACTGCGCTTCACGGCGCCGCTCACGGCCATCACCGCCGCCGTGGTGGGCGTGATCCTGAACCTGGCCCTGTTCTTCGCCTGGCACGTGTGGTGGCCGCAGGGCTTTGCCGGTGGGGTGGACATCGCCTCCATCGCCATCACCGTGCTGGCCGGTGTGGCGCTGTTCCGCTTCAAGCTGGGGGTGCTGCCGCTGCTGGCCGGCTGCGCGCTGGCAGGCCTGGCCCTGCGCATGCTGGGCGGTTAGAAAAGGCCGCGATTCAATCTTTCAATAGCTCATGCACCAGCGTGCGCACGATGGGCATGGCCGGGGCTTCGGCGCGGCCGGCCAGGGTGACCAGGCCGAACAGCGCGGTGGTGATCTCCCCGGGCACCATGGGCAGCTCCACCAGGTCGGGCGCGGCGGCGCGCACGGCCAGCAGGATGGCGTCGCTCTTGCGCACCACCTCGACCAGGCTGGGTATCTCTTCGCAGCGCAGGGTCACGCAGGCGGCGGGATGGGCCTCGGGGCCGTAGGTTTCCATCAGCCGGCGCGCCACCTCGTCGCTGAGCGGGGTGGAGGCGATGGGGTAGTCCTTGAGCATCTCGAAGCGCACGCCGCCGCGCTTGCGCAGCAGCGGGTGGCCGCGCCGCACCATGAAGGAGCCGCGGATCTCGCAGACCAGCTCGGTGCGCAGGTCGGTGGCGGGCTGCAGCGAGCGGGCGTCGATCACCAGGGCGTCGAGCTGGCGGTCGCGCAGCGCCTGCACCAACCGATCCGTGCTGCCGCGCGAGATCTCCAGCGTGAGCTGCGGGTGGCGCGTGGCCACCTGCATGAGCAGCGGCGTCATCAGCAATGCGCCGGGGCCCGAGCCCAGGCCGATGCGGATGGCACCGCCCTCGCCCTGCTGCATGCGCTGGCCCAGCGCGTGCAGCTCGGCGGCATCGTCCACCAGGCGCTGGGCGCGATGCAGCACCTGGCGGCCAAAGGGCGTGAGCTCGCTGCGCCGGCCGATGCGATCGAACAGCGGCAGGCCCAGCTCGTCCTCGATGGCGCGGATGCTGCGGCTGAGCGCGGGCTGCGTGAGGTGCATGGCCTCGGCCGACTTGCTGAACGAGCCGGTCTGCGCCAGCGAAATGAAGTGCCGAAGCTGCACCAAAGTCATGCCGATTGCCCCCTTCTGGTGCAAGAAAATTGAATAACTTCAACTCATGCTAACCCACTTTGCAATGCATTGGACGCGCAGATAGCCCAATCCTAAGATGGCCCGACTGACCTGCAAAAAGCGCTCCAAAGAGCAGCGCGGCAGGCCAGAGGGTGTCGAAGACATGGGAGCCATGGATGCCATGGCCGCTCACCAAACCTTTCAGCAAGGGATCGATCAATGAACACAACGACTGCGATGAAACGCCTGCTCGCCACACTGGCCGGGCTCACGGGCCTGGTACTGGGCGCAAGCCCTTTGGCCGCCCTGGCACAGGCCCCCAACGCCTACCCCGCCAAGCCGGTGAGCCTGATGGTGCCCTACCCTGCGGGCGGCCCCTCCGACGCGATGGCCCGCATCCTGAACACCCCCATGACCCGCGAGCTGGGCCAGCAGGTGATCGTGGAGAACCTGGGCGGCGCCGCGGGTGCCATGGCCGCGCAGAAGGTGCTGGCCGCGCCGGCCGACGGCTACTACATCTTCCAGGGCTCGCCCAACGAGGCCATCCTGGCACCGCTGGCCAACGCCGCGGTGAAGCTGCGCACGGAGGACTTCCGCCTGGTGCACCCGGTGTCCGACGCGGCCATGGTCTTCGTGACGCGCAAGGACCTGGGCGTGAACAGCGTGGACGAGCTGATCGCGCTGGCGCGCACGCCCGGCAAGGACCCGCTGAGCTACGGCAGCGTGGGCATCGGCTCGCTCTACCACCTGATCCTGGAGAAGGTGCAGCAGACCACGCACACCACCATGCAGCACATCCCCTACAAGGGCAATGCGCCCTTGCTGCAGGACCTGGGCGGCGGGCAGCTCGACTTCGCGGTGCTGGTCTACAGCTCGGCCATGGGTGCCATGGCGGACCAGGGGCGGCTGAAGATCATCGGCCAGCTGGGCGCGCAGCGTTCGGAAATGCTCAAGAACATTCCCACGGTGAGCGAGGGCAAGACCCTGCCCAACTTCTCGTACAAGATATGGACCGGCTTCATGGTGCCCAAGAAGACGCCCGAGCCCGTGGTGCAGCGCCTGCACCAGGCCATCGGCCGCGCGCTCAAGGACCCGACCGTGCACACCCAGCTCGCAGCGCAGTCCATGGTGGCCTCGCCCGCAATGACGCTGGCCGAGTCCACCGCCTTCTTCGAGAGCGAAACGGCCCGCTACCGCGAGATCGCGCGCTCCATCAACCTGCAGCCGCAATGACGATGAAGATGATGAACAGCGCATTGTTCGACACCCTGCAGGAGCGCGCCAGCGAGTTCATCGCCCTGCGCCGCGACATCCACCGCCACCCGGAGCTGGCTTTTGAAGAGCAGCGCACAGCCGAACTGGTGGCCGAGCGGCTGGAGCGCTGGGGCTACGCGGTGGAGCGCGGCATCGGCGGCACCGGGGTGGTGGGCAGGCTGGTGCGCGGCCAGGGCCCGCGCCTGGGCCTGCGCGCCGACATGGACGCCCTGCCCATCACCGAGGCCACCGGCGTCGCCTGGAGCAGCGCCCACCCGGGCGTGATGCACGCCTGCGGGCACGACGGCCACACCGCCATGCTGATGGCGGCGGCCTGGTACCTCGCGGAGCACGGCCAGTTCAGCGGCACGCTGAACCTCATCTTCCAGCCCGCCGAGGAAGGCGGTGGCGGCGCGCTGCGCATGATGGCCGACGGCCTGTTCGAGCGCTACCCCTGCGATGCCGTGTTTGCCATGCACAACATGCCCGGCGTGGAACAGGGCCACCTGCTGCTGCGCGAGGGGCCGGCCATGGCGTCGAGCGACTACGCCACCATCACGATCGAAGGCGTGGGCGGGCACGGCGCCATGCCGCATGTGGCCATCGACCCGGTGGTGGCCGCGGCCAGCCTGGTGATGGGGCTGCAGACCATCGTCTCGCGCAACGTCGACCCGCAGCAGATGGCCGTGGTGACCGTCGGCGCGTTGCATGCCGGCCAGGCCAACAACGTGATCCCGGCCAGCGCCGTGCTGGAGATCAGCGTGCGGGCCATGGACAGCGGCGTGCGCACGCTGCTAGAGCAGCGCATCCGCGCACTGGTGGACGCCACCGCCACCGGCTACGGCGTGGTGGCGCGGCTCGACTGGCGGCCCGGCTACGCCGTGCTGGTGAACACCCCCGCAGAGACCGCCCTGGCGCGCCAGGTGGCGCTGGACCTGGTGGGCCCGGAGCGCGTGACGCTGCAGGCAGCGGCCCTGCCGGCCAGCGAGGACTTCGCCTTCATGCTGGAGAAGGTACCCGGCTCCTACCTGCAGATCGGCAACGGCAATGCCCCCGGCGGCTGCATGGTGCACCACCCGGGGTACGATTTCCATGACGGCAACATCGTGGTGGGCGGTGCGTACTGGGTACGGCTGGTCGAGACCTTTTTGCCGCCGCAGTGAACCGAGGGTGCACCACCTTTCGCCCATTGAACCAACCGCCAGGGAGCCCGACCGCATGTCCGCAGATTCGACCTTCGACGCCCGACCATCGCCCAGCCGCGTGCTCTCCATCGGCTCCGAGCGCATCTCGGTGCACGACAGCGGCGGCAGCGGCCCGGCCGTGGTGCTGGTGCATGGCAACTCCTCCTCGTCGCGCGTGTGGGAGCCCCTGCTTACCGGCGAGCTGGGCAGGAAGTACCGCCTGATCGCGCCGGACCTGCCGGGCCACGGCCAGTCCGCAGATGCCGAGCAGATGGTGCGCAGCACGGTCTACAGCATTCCCGGCTATGCCGATGTGGTCCGCGCCGTGGCCGGCCAGATGGGGGTGGAGAAAGCCGTTTTCGTGGGCTGGAGCCTGGGTGGGCATGCCGTGCTCGAAGCGGCGGCATCCCTGCCGCAGGCGGCGGGCTTCATGGTCTTCGGCACGCCGCCCCTGCCGTTTCCGCCCACGGCGGATTTCGGCGGTGCCTTCCTCAAGCTCGGCCTGGGCTTCGTCAAGGACTGGTCCGAGGACGACGCCCGCGCTTGGGTGGCCGACTACATGGCGCCCGGCGTGGCCGCAGCCGATTTCATGCTGCAGGACGCCCGCCGCACGGACGGCCACGCCCGCGCATCCCTGGCAGCAGGCATAGGCACCGTGGGCTATGCGGATGAGTTGAACATCATCGCCACCATCGGCCGGCCCCTGGCCATCGTGCAGGGCGCGCACGAGCAGATCGTGAACCCGGCCTACCTCGGCGGTTTGTCCCCCACCATCCCGACCCTGTGGCGCGGCAAGGTGCAGGTGGTGGAAGGCGCCGGCCACGCCGTGCAATGGGAGAACCCGGCGCAGTTCGGCGCGCTGCTCGACGCCTTCGTGGCCGATTGCCAGCGGGGCTGAACCGCCATCACTTCCCCTCATAGGCCTCTGCCGGATCGTCGTTGGGCCGCGCCAGCGCCTCCCTGAGGGACTTGGCCATGGGGATATTGATGACGGCCCCCGTGGGCGCAATGGGTTGCATGAACCAGCGGTCGTAGGCCCTGGCGAGCTCGCCGGAGGCGATCATGCGGCGCAGCTCGCCGTCCACGGCGGCCTTGAAGCGGGCGTCGTCCTTGCGCAGCATGATGGAGATGGGCTCGACCCCCAGCGGCTCACCCACGATGCTGAAGTCCCGTGGGTTCCTGGCGCTGGCGATGTTGCCGGCCAAGGTGTTGTCGTCCATGGCAAACGCATCGGCCCGCCCGCTCTCCAGCATGAGAAAGCTTTCCGCATGGTCCTTGGCGTACATCACGTTGAAGGCGATGCCCAGGCGGTCCAGCTTGCGAAGCCGCTGCACCAGGGTGGTTCCGGTCGTGGTGACGACGTTCCGACCCTGCAGCTGCTCGACCCGCTGGATGCCCGAAGCGGTCTTCACCGCCAGCCGGGCCTCCGTGACGTAGGTGGTCAGGGCGAAGTCCACCTGCTGCTTGCGGGCGGCATTGTTGGTGGTGGAGCCGCACTCGATGTCGATGGTGCCGTTCTGCAGCAGCGGAATGCGGTTCTGCGACGTGACGGGCATGTGGCGGATGGCGACCTTGGGCGCGACCGCCGCCAGGACCTGCTCGCACAGCTGCACGTGGTAGCCCACGTACTTGCCGGCGCCCAGCAGGTAGGACAGGGGCGGCGAGGATTCGCGCACGCCCATCACGGCCGTGCCGGAGGACTGGATCTTGGCCAGGGTGTCCGTGGCCTGCGCCATGGCGCCGCCTGAAGCGAGCACGGCAGCGGCGGCCAGGGCGAAGTGCATGGGGTTCTTCATGGTGTGCTTTGTTGGCAGTGGCCAGGGCTCAGGCCGCGACCGCCTGGCGCGGGATGCTGCGCTGCGCCGACTGCGTGCCCGCGATCTCGTCCAGGCTTTCGCGCAAGGCCTGGTCCAGGATGGCGATGCCCCGGTCTATCTCGGCGTGCGACACGGTCAGCGGCGGGGCAATGCGCCAGACAGAGCCACGCTCGGGCCTGCGCCGGATGTTCATGCTCAGGCCCAGCTCGAAGCACTTGCGCGTGGTGGCGGCGCCTAGTTCGTGGTGGGGCTGGCGTGACTCGCGGTCGCGCACCAGTTCCACGCCCAGCAGCATGCCCTCGCCGCGCACGTCGCCGATGGCCTCGTAGCGCTGCTGCAGCGCCTGCAACTGGCTGCGCAGGTAGGCGCCGGTGGTGCGTGCGCGCTCGATGAGCTGGTCCTTGCGGATGGTCTCCAGCACCGCCAGGCCCACCGTGGCCGGCAAGGGGTCGGACACGTGGCTGGTGTAGAACGTGAAGCCTTTCTCGTGCACGTCCTGCTCGATGGCGGGCGTGGTGATGGTGGCCGCCAGGGGCAGGCCACCGCCCATGGTCTTGGAGACGCTCATGATGTCCGGCACCACGCCGAAGAAGTCGGCCGCGTGCCGGTGGCCGATGCGGCCGAACGCGGTCTGCGCCTCGTCGAAGATCAGCAGCATGCCGCGCTCGTCGGCTGCCCTGCGCAGGGCCTGCATGTACGAGCGGGGCGGAACCAGCACGCCGCCGGCGCTGATGATGGGTTCGATGATGATGGCCGCGCGCCGCCCGCTGCTGGCCATGTCGTACATCTTGAGGCCCATCTCCAGGCAAGCCAGCGCGGATTCCTCGCCCGACAGGCCCTTGATGTAGGGCCGGTATTCGTTGGGTTCGGGCATCACGAACACCCCGGGGACCGGCACGCCGTAGCCCTTGCGGTCACTGGCGAACGACACGGCGCTGGTGCCGCCGGTGACCCCGTGCCAGGAGCCCCCCACCGCCAGGATCTCGTAGCCGCCGGTGTGCATCTTGGCCATGCGCAGGGCCACTTCGTTGCTTTCGGAGCCGGTGTTCACGAAGATCGACTTGGTCAGCCCCGCGGGCATCCAGTCGCGCGCCATGGTGGCGGCCAGCTGGGCCACCACCTCGGGAATCATGCCGCTGAACAGGTGGAAGGCCTGCTCACCGGCCTGGTGCACGGCCTGCACGATGGCGGGGTGGTTGTGCCCGATGGTGGCGCACATCTGGCCCGAGGTGAAGTCCAGGATCTCGCGCCCCGTGTCGTCCGTGACGATGGTGCCGCGTGCACTGCGAAACAGGTTGGGGAAGGTGTCGCCGCCGTAGCGGACCATGAACTCTTTGGCGGCTTCTCTCAGTGGGGTATCCATGTCGATTCCTGGTAGATGTTGTTGAATGGGGTGCAGGCCGATGGTGCGAGATGGGCCGCCGCGCGTCCAATGTGAAGTTCGCATCGGCCATGCATGCGCGGCACGCATCGCGCTTGCAAACTTCACATGCGGGAATGCACAGGCTGTGGACAATGGGTGTCTGCAAGGAGTGGCCGCATGTACACACGCTGGATCCAGGATTTCGTGACGCTTGCCGAGGTGCGCAATTTCACGCGTGCGGCCGAGATCCGCAACGTTTCGCAGGCGGCCTTCAGCCGCCGCATCCAGGCGCTGGAGCAGTGGCTGGGCGCGCACCTCATCGACCGCTCGGCCTTCCCGCTGCGCATGACGCCGGCGGGTGAGAAGTTCAGGGTGGTGGCCGTGGGCCTGCTCAACCAGATCGCCGATGCCAAGGCAGAGATCGGAGAAAAGCCCTCGCGCGACCACCTGCGCATCGCCATGCCTTATGCGCTGGCCACCACGCGCCTGGCGCAGTGGTGGAAGACCTGGGCCACCGAGACCGGGTTGAGCTGCAGCGTGGAGGTGGGCAACGTGCACGACACGGTGTCCGCGTTCATCGCCGGATCGGTGGACCTGCTGGTGTGCTTCCAGCAGGCGTCGCACCCGGTGCAGCTCGACCCGGCGCGCTTTGATGGGCACGAGATGGGCATCGAGGTGGTGCGGCCCTATGCGTCCCGGGGGTTCCTGGAAACGCGCGGCCCCGCCTTTCCCGGCACGGCGCTGCAGCCCGTGCCGCTGCTCATGTACTCACCCACCGTGTACTTCGCACGCGTGGTGGATACCGTCATCGAAAGTGCGCCGCGCAGGCTCTTTGGCTCGCGGGTGCTGGAAGTGGCCATGTCCGACGCACTGGGCGAACTGGCCGGACAGGGCCTGGGCGTGGCCTGGCTGCCCACCAGCTCCTTCGAAGGCGGTCGGCTGCAGAACCTGGTGCCGGTGGGCGACGGAGACTGGGACATCGAAGTCTCCGTCGTCGCCTACCGGGCCAAGGGCAACTCGCGCCGCGCCGTGGCCCAGGTCTGGGAGCGGATCGTGGGCGGCCAGGCGGTCTGAAATGGCCGTCGGAGCCTGCGCCAGCTACGCCGCAGCGCCCAGCATGCCCGTGCGCGGGTGGCAGTTGAAGTACTCGAAATACTGCTCCGCCGCCGTGGCCACCGTGACCTCGTGGTAGAGCTTGAGCTGCGCCGCCGGTCCCATCGCGCCCAGGTACTTCATGGCCGCGCCAAAGATGGCCACATGCGTGGGGTGCGATTCGGCCCAGCGCTCAAGGGCCGCCAGGCTCTTCCACCAGCCCATGCCGAAGCTCTTGTCCACGGCATGGCCTGCAGTGCCCACCACGGTCATGTAGCGGTTGGCATAGCAGTCCACCTGGCGGCCCTGGTCCTGCAGGAAGTCCATGCCGGCGCGCAGCACGGGCTCGACCTCCTCGGTGTACATGCGCCGCTCGTCGCCCTGGGTGCCGGTCCAGTCCTGGCCGGAACGGATGAGGCACAGGTTCTCGTGCGGCAGCACGTGCTGGTGCAGGCCCTCGGTGACGACCTTCGGTGCACCGGCGGGCTCCATGCCACTGGTCTGCGACAGGGCCAGGCGGTCGCGCATGCCGCCCCAGTAGGCATGCTCCTGGATGGGTTCGCCCAGGCCGCTGGAGACACCCGCCACGCCCTCGATCCCATCGCTGGAAAACAGCGTCTCGAAACGGTCCGCTGCGGGCTGCAGCACTTCGGTGAACAGACCCAGCCCGGGGTCGTTGAACGCGCCGGATGCCCAGCGCGCGCCATGCTCGGCAAACCAGGCCGCATAGGCGGCCGGGTCGGCCCAGTAACCGATGGTGATGGTGTTGAGGTAGCCCGCCTGGTCCAGGCACTGCGCGCGGTCCCAGTGGCCCGGGCCGTTGGCTGCGGCAAAGGCCTCGCTGATGCAGTGCAGCGCCCGGGCGGCCAATGCCGGAGCTGGTGCGTCGGCCCGGTACTGGATGCCGAAGTAGCCCATGACCACGCGCGCGACTTCAGGGCGGTAGCGGGCGACCGTGGCGGGATACGGCGGCACGTAGTCGTCGGGCACACGGCGGTGGCGCAGGCGCGGGCATTGCAGGTGCTTGGGGATGGCGGATTGCATGGCGTGGCTCCCGTGCGCGATGTGTTCAGGACTCAGCCACTGCAGGGGCAGGCTCGGTGCTGGCTTCGTTGGCCGCCGCTGGCGCCATGCCGGCAGGCAGTTGCGACACCACGCGGTCGCCCGGCGTCTGGTTGAGCAGCAGGCGCGTGACGTCGGGCCGGGCATAGTGGCCGGCCGGGTCGGCCGCGGTCTTGGCCAGCGAGATCGTCCCCAGGTCGATGTCGGCGATCACCAGGCCCTCCTCCTTTTCCCCCAGCGGCGTGCCCAAGGGCGAGCCATCGGGGCCGTAGATGCGCGCGAAGCCGCCGCCTTCGAGCAGCAACTGGCGCTGCACATCGTCGGTGCAGAGCATGGCCACCATCTCCCTGGAAACGGTGGCGCATGGAGCGACCACGAAGCAACCGCCCTCGGCCGCATAGACCTGGCTCACGGCATTGTTGACCTCGGCCCCCAGGGCAAAGGCCGCGCCCCGGTACAGCGAGAAGCTGGGCCAGGCGCCGATGTGGATCTGCTCGTTCTGCGCATACATGGCGTACTTGCTCAGCGGCTGCAGGTGCTCCCAGCAGGCGAGCATGCCGACGTTGCCGATGGCGGTCTGCATGACGGCCAGGTCGCTGCCGTCACCCTCGCCGAACACGGTGCGCTCCACGTGCGTGGGCTTGAGCTTGCGCCGCGTCTTGACCACGCGGCCCTGGTCGTCGAACAGGGCCTGGGCAATGTAGAGGCTGCCGCCCGCACGTTCGCTGTAACCGGTGGACATCCAGATGCCGATGTCGCGTGCGGCCTGCGCCAGGCGCTGGAACTCGGCAGAGCCCACGACCAGGGAGTTGTCGTTGTAGCGTTGCACGTACTGCATGCCCATGGCGGGCGAATTGAGCCAGATCCACCAGGGGTAGCCCGGAATCCAGGTCTCGGGAAAGGCCACGAGCTGCGCGCCCTGCTTGGCCGCTTCCTTCATCAGCGCAATGGTCTTGTCGATGGTGGCATCGAGGTCGAGGAACACGGGCGCGGCCTGGACGGCGGCTACGCGCAGCTTGGGGTGGAGGGTGGCGGGCATGGGATGGGTCCTGTGGATCAAGGTAAGGGGGTTGGCCGTGCGCGGGCAGTGCCTGCTGCGGTACCCGAATGCTCGGGCCGGGGGGCCGCGCCGTCTTGCCTGTGGGTCTCCCGGCTCTTGCCCCAGAAACACGCGGACAGCGGCTTGGCTGAAAGTCTCCCAAGGCTTGATCCAGGCTCGCCACCCCGGGTTTACCGGCATGGGCCTTGCTTGAAGAATGGGCGCGGCAGGAGGATGATGGGCACTTGCCCCTCTCCACCCCGCCCGCTTGAGACCCGCCATGAGCCACCTCTTGAGTACCGACCCCATCGCCCCGCGCGACCGGCTGGCCTACTGGACCGACATGATCTGCACCACCTACGTGCAGCTCGAATGCGACGCGCCGCGCGGCGACCGGTTCGGTGGCTCCATCCTGAGCCACCACCTGCCGGGGCTGGACCTGTCGGTGGTGCGCTCCAGCGCCCAGCGCGTGGTGCGCACGCAGCGGTGCATCTCGCGCGCCACGGACGACTGCTTCATCGTCAGCCTGCAGACCAAGGGGCACGGCGTCATCTCCCAGGACGGGCGCGATGCGATCATGGCGCCCGGCGACTTTGCGCTGTACGACAGCACGCGGCCCTACACCCTGCATTTCAGCGACGACTTCGAGGAGATCGTGCTCAAGCTGCGCGGCGAGCAATTGCGCTCGCTCGTGTTCGGCACCGAGAAGCTCACCGCCACCACCGTCTCGGGCCGCAGCGGCGCCGGGCACCTGATGGCCAGCATGGTCACCACCTTGCAGGGCGAGATGGACAGCCTGCCGGCGGCATCCGCCGCCGCCGTGGCCAGCGGCGTCATCAGCGTACTGGCGGCCGGCCTGCAGTCGCTGCCCGCCTGCAGCCGGGCCGAGCCATCGACCATGGGCGCCTACCACGTGGCGCGCATCAAGCGGCATATCGACGGCAGGCTGCGCGACCCGGCCCTGACCATCGAATCCGTGGCGGCCGACCTGGGCATGTCCAGCGGGCACCTGCACCGCCTGTTCAAGACCGAGCCGCAGTCGCCCTCGCACTACCTGTGGGGCCAGCGGCTCGATGGCGCCAGCCGCGAGTTGCTGGATGCACGGCGCGCCAAGACCTCGGTGGCGGAGATCGCGTTCGGCTGGGGCTTCAACGACGCGGCGCATTTCAGCCGGGCGTTCAGGGAGAGGTTCCAGCAGTCGCCGCGGGAGTGGCGGGCACAGGGGCTGGCTGAAATCAGGGGCTGAGTGTCGGCACAATCGGCACCATGCATGAACTGAATGCGCAGGACTTCCCCGCACTGACCCCGCTGCTCGACGGGCTCCAGGCTGGTACCGAGATCATGGGCGCCGTGCTGTCGGGCCACACCCGGGGCCGCATGTTCGTCCCGGAACCCGGCGACCTGCACACCGCTTTTGTCTACGACAACGGCTTTTGCGTGCTGGCGGGCGACCGGCCCGACGCGCCGTTTTCAGCAGCCTGCCTGGATTGGCTGCAGGGGGGACCTGCCAACCAGGAATTCTTCATCCTGTACCCGGGCCATGCAGGCTGGGAACCGGTGCTCGACCAGCGCCAGTCGCCCGCCCTGCAAAAAGTGCAGCGCGTGGGCTTTGCATTCGACAGGCGCCGCTTTGAAGCGCGGCGTGTTGCGCAGCCATTGCCGCAGGGCCACCGCCTGGTGCGCATGGACGCCGCGCTGTTGAGGCGGCTGAGCGGCAGCCAGTACCCCTTCATGGCAGGCATGTGGGTCTCCGATGCGCAGTTCGAGCGCGATGGCATCGGCTTTTGCGTGCTCCACGAGGGGCGTGCGGCCAGCCTGTGCTATTCGGTCTTTGCAAGCCGCGGGCGGCACGACATCGATATCCTGAGCTTCGACGGCTTTCGCCGGCTGGGCCTGGCCAGGGCAGTGGCCACAGCCTTCATCGATGAGTGCCTGCGGCGCGGGCTGGAGCCCGGCTGGGACTGCTTCAAAGGCAACAAGGCGTCCTATGCGCTGGCCCAGGCCCTCGGGTTCAAGCCGATCCACGAGTTT
>JAZKEE010000139.1:0-24153 GCA_040387235.1 Pseudomonadota bacterium
GCGCTTCCATGTTGGCCAGGATGGAGTTGGTGTAGTTGCTCACCGCCTTGGCCTGGGTCATCGTGATGTTCACGTGGTGGCGGGTGTAGCTGCTGGTCTTGACGCGGATGCCGCGCCGCATGCCTTCCTCGCCCAGGTAGGCGCCCCAGGCCCAGGCGGCCACCATCAGGTGGATCTGGTTGCCCTTGGGCGAAACGCCGAGCTTTTGCGAGCCGATCCAGGTCAATGGACGCAGATAACCCGACTCCAGGTTGTTTTCGCGCACCACGGCCTTCTGCGCCTCGTTCACTTCTTCCTTGCTGAAGGGGATCTTCATGCGCAGGATCTTGGCACTGTTGAACAGGCGGTCGGTGTGCTCTTCGAGGCGGAAGATGGCCGTGCCATCGGCGGTCTTGTACGCGCGCACGCCTTCGAACGCGCC
The DNA here is from genome assembly GCA_040387235.1 of Pseudomonadota bacterium. Classification (GTDB taxonomy): domain Bacteria; phylum Pseudomonadota; class Gammaproteobacteria; order Burkholderiales; family Burkholderiaceae_C; genus Acidovorax. Next base: position 422 of record JAZKEE010000139.1, read on the forward strand.
GCAGCCGTAGTGCAGGGTGTGGCTCAGCACGTGGATCTTGGCGTCGCGCCAGTCCACCATCTGGCCGTCCATCCAGATCTTGCCGTCACGGTCGGCCATTGAGGGAACTACGGGGCTCATGGGGGTCCTTTGGGTTGCTGTAGGTCGCAAAAGGGCGATTTTACGGGGCTGGCGGCAGCTCGGCCACTGGGGCCGGCCCCACCGCCGCTTCCTCTTCCTGCGCGGGGCGCACCAGTTCCCACTTCACGAGCTTGCCGTTCTTGAACTCGCAGGTGACGAACGAGCGCGACCCATCCGTCCAGCGGTACAGCTCGGGCTGGGCGCCGTCGTCCGACAACAACTGGCCCAGCGAGCGCGTCATGGCCACCACATGCATCAGGTTCACTCCCGCCCGCAGCTTGGCGTTGAGCATGACGGCGCTGCCCACATGGCCGATGGGCCGGTCTGCCGCTTTTTTCAGCACATTCATCAGGCGCGTGAAGTGCAGCAGCGCCCACATAAGGAGCCCGCCCCCCACAGCGGCCACTCCGGGCCACCCATAGGACACGAAACCGAACACCAGGGCACCCACGGCAGCGAGCGGAACAAAGATATTGCGCAAATTCATGGGCGGTATTGTCATATGGCCAGCGCGTGCCGCCGTACGTGAAGACCGCAGGTCCTGCGGGTACTGCCCGGCCGATGGGCGCCAAAAACTCGCGCAGGCCGCACCAGCATGGCCCAGGCGGCATATTCGTTGTGCAAACGCTACATCAAATGCATACGGGTGCCTGGCGTATGGCGCAACCGTGCGCTGCGGTTTACGCTCGCCAGTTGATACAACCTGATACGCCGGGTGACGCCTGCGGGAGCACAAGCCATGAAACTGGACAACATACGCCTTTCCCCCAAGCTCTGGGGGTCTATCGTGGGCCTGCTCGGCGCCATGCTGCTGGTCTCGCTCTGGTCGCAATACCAGGCTTCGCAGGTCATGGCGCAGACGCTGGCGTCACTGGAGGCGTTCGAACAGCGCATCTCCCTGGCCCAGCAATGGAAAGGCGCGACCGAAACCACTGGCGAGCGCGTGCTGGCCAGCAATTCCACACCCGATGCGGAGCTGACCACGCTGTTCGACGGACGCGTGAAGGCGGGCGTGACCGGCATCTCCGGCATCCAGTCCAAGGTGGTGGAACTGGCCACCAGCCCTGCCGACAAAGCTGCGCTGGAGCGCGTGGCCAGCGAACGCACCAATGTGCTGGCGCTGAACAAGCAGGCCCGCGAGATCAAGCTGGCCGGGGACGCTGCCGCTTTCAAGACCTTCGTGGAGTCGAAATACCTGGGCGCCATCGGCCGCTACGTGGATTCGCTGGAAGCCTTCGTCCAGCTGCAGCAGTCGCAGCGCGACACGGCCAAGCAGGAGGCCGCAGGCGCCATGGCCCGTGCCCGCGCGCTGGCCTGGACCATCCAGGCCGTGGTGTTCCTGCTGGGACTGGCACTTTCCTTCCTGCTGGTGCGCTCGATCACCCGGCCGCTGAACGATGCGGTGCAGTTGACCGACGCCATTGCCGGTGGCAACCTCACCGTGCAGTCCTCGGATGACCGCCAGGACGAGTTCGGCCACCTGCTGCGCTCGGTCTCGCAGATGGCGGCCAAGCTGCGCGGCCTGGTCTCGGAAGTGCGCAGCGGCGTGGATTCGATGTCCAACGCCTCGGTGGAGATCGCCACCGGCAACCACGACCTCTCGTCGCGCACCGAGCAGACGGCGGCCAACCTGGAGGAAACCGCCGCCAGCATGGAGGAGCTGACCGCCACCGTGACCCAGTCCGCCGACACCGCACGCCAGGCCAACCAGCTGGCCAGCACGGCCGCGCAGGCCGCAGGTCGGGGTGGCGAGGTGGTGGCCCAGGTGGTGACCAGCATGCAGACCATCACCAACAGCTCGCGCAAGATCGCCGACATCATCGGCACCATCGACGGCATCGCCTTCCAGACCAACATCCTGGCGCTGAATGCGGCCGTGGAAGCCGCCCGTGCCGGCGAGCAGGGCCGGGGCTTTGCCGTGGTGGCCAGCGAGGTGCGCGGTCTGGCGCAGCGCAGTGCCGAAGCAGCCAAGGAGATCAAGGGCCTGATCACCGCCTCGGTGGAATCGGTGGAAACCGGCTCCGAGCAGGTCACCCAGGCCGGCCAGGCCATGGGCGAAATCGTCAGCAGCGTGCGCCGCGTGTCGGACCTGATCGGCGAGATCACGGCCTCCTCGTCGGAACAGCGCGACGGCATCGCCCAGGTGAACGTGGCCGTGACCCAGCTCGACCAGATGACGCAGCAGAACGCCGCGCTGGTGGAGGAATCCGCGGCGGCGGCCTCGTCGCTGCGCGACCAGGCCCAGCGCCTGGCCGAGGTGGTGTCGGTATTCAACGTGGGCTACCAGGCGCCGGCGCCCCGCCCGGCACCGGCCCGCGCTCCGGTGGCGGCCCGTACTGCCCCGGCCCCCACCACCAGGAAGGTGGCAGGTGCCCCGGCGACGGCCACGCCGCGCAAGCTTCAGGCACCCGCCGCAGCGGCTGCCCCCAAGCCGCGCGCGGCAGCGCCGGCACCCGCACCCAGGCAAGCCAAGGGTTCGGACGAAGACTGGGAATCCTTCTGACCGGTCGCTGAGGGCGAAGGCCCTAGCCCATTTCGCGCACCACGTTCATCGCTTCTTCCACGCGCTCCACAGCGTGGATGGTCAGGCCCTCGATGGGCTTCTTGGGCGCGTTCGCCTTGGGTACCACGGCCACGCTGAAACCGAGCTTGGCGGCCTCCTTGAGCCGCTCCTGCCCGCGTGGCGCGGGCCGCACCTCGCCTGCCAGACCCACTTCGCCAAAAGCCAGGAAGCCCCGCGGCAGCGCCTTGCCGCGCAGGCTGGAGGTGATGGCCAGCATCACCGCCAGGTCGGCTGCGGGCTCGCTGATGCGCACGCCGCCCACGGCGTTCACGAACACGTCCTGGTCCATGCAGGCCACGCCCGCATGGCGGTGCAGCACGGCCAGCAGCATGGCCAGGCGGTCCTTGTCCAGGCCCACCGAAAGGCGCCTGGGGCTGGGGCCGCCGCTGTCCACCAGCGCCTGGATCTCCACCAGCAGCGGGCGCGTGCCCTCCAGGGTGACCATCACGCAGCTGCCCGGCACAGGTTCGCTGTGCTGGCTCAGGAAGATGGCGCTGGGGTTGCTCACACCCTTGAGGCCCTTTTCGGTCATGGCGAACACGCCGATCTCGTTGACCGCCCCGAAGCGGTTCTTGATGGCCCGCACCAGGCGGAACTGGCTGTGCGTGTCGCCCTCGAAGTACAGCACGGTGTCCACCATGTGCTCAAGCACACGCGGGCCGGCCAGGGCGCCCTCCTTGGTGACGTGGCCCACGAGCACGATGGCCACGCCCGAGGCCTTGGCCGCGCGCGTGAGGTGGGCCGCGCATTCGCGCACCTGGGCCACCGAGCCGGGGGCCGAGGTGAGCTGGTCGGAGTACACGGTCTGGATCGAGTCGATCACCGCCACGGCGGGCTGCATGGATTCGATGGTGGCCAGGATCTTCTCGAGCTGGATCTCGGCCAGCACATTGACCTGGCTGTGGTCCAGCCCGAGCCGTCGCGAGCGCAGTGCTACCTGGGCGCCGCTTTCCTCGCCGGTCACGTACAGTGTGGGCAGGCCCACGCGCTGAAGGGCATCGAGCGCCTGCAACAGCAAGGTGGACTTGCCGATGCCCGGATCACCGCCGATCAGCACCACGCCACCTTCGACGATGCCGCCACCCAGCACCCGGTCGAGCTCGTCGATGCCGCTGGGCGTGCGGTCCACGTCGCTGGCCTCGATGGCCGACAGCGGCATCACCGCCTGGGCCTGGTTCAGGCCCGCGAACTGCGCACCGCTGTAGCGGTTCTTGCCCGGTCCGGCCTCGGCCACCTGCTCGATGAGCGTGTTCCAGGCACCGCAGGCGGGGCACTTGCCCAGCCAGCGCGGGCTGGTGCCGCCGCATTCGGTGCAGGTGAAAACGGTTTTGTCTTTGGCCATGGCGTCGGGTGAACGGGGTACAGGAGGGAAAGCGGGCTGGTGACTATAGCGGCGAGTGCCAGGTCGCCGCCATGGGCGCTGGAATTTTGCGCGCCCCCTGCGCAAGATGCGCGCTGCCCGTACGATGGCGGCCTTGCACCAGAACGAGAGACACGCACGCATGCAAACCCCCATCAACCCCTTCAAGCAGGCCATGGCCGAGGGCCGCGCGCAGATCGGCCTTTGGCTGGCCCTGGCCGATGCCTACAGCACGGAAGTGCTCGCCGGCACCGGCTACGACTGGCTGCTGCTCGATGGCGAACACGCACCCAACGATGTGCGCTCGCAGCTGCACCTGCTGCAGGCCGTGGCCAGCGCCACCAGTGCGTTGCCCGCCGGCGCGCCGGCGCCCCACCCGATCGCGCGCGTACCCGTGGGCGATACCGCGCTGATCAAGCAGTACCTGGACATCGGCGCCACCACCCTGCTGGTGCCCATGGTGGACACGGCCGAACAGGCCCGCGACCTGGTGCGAGCCATGCGCTACGCCCCCGAGGGCGTGCGCGGCATGGGCAGTGCGCTGGCGCGCTCGTCACGCTGGCAGGCCTACCCGAACTACGTGCACGAAGCCAACGCCCAGGTGTGCCTGCTGGTGCAGGCCGAAACCGTGCAGGCCATGGACAACCTGGATGCGATTGCCGCGGTGCCCGGCGTGGACGGTGTCTTCATCGGTCCGGCGGACCTGTCGGCATCGATGGGCCATCCCGGCAACCCAGGCCACCCCGAGGTGCAGGCTGCGATCACCCTGGGCATCGCGCGGATTCTGCGTGCGGGCAAGGCGCCGGGCATCCTGGCCACCAACGAAGCACAGGCAAGCCAGTGGCTGGCGGCTGGCGCGCTGTTCGTGGCCGTGGGGGTCGATACCATGCTGCTGGCCACCGCGGCCAGGCAACTGCTGGCGCGATTTCGCGCGGATGCCCCCTCAGCCGCCGCCACACCCAACGGCTACTGAACACCCTTCGAATTGGAAAGCAACGCAACGATGAAAGCATGTATCTACGGCGCCGGCGCCATTGGCGGCTGGATCGGCCTGGCCCTGGCGCAGGCGGGCAGCGAGGTCAGCATGGTGGCGCGCGGCGCCACGCTGGCGGCCCTGCAGGAACACGGCCTGCGCCTGCGCCGCCCCGATGGCAGCGTGGTGCAGACCCCCGTGCAGACCAGCGACAGCCCGGCCGCCCTGGGTGTGCAGGATCTGGTGGTCGTCGCGGTGAAGGCGCCGGGCCTTCCCGAGGTGGCCCGCGCCATGGCACCGCTGGTCGGCCCCCATACCGTGGTGCTGACGGCCATGAATGGCGTGCCATGGTGGTTCCTCGATGGCTGCAGCGGCGCGGCCAAGGGGCGCACGCTGGAGTCGGTAGACCCCGGGGGGGCGATTGCCCGCGCCATCCCGGCCGGCCAGGTGCTGGGCAGCGTGGTGCATACCAGTTGCTCGCTGGAGGCGCCGGGCTTCGTCAAGCAACACTTCGGCAACCGGCTGATCGTAGGTGAGCCCGATGGCAGCGCCAGCCCGCGCCTGCAGGCCCTGGCCGATGCGCTGCAGCGCGGCGGTATCGATGTGGAGGTGTCCACCCACATCCAGAAGGACATCTGGTTCAAGCTCTGGGGCAACCTCACGGTGAACCCGATCAGCGCGCTCACCGGCGCCACCACCGACCGCATCCTGGACGACGACCTGGTGCGCGGTTTCGTCTCGGCCGTAATGCTCGAAGCCAAGGCCATCGGCGAGCACCTGGGCCTGCCCATCGAGCAGCAGCCCGAAGACCGCCATGCGGTGACGCGCAAGCTCGGCGCATTCAAGACCTCGATGCTGCAGGACGTGGAGGCCGGCAAGCCGGTCGAGATCGATGCCCTGGTGGGCGCCGTTCACGAGCTGGGGCAGGTCACCGGCACCCCCACCCCGCACACCGCCGCCCTGCTGGGCCTGGCGCGCCTGATGGCACGCACACGTGGCTTGTATTGAGGGGCGCGCCCTCCTCCTTTATCCATCCCAACGCAATCCGACCGACAACCATGCTCAAACTCTATTCCGCCCCTGGTACCTGCTCCCTGGCTGCGAACATTGCCCTGCACGAGGCCGATGCCGGCCACGAGCTGGTGACGCTGGACTTTGCCAACCAGCAGCAACGCAGCCCCGAGTACCTGGCCATCAACCCCAAGGGCCGCGTGCCCACGCTGGTGACGGAGCACGGTGTGCTTTCCGAGACGCCTGCGCTGCTGCTGTACATCGCCCAGCGCTTTCCGGCCGCCAGGCTTGCACCGCTGGACGACCCCTTCGCCTTGGCGCGCATGCAGGAGGTCAACAGCTACCTGGCATCCACCGTGCACGTGAACCACGCCCATGGGCGGCGCGCCGGACGCTGGGCCGATGAGCCGGCGGCCATTGCCGACATGCAGCGCAAGGTGCCGCAGACCATGACGGAGTCGTTCACGCTCATCGAGAACCACTACCTGCAGGGCCCGTGGGTGCTGGGCGAGGCGTACTCGGTGGCCGACGCCTACCTGTTCACCATCGCCTCCTGGCTCAAGTCGGATGGCGTGGACATCGCGGCCTTCCCCAAGGTCGCAGGCCACACGGCGCGCATGCGCACCCGCCCTGCGGTCCAGCGCGCGCTGGGCTGATCCCCACCGCCCCAAAAAAAGCCCCCGCGGCCTGGGCAGGCTGCGGGGGCTTTTTTGCGAGCGAAGCCGGGGCTCAGTTCACCTTGAGAATTCTCCAGTCCACGCGGTTGTCGGCGCGGTGCACGATGTCCACCTTCTGCGTCGTCGCCCAGGGAATGATCTGGTTGTACAGCGGGATGTGAGAGATCAGCTCGTGGTCGGCGATCAGGGCCTTCTCGATCAGGCCATTGCGCGTGGTGGTGTCGGTTTCCTTCTTGATGCGCTCGATCAGCGCGTCCTGCTGCGGGTTGGAGAAGCGGCCGAGGTTGAAGTTGCCGTCACCACCAGCCCCGCTGGAACGAATCAGCGACTGCAGCGAGTAGAAGGCGTCGAAGGTCGGCACGCCCCAGCCCAGCAGGTAGATGCTGGCCTCGTTGCGCTGGATCATCGGGAAGTAGGTGGCAAACGGCAGCGAGCGCAGCTTGGCCTTGATGCCGATCTTGGCCCACTGCGCGGTGATGGCCTGGCACAGCTGCTCGTCGTTGATGTAGCGGCCTGCGCTGCAGGCGAAGTCCACCTCGAAGCCCTGCGGGTAGCCGGCCTCGGCCAGCAGCTTCTGCGCGGCGGCGGGGTCGTAGGGCCAGCGTGCGTCGGCCTTGGGCGTCCAGCCGTTGACCTGGCGCGCGATGATGGCGCCCGTGGGCTGGGCCAGGCCGCGCAGCACCACGCGCTGGATGGCGCTGATGTCGATGGCCTGGTAGAGCGCCTTGCGCACGCGCACGTCCTTGAGCGGGTTCTTGCCCTTGACATCGGATCCCGGCAGCTCTTCGCGGAACTGGTCCAGGCCGAGGAAGATGGTTCGGTTCTCGGCGCCATCGAGCACCTTGAGGTTGGGCGTCTGGCGCACTCGCGGCAGGTCCTGCAGGCCCGGATCAAGCACGAAGTCGAGCTCGCCCGAGAGCAGCGCCGCCGTGCGCGTGGCGTCGGACTTGATGGGGGTGTAGACGATCTGCGTCACATTGCCCGCGTACTTGCCCTTGCCCCACCAGGTGGGGTTGGCCTTGAGCACCAGGCGCTGGTCGGGCGTCCACGACTCGAGTGTGAAGGGGCCGGTGCCCAGCGCGTTGCGGTGCGAGAAGGGCTCGTCCTTGGTCTTGATGTCCTTGGGGGCCGTGGCATTGTTCTTCTCGGCCCAGGCCTTGCTCAGGATGCGCAGCTCGGTGAGCTGGTTCACGAGCACGGGGTTGGGCACGTCCGAGAAGATGTCGATGGTGTTGGCGTCAACCTTTTCCACCCGATCGATACCCTGAGTGTAGACCGCGAAGTTGGAGGTCTTGGCTTTGGCACGCTCCAGCGAGAACTTGGCGTCGTCGGCCGTGAACTCGCTGCCATCGCTGAACTTGACGCCCTTGCGCAGGGTCAGGCGCAGCTGGGTGGGGCTCACGCGCTTCCACTCGGTGGCCAGCGAAGGCTCGGGCTTGAAGGTCTTGCTGTTGTACTCGACCAGGGTGTCGTACACCGCGGCATGCAGCGTGTTGTTCACACCCACGTTCTGAGCGTGGATGTCCCAAGAGGACAGGTCGGTGGAGCGCGACCAGCGGAAGGTGTTGGCGTGGCTGACCAGGGGCAGCGCACCGGCAAGGGCGGCGGCCAGCAGGAGGGATTGGAATCGCATGAGGGAGAAGTGCTTGTGCAGAAAGTCTTTGTGCACTGCACTATGGACTGCACCGCCCCCGGGGCGAACGAATTTCTCGTTGTAACCTTATGCGCCGCGCCCTCAGGGCGCCTGCCGGGTTTCAATGCAGCAGCAACCCCACGGCCAGTGCGACCATCATGGCCGCAACCACGGCATCGAGCACGCGCCAGGCGTGCGGCGATGCGAACAGCGGTGCCAGCCAGCGCGCGCCCCAGCCCAGCGAGGCAAACCATACCAGGCTGGCCAGGCTGGCCCCGGCCGCGAAGCCCATGCGCAGCGAGGGCGGGTAGGGGCTGGCGATGGCGCCGAGCAGCAGCACCGTGTCCAGGTACACATGGGGGTTGAGCCAAGTGAAGGCCATGGCGGTGAGCACCACCGGCTGCCAGCCTGCCGATGCCGCGCCATCGGCGCCGACCTGCATCGCGGCAGGCCGCCAGGCCCGCAGCAAGGCGCGCCCCGCATAGGCCAGCAGAAAGGCTGCCCCCAGCCAGCGCGCGGCCACCAGCAGCGCCGGGTGGGCCTGCACGGCCGAGCCCAGCCCCCACACACCCGCCTGCACCAGGATGGCGTCGGACAGCGCGCACACAGCCACCACGGGCAGCACATGCTCGCGCCGCAGGCCCTGGCGCAGCACGAAGGCGTTCTGCGCACCGATGGCGATGATCAGGATGGCGGTCGAGGAAAAGCCGTTGGCAAAGGCCGAGGAAAGGTTCATGGGCCGATGGTGCCCAGATCGCGATGGAAAGAAAAGCTATACTTTTTTTCTACCCGTAAGAGAAACTGAATGCACCTCGACACCGCGCAACTGGCCGCCCTGGCCGCCGTGCTGGAAGAAGGCAGCTTCGAGCGTGCCGCCCTGGCCCTGCACGTCACACGCTCGGCCGTGTCCCAGCGTGTCAAGTTGCTCGAAGAGCGTGTGGGCCAGGTCCTGGTCCGCCGCGCCGCGCCCTGCACACCCACCGAGGCCGGCCAGGCCCTGCTGCGCCACGCCCAGCAAATGGCATTGAGCGAGGCCGATGCCCTGCGCAGCATTGCGGGCAGCAGCGCCGGCCTGGCACCGGTGCGGCTGGCGCTGGGGGTGAACGCCGATTCGCTGGCCTCGTGGTTCGTGGACGCCATGGCCCAGGCCGCCGAGCCAGGCGAAGGGTTGGCTTTGCCCATCACCTTCGACATCCATGTCGAGGACCAGGACCATTCTTCCGAGCTGCTGCGCCAGGGCCGCGTGATGGCCGCCGTAACCGCCGAGCCGCAACCCGTGCAGGGCTGCCAGGTGGTGCGCCTGGGCACGATGCGCTACCGCGCGCTGGCCAGCCCCGCCTTCATGGAGCGCCACTTCGCCCACGGTGTGACGGCAGCGGCACTCGCGCAGGCCCCGGTGCTGGTGTTCAACCGCAAGGACGCTTTGCAGGAGCGCTTCATGCGCCGCATCGCCCGGCGCGCGCTGGCGCCGCCGGTGCACTGGCTGCCCTCGTCGCAGGGCTTCGTTGCGGCCTCCCTGGCCGGGCTGGGCTGGGGCATGAGCCCCGACCAGCTGGCACGCGAGGCCATCGACACCGGCCGCCTGGTCGAGCTGGTGCCTGACACGCCGGTGGACGTGGCGCTGCACTGGCAGTTCTGGCGGCTGAATGTGCAGGCACTGCAGCGCATGACCCAGGCGGTGCAGCAGGCCGCAGGGGCATCCCTGCTACCGTGACCGCGAGGGATCAGGCCGGCAGGTCTTCGTGGTGGTCGGCCACGCCCTTCTTCCAGTAGGCAGCGATGCGCATGCGCTTGGGGTTCACGCCCGGCTTGGCCAGCACCACCTTGCGCAGGGCCGCCATGTCGGCGTGCTCGCCAGCCGCCCAGATATAGCCATCGCCCTCGGGAATCGCCAGCGCCTGGGCTGCGTCGGGCAATGAGGCCACCCACTGCAGGTCGAGCTTCGCGGCGGTAGCCAGCGGACGCTGGTCGGCCGGGTTGCGCACCTGGATGCGCACGGTCGCGGCGGCTTCGGCCGGCAACTCGGCCAGGCGGCGCACGATGGCGGGCACGGCGGTCTCGTCGCCCAGCAGCCAGTGCCATTCGAAGGCCGTGGGCACCACCATGCTGCCGCGTGGGCCGGCCACCCCCACCCAGTGACCCACTGCCGCGGCGGCGGCCCAGTCCGATGCGGGGCCGGCGTCGTGCAGGGCGACCTCGATGTCGAGCTCGCCGCGCGCCGCATCGTAGTGCGCGGGGGTGTAGTCGCGCAGCACAGGGCGTGGCTCGGACATCACGGGCCGGCCGTCCTGCACGGAGGGCAGGCTGGCGCGCTCCTGCCCCGGGTGCGGCAGGATGAGCTTGATGTGGTCGTCGAAGCCCGCGCTCACGAAGTCGGCCATGTCCGGCCCCCCCAGGGTCAGGCGCACAAAACCGGGGCTCACGTCGGTACGGCGCAGCACCTGCGCGTGGCGCGCCTTCAAGGTGTGGCGAACACGGGTGATGGCAAGGGTATCGACCGGGGAAGCAATGGAAAGGTGTTCAGCGCTCATGATCTAAAATGTTGTTGATTCAGTCAACCAAATCATCCGCCAACAGGTTGACATTGTCAACCTGTTGGTTTTGCCATGCACCGCAACCGTCCCCCCGCCGATGTCTTCGAAGCGATGCACGACCTGATGCACGTGTACCGCGCCCACATGGTGCGGGCCATGGCGGCCATCCACCCCGACCTGACGATGAACGAAGTGCGCGCGTTGGGCTTCATCGGTCGTCATCCGGGCGCAACGCAAAAGGACTTGGTGCGCCACAGCGGCGCCGACAAGGCCCAGGTGGCGCGCATGGTGGCCCAACTGGCCGAGCGTGGCTGGATCACCAGTAACCCCAACCCCGAAGACGGCCGCAGCCGCATCCTGGGGCTGAGCCCCGAAGGTCAGGCCCTGCAAGAAACGGTGCGCGGCCTGCGCCAGACGCTGTCGGCCCGGCTGCTGGACAACTGCGATGCGGGTACCCAGGCGCAGTTGCTGTTGCTGCTGGAACAACTGCGCGGCGAGCTGGACGCCCTGCCCGCGTGCGGCCAGCGGGGCTGAGGCCAGCAGCCGCCAGGCTATCCAAACCGTTCACCCACAGGGGATTCGCGAGGTGAGGCACGGCGGTTTCGGAGCCAGAATCGCACCACCCGGTAAAACTTTACGTGCAATCGTTAAAATTTGCGTGTAACTTCAAGTCTTCGCGGCCCGGCGCCGCTGGCACAGCCTGCCCGGGTGGGCGGCAAGAAAGGTTCGGCAAGTGGGCGCGTCTACGGCGAAGCAGCAACAGGCCATTGCGTTGCGTCCTGCGACGGAGCAGGACGCTGCCTTTCTGACCGCCGTTTACCGCTCGGTGCGCGAGCCGGAGTTGCAGGCCATCGGGTGGCCGGAGGCTCAGATCGAAGCCTTCTGCGACATGCAGCATCGGTTCCGCACGGCGGGCTATGGGCAGTATCTGCCCCCCGTGGAAACCACTCTGGTGCTGTGGGAGGGCGACCCCGCAGGAATGCTCGCGGTGTGCCGCAGTGCGGAACGCTGGGTGTTGGTGAACATCGAGCTCCTGCCCGCTGCCCGGGGCAAGGGGATTGGAGCCGAATTGATTGCACGGCTCCAGCAGGACGCCAAGGCTGCCGGGGTGGGCCTGCGGCTTCAGGCCGCCAGCGCCAGCCCGGTGGTGCGCCTGTACGAGCGCTGCGGCTTTGAGAGCGTGACCGATGACGGCATGGTGCGGCAGATGGAATGGCCGCATGGCAAGCCACGACGGGCATCCCCGAGGAAGCCGGGCGCCCGTGGTGCAGATGAACAGACAGTGGACTGACTGAACCAGGAACAACGACCCATGGAATTCGAAGACACCGCGCCTTTGGCCCCACAGGCCCTGGAATCCGAAAGCCGCCGCCGGTTTGTGGCCGGCGCCGGGGCGATGGCGGTTGCTGCTGCCCTGGGCACTCCAGGGCTTGCCAGTGCGGCCTCATCCTCCTCGCCCCTGCCCGCCCGCACCGCCAAGGACATGGGCCGCACGCTGCGGGTCGGCATGCTGCTGCCCGAAGGGCGGGTCTACCCTTTGCTCGGCGCGCAACTGATGGCCGGTGCACAGGCCTTTGCACAGCAGCAGGCCAGCGGCCCGCAACTGCGCTTCACGCCCATCGCATACGGAAGCCGCTCCAGCCAGGCGCAACGTGCGGCAGAGGAGCTCTTGGCGACCGGGCAGGTGGACGTCCTGGCCGGTTTCGTCGACACCGGCACACTGGCAGCCCCCTGGGAGCCCCTGCTGGAGCGCTACCAGGTGCCCCTGCTCGTGGGAGACACCGGCGCCAATGCACTCAATCCCCAGGCGCGTTCGCCCTGGGTGATGCACAACAGCCTGGGCTACTGGCAGGCGGCCTGGGCTGCAGGGCGTTGGGCGGCCAAGGCACTGGGCCCGCGCGCCATCGTGGCTGTAGGTCCAGCGGACAGCGGCTTCGACCACCTGCCCGCCTTTGAGCGCGGTTTTTCCTCGGCCGGTGGCCGCGTGCAGACCACGGTCTTCACCCGCGCGGCCGATGGAACCAGCCAGTTGGATGCCCTGGCACGCCTCGTAAGCCAGACCCGCCCAGACCTGGTCTATGCACTGGACTCCGGCGTGCGGGCCGATGCGTTCCAGCAATTCTGGTCCCGCTCGGACGTGGCCGGCCACGTGCCCCTAGTGGCCGGCGGCATGCTGGCCGAGACCATGGCAGCCGCATCCCGGGCGCAACCGTTTGGCCTGGGCGCGCGCATCTGGGCCACACGCCCATGGCAGGAGGGTGCAGGCGGTGCCACCCTGGCTTCCACGTTGGGAACCCGCAACCCCACGTCTTTCCATCTGCTGGGTTATGAATTGGCCCAGCGCACGCACAAAGCGGCCACGCTGTCGGCCGCTGCGGGCGCGCGCGGACTGTCTCTGGCCCAGGCCATGGCGGTCGCTGTGCTGCAGACGCCGCGCGGAGAAGTGCGCCTGGATGCGGCCTCCGGTGAAACGGTGGCCCCGACCTATCTGCATGGCCTGCACCGGGGCACGACAAGCCCCGTGGTGGCGCTGCCGTCCGTGCCGGCTGGCAGTTGCCAGGGCCTGTGCGAAGTCCTGACCAGCCGCATCGCGGGGATCTACCTCGCATGATGAAGTTCAAGAACCCCACAGAAAGCGATTAACGATGTCCGAATCATTTGTTGGCGAGATTCGAATATTTGCCGGTAATTTCCCCCCGCGAGGCTGGGCATTTTGCCAAGGGCAGATGCTGCCCATCTCGGGCAATGAGGTCTTGTACACGCTCATAGGAACCACCTATGGTGGCGACGGACAATCCACCTTTGCGTTGCCAGATCTGAGATCGAGGGCGCCCATTCATCAGGGCCAGGGCCCTGGTCTGAGCAACTACGTATTGGGTCAGTCGGGCGGAGTGGAATCCGTGACCTTGCTCAATTCGCAGCTTCCCCAACACACACACGGGTTGGCGTACGGGGGCTCGGGCACCCAGGCATCGCCTCAAAGCGGTCTGCCAAGCATCACACCCGCTCGTGACTACCGCTACTCCGATGCCCCAGCCAATACGAGCTTGCATGTGAACTCAATGCAGATCCAGGGTGGCAGCCTGCCACACGAAAACCGTTCACCTTATCTAGCGCTCAATTTCATCATCTGCCAGGAAGGGCCCTTCCCTTCTCGCAACTGAACACTGGAACACCAAATGGATCCATTCATTGGGGAAATACGTCTTTTCGGCTTCAACTTTGCACCGCGCGACTGGGCGCCATGCGATGGCCGAACCCTGACCATTCAATCGAACACCGCATTGTTCTCGATACTGGGCATTACGTATGGAGGCAACGGGACCACCACCTTTGCACTGCCCAATCTCAACGGACACACCCCCATCGGAGTTGGCCAGGGGGCAGGGCTTTCCGAATATGTCCTGGGAGAGATCGGTGGCAGCCCCAGCGTAACGCTGATACCTGCGGAGATGCCAGCGCACAATCACAGCATCGGTGCCGTGGCCGACACAGGCAACCGCGACAATCTAGCCGCTGGCCGGCTGGCGCAGTCCAGCATCCGTTCCGATGCGTACCAGTCCACGTCGAATGCCACGATGACTCCCGGCGCGGTCGCACCTACAGGCGGTGGCCAGCCCCACAACAACATGCCCCCGTTCCTGGGAATGCACTTTTGCATCGCACTGCGCGGTGTCTTCCCTGCCCGCAACTGAGCGCCAACCCGCACTTCATCGGAACACCCCATGGCTGAACCATTTATCGGCGAAATCCGTCTTTGCGGTTTCAACTTTGCTCCCAGAGGCTGGGCACTTTGCAATGGTCAACTGCTTGCTATTAATACGAACCAAGCCCTTTTTTCTCTCCTCGGCACTATGTATGGCGGCAACGGAGTAAGCACCTTCGCGCTACCAAATTTTCAGAGTAGACGCCCCATAGGCACGGTTCCAAGCGGCAGCACCTACACCCAAGGCCAACAGAGCGGGACAGAGGCCCATACCTTGCTGGTTACGGAAATTCCCCAACACAGCCACACCGTGAGCGTATCCAATTTGCCAGGAGACAGCACATCTCCGCAAGGCGGGTACTTGGCCGCATCGGCTGTGGACCAACCCTATACGGTGACTTCCGCGGGAACCAATGTCGATACGGTGGTGCCCGCAGGTGGATCACAGCCCCACGAGAACCGCCCACCGTTTCTGGTCGTGAACTTCGTGATCGCGCTGCAGGGCATCTTCCCGTCACGCAACTGATCCGTTCCAGAACCCACAAGGCGCGCAGGCGCCACAAGGCCCACGGGCCGACCGAGGAGTTGATTTCATGCAACGATGGATCCAAACCCTGAGACCGACCTGGTGGTCTGGCCTGGGCATGCTTGTTTTGGCCCTGAGCACGGCGGGCCAGGCGCAGGCTGCCGCCGCCACAGTGACGGTGGATACGGCAGAGGATGGCTCCATAGGCTGTACGCTGCGCAAAGCCATTGCGAACACCAACGCGGGCGGCAATGTGTCGGTAGGCTGCAACGCAGCGGATGCGACCGGCCCCAACACCATCGTGTTTGCGAGCCCCCTCTCAGGCCAGACCATCAGACTGACGGCTGGCGCCCTGAGTATCCAGAAGTCCGTTGCTATAACAGGTCTGGGTGCAGCAGCGACCCAAATTGCTGGGGGCGCGGCCGCCCAGACCGGCAAGCGGGTGTTCGATATTCCGCTGGGCAGCAGCATCACACTGGCGATCAGCAACCTTACCGTTCTCAACGGCAACGCCGTGGCCAGCGATGGCATGAGCAACGCTGGTGGACTGTTCATTCCCAGTGGCTCCACCGCCATTCTGAGTAACTGCGCCTTTCGCAGCAACTATGCGGCATCCAGCGGCGGTGCCATCGAAAACCGTGGCACGCTGAATATCAGCGCCTGCGCCTTCACCGGCAACACGGCGCGCGGTGAAGGCGGGGCCATCCGCAACCTCGGCATCATGACCGTGGACGGATCCATCTTCAACAGCAATACGGCCGATCGCGGCGGCGCCGTCTGGGCCGGCCTGCCCAATCCCTCGTCCCTGACCGCCCCCACAACAACCATCGGAACTTCCTTCTTCGGGGCCAATGCGGGAGCGGTGGCGGGTGCCGACATTTTCTATGTGGGCAATGCGGTGATGAACGCTACGGGCAGCAGTAGCAACCTCTCGCTCGGCACGAACATCAGCCAGGCGAGCCCCTATCCGGAAGGCCCGCCGACGATCACCGTCCAGCCCACGACCCCCGTCACTGCGGGAAGCCCGGCAACGCTCAACGTGCAGGTACGCGGCGCGTTCACGCCCACGGGCACGATCAGCCTGTTCACAGGGGCGGATGCCATCACCACATGTACCGCTTTGCCCCTGGTCGCGGACGACGCCAGTTGCAGCGCCACGCTTCCTACGGGCGTGCACACCATCACCGCAAAGTACCCAGGCGACACCAATTACACAGCAGGCACCTCCGCCGGCGTGGCCCAGGTGATCAATGGATCCACCAATCTGGACAGCACACCCGTAACGGTAAGCGGCCCCCAGGGTGCCAACGTCTGGGTCGACGGTGCAGACAAGGGCGTCATCCCCGTTGCCGGAAAATTGAACATCGCGCTCGACACATCTGGGCTCGATGGAAACAAGGTTTTCGCCGTCGAGACCCGCGCCGGGGTCACCCCGCTCACAAGCAGCAGCCTGACGATAGTGCGTGACG
The DNA here is from genome assembly GCA_040387235.1 of Pseudomonadota bacterium. Classification (GTDB taxonomy): domain Bacteria; phylum Pseudomonadota; class Gammaproteobacteria; order Burkholderiales; family Burkholderiaceae_C; genus Acidovorax. The sequence continues at coordinate 16,994 of JAZKEE010000139.1, forward strand.
GCACTGCGCCCGTGTTCACCAACGTCCTGCCCGCCGCCTCCGGCTACCTGGGCGCCAACAGCACGCTGAACTACACGCTGAGCGAGAACGTGGCGAGCGCCTCCATCGTGGTGACCCGTACCATCGGCGCCGCCGATCCCGGCTCGCCGCACACCTGCACGCTGCGCGGCACGGCGCTGAATTCGGGCCCGCACACGGTAGGCTACGCAGCCGACCTGAATGGCTGCACCCTGGCGCTCACCCTGGTCAGCAACACGGTCTATGACATCGCCTTCAGCGCCACCGATGCCGCGGGCAATGTGTCTGTACCCCTGACCGTGTCGGGCGTGACCTACGACACCACGGCACCCACGCCCAGCCTGATCTTGCCGTCCCCCGTATCCAGCAGGACACTCCCCGTCGGCGCGGCGTTCACCGGTTCGGATGCCGGCTCGGGCATCTCCCCCGCCGATGGCTACTGCCTGCTGGACAGCAATGCCGTGGGCAACTGCGGCTGGGGTGCGCAGCCTGCGAGCTACACGTTCAACAGCGATGGCGCCAAGACGCTGTACGGCTTTGTCCGCGACAGGGCCGGCAATGTGTCCGCAGCCGCCAGCGCGAGCGTGACGGTGGACACCGGCTTGCCCGCCGTGCCCACGCTGACCACGACGCCTGTCTACGCCATCGGCAACTCCACCGTTGTGGAAGTCCGTGGCGAAGTTGGTGCGCGGGTCTGGGTCAACGGAGTCGACACCGGCCTGGTCATCGACGGGACCGGCAGGGTCAACATACCGCTCAATACGAGCGGTATCCTCAATGGCAACCAGGCGACCTACAGCATCACTCTGCGCGATGCGGCGGGCAATGTGAGCACCCCCTCGCTGGATCTGGTGTTGACACGCGACACGGCTCTCCCAGTGTTCAGCGCCTTGCTGCCTTCCAGCAGCAGCGCCATCAGGGCCGCCAGCACCCTGGGCTTCACACTCAGCAAGACCGTAGACACCGCCACCATCACCGCCACCCGCACCAGCGGGACGGCCGATGGCACATCGCCCCACACCTGCACGCTGCGGGGCACGGCGCTGACGTCCGGCGCCCACACCGTGGCGTTGACCGCCGATGTCAATGGCTGCACGGCACCTCTCAACCTGGTGGACGGCGCGGTTTACACCTTTGCGTTCGATGCGATCGATGCGGCCAGCAATGCCGCAGTGCCTGTCTCGATCACAGGCATCACCTACGACACCTCCGCTCCGCCAGCACCTGTGGTGACCGCACCTGCCAACAACGCATCGGCCGAAGGCAGCTCGGTGGTGATCAGCGGTACGGCAGAGGCCGGCAGCCGGGTGGAGGTCTACGAAGGCGCCACCCTGCTGGGCAGCGCCACGGCCACGGGCGGCAACTTCTCGGTCACGGTGGCAGGCCTGAGCTTCGCGGCGCACAGCTTCACGCTCAAGGCCGTGGACGCGGCCGGCAACGAGAGCGGCAATACCGCTCTGGCCTACACGGCTGTGGTGCCCAGCAACCCCGGCGGCCCCTCCACCCCCACACCCCCCACGGGTCCGGTGGTGACCGAGGGCAGCGTGGCCGTGACACCAGGCTCGCCCATCACCGTGGGCGGCAGCGTGCAGGTCACGGCATCGCCGGGCAGCACGATCACGCTCAACCCGCAATCGGGAGGCTCCACCATCACCCTGCCCCCCGCAGGCAGTGGCGGCACCCCGGCGCCCGTGACCCTGGTGATTGGCGGCCAGACCTTCAGTATCCAGCCCCAGGCCGATACGGCCACGGTGCTCAGCGTGGTCACGCTGTTCGGCGCCAATGGCCAGCCCCAGGTGGCGCTGGTGCTCAACCCATCGACCTCGGGCGACTCCCAGGTGACGCTCAGCGGCACGGTGAGCCAGGGCACGGTGGTGGCCCTGCTGTCCACCACCACGGGCAACCTGCCGCTGACCGCGCTGGGCGATGGTGTGGTCTCGGTCACGCTCATCACCACACCGCGCGCGGCTGCAGGCACGCCGCAGTCGTGGAGCGTGTTCGTGAGCACAGGCCGCGTGGCCCTTCCCCCTGCCGCCAACGGGGGCAGCGCCGTGACGGTGTACAGCGGTGAAATGGCGCGTCTCGATGGCACGGGCAAGGTGCAGAGCGTGCGCCTGGGCACCGTGGCCGGCAACGGCCTGGGCGACCCGGTGCAGCGCGGCGACCTGCCGGCCGGCATCAACGCCAACGTGGGCTTCGTACGCCTGGCGGGCGTACCCACGCGCACCGGCGGCAGCACGCCACTGGAAACCCTGGTCAACAACGGCTTGCGCACCGCCGGCATCACCAGTGCGGCGCAGGCCGCGGATGGCAGCATCACCTGGAACCTGGGCGGAGCGAACCTCCCCGTGGTTCCATTGGAAGTGCGCGTGGTGCCAGGCCGCGCCGACGGCGTGAGCGTGGCGGACGATGGCAGCATCGAGGTGGCCACGACAGGCCTGGTGACCCGTTTCGGCCCGGCCCTGCAATCCCTGCCCGCCATGGGCCAGGCCTTGACGGCCCTGGGCGCCACAACGGTGATGCAACCCAATGGCGCCCTGCGCGTCTCCCTGGGCGCCACCGTCTTCCACATGCGCCCCCAGTGGCTGCCGATGGGCCGCACGGGCAACGCCCCTGGCTTCGTCTTCAGCAGCACGACCGGCCTGGTCTTCACGGATGCCAATGGCGTGAGCCAGGCTCTGCAGGGCGATGTGGCCGACTACGAAGGCCTCACCAGCCTGTTGCAGTCGCTCCTAGGCACGGGCACCATCCTGCGCACCGGCCTGGACTTGCAGACTGAGCTGATCGTGGCCGGCCAGCGCTTCCAGCTGGTTCCCGACCTGGCCCTGCTGCCTGCAGGCAGCGGGCCTGCTGGCAGCAACTGGTGGTTCGAAGGCAGCAAGCTGTTCGTGCGCTACCCTGGGGGCTTGGTACAGGGCTTCGCAGTGACGGCGCGCTGACCGGGACGGGCACGATTGGCCCGCACGAAGCGGGGTGCACCACAGGCTGGTGCACCCCGCTTTTTTCTTGGGTGGACGGAACAACGGCAGGTGGATGGCCCCAACCTGCACCGGGGTGGTGGGCAGGCGCCCGCCGGGCGCGGCGCTCAGCGCGCCTTCACGCCCGCCTGCATGGCTCGCACCGCTTCAGGCAGCGAGTTCACATGGGGCAGGAAGTGGTCGATGGCCGCACCCAGGGCCACCGCGCACACCACGGCACCGAGCATGGGCTTCCAGGTCAGGCGCACGGCCGCGCTGAGCCAACCCTCGCGCTCCACGCCCATGGCGGCGCGCGCCGTCACCACCGAGAAGGCCAGCTCCACCGCCACGGTGAGCAGCACGTCCCAGCCGAAGAACAGCATGGCCAGGGCACCCGCGCCGAAAACGATGGCGGCGCCGATGAGAAAGATGGCAACAATGGGAATGACCACCACCGCGCCCTCGTCGGCGCCCGACACCGCGTCGGCAGCGCCGCTGGCCAGGTCGCCCAGGCCGGAGCCCGCGTCCGACAGGCCGGTGCCGAAGTCACCCGAGCCGCCGCTGGTGTGGACCGAGCCGCCCGAGCGCGGCATGGGCAGCCCTTGCCCGCCACCGCTACCGCCACGCCAGGAGACGGCATCGATCGCCATGTCCGCCACATCCCCGGCGGCCTCGACCGCATCCCCCGCGCCACTGTCGGAATCGTCGTCCTCGCGCTGCACCAGACGGGCCGCCCACAGGCGCAGCACCAGCAGGTAACCGATGTAGCCGACCGACAGCGTGATGAGGTAGCGCAGCGCCAGCGTTTCCATGCCCAGCAGCATCTGCACGTGCGAGGTGCACCACATGATGAGCAGCGTGAAGCCGCCAATCAGAAAGCCGTGCAGGCGCAGGCTGTAGCGTTGCTGCAGGGTGCTCGCCAGCTGGTGCTGGGGCTGCATGCGCACGGAGCGCCAGTTCGACATCTTTTTACGGGCGCTGCGCTTGTCGGCCATGAGGGGCACTCCTGTCAGAGCGGGATGGTCAGGCGCGCAGCGTACCCCATCGGGCCCAATTCACGGTGTTTTCTGCAGGGCAAACCGTGAAGAGATGCTCATTCCACAGAGACAGGTACGCGCTGGGCCAGCGCGCACATCAGCTCCCAGGACACGGTCCCCGCCGGCTGGGCCACCTCGTCGATGGTCAGCACGGACCCGTTGCTGGCGCGACCCCAGAGCGTGACCTCGCTGCCAAAACCCACCTCCATGCCCGACTGCAGCAACGGCGTCAGGTCCACGGTGACCATGTCCATGCTCACCCGGCCCACGATGCGCGTGCGTACGCCGTTGACCAGCACCGGCGTTCCGGTGGGGCAGTGGCGCGGGTAGCCATCGCCATAGCCGCAGGCGGCCACACCGATGGTCAGCGGCCCCTCGGCGGTGAAACTCGAACCGTAGCCCACGGTATCGCCCGCCTGCAGCTGCTGTACGGCCAGCAGCTTCGTGGACAGTGTCATGGTGGGCTCCAGTCCCCAGTGGCCGGCCGTATTTTCCGGGTGATCGGGCGCATTGCCGTAGAGCACGATGCCCGCGCGCACCCAGTCGGCGCGCACCCCTGCATCGCTGCTGTGGCGCAACGTGGCGGCACTGTTCGAGAGTGTGCGCTCACCTGGAAGGTCAGCGGCGGCGGTGTTGAACGCTGCCATCTGGTGGGCAATGCCGCGCGGGCCGTCCGCGTCACTGAAGTGGGTCATGAACGAGATCTCGTCCACCTGCGGCAAGGCATTGAGCCGGGCCCAGGCAGCGCGGTAGCGCTGGGGCGTGAAGCCCAGGCGGTTCATGCCCGAGTTCATCTTCAGGAACACGCGGTGCGGTACCTGGGTCTTGTGGGTGGCCAGCATGTCGATCTGCTCGTCGCAGTGCACGGCATGCCACAGCCCCAGCCGCGAGCACAGCTCCAGATCGCGCAGCTCGAACACGCCTTCGAGCAGCAGGATGGGGCCCCGCCAGCCCAGCTGGCGCACGCGCTCGGCTTCGGCCAGGTCCAGCAGGGCAAAGCCATCGGCCCCGCGCAAGCCCTCGTACGCCCGCTCGATGCCATGGCCATAGGCATTGGACTTGACCACGGCCCAGACCTTGGCGTCGGGCACGCTGCGGCGCACGCGTTCCAGGTTGTGGTGCAGGGCGGCTGTGTGGATGGTGGCTTGTATCGGGCGTGGCATGGGGTTTGACCGGGTGGGATGCCCAGGATTCTGGCACCGTGACCGTTTACCCACGTGATATAACCATCTGTCGGCCAACAGGCTCCCCATATTTAACAGGGCATCAGTCCAACTGATGCAGCACCAGCCATTCGATGAAGCGCGGTTTCTACACCATCATGTCGGCGCAGTTTTTCAGCTCGCTGGCCGACAATGCGCTGTTCGTGGCCGCTGTCGAACTCCTCCGTTCGGAAGGTGCTCCCGAGTGGCAGCGCGCAGCACTGGTGCCCATGTTCGCGCTGTTCTACGTGGTGCTGGCACCGTTCGTGGGCGCTTTTGCCGATGCCCTGCCCAAGGGCAAGGTGATGTTCGTGAGCAATGCCATCAAGGTGGTGGGTTGCCTGATGATGCTGTTCGGCTCGCACCCGCTGATCGCCTATGCGGTGGTGGGGCTCGGGGCCGCGGCCTATTCGCCGGCCAAGTACGGCATCCTGACCGAACTGCTGCCCGCCTCCCAGCTGGTCAAGGCCAACGGCTGGATCGAAGGGCTCACCATCGCATCGATCATCCTCGGTGTGCTGCTGGGCGGCCAGCTCGTGGGGCAGAACCTCTCGGGCATGATGCTCAACATCGATATTCCGATGATCGACACGGGGGTGGACACTCCCGCCGAGTCGGCCATCGCCGGGCTGATTCTGATCTATGCACTGGCTGCCTGGTTCAACACCCGCATTCCGCACACCGGCGTGGAAATGCGGCCCATGCGCGCAGACCCCTCGCGCAGTGTCCTGGCCAACAGCATGGCGCTGCTGCCCGATTTCTGGGCCTGCAACAACCGCCTGTGGCGCGACAGGCTGGGCCAGATCTCGCTGGCCACCACCACCCTGTTCTGGGGCGCGGGTGGCAATCTCAAGTTCATCGTGCTGGCCTGGGCCGGCGTGGCCCTGGGCTACAACACCACGCAGGCCTCTGCCCTCACGGGCGTGGTCGCCATCGGTACGGCCGTGGGCGCCGTGGTGGCCTCCATGCGCATGCGGCTGGACATGGCCACCCGGGTCATCCCGCTGGGCATCGCCATGGGGCTGCTGCTGATCCTGATGGTGTTCATCAAGAACATCTGGCTGGCCATTCCCTTCCTGATACTGCTGGGCGGCCTCGGCGGCTACCTGGTCGTGCCCATGAATGCGCTGCTGCAGCACCGTGGCCACAACCTCATGGGTGCCGGCCGCTCCATCGCCGTGCAGAACTTCAACGAGCAGGCCTGCATCCTGGCGCTGGGCGCCTTCTACAGCCTGTCGCTCAAGTTCGGCCTGTCGGTGTTTGGCGCCATCACGATCTTCGGCCTGGTGGTTGCGGGCATCATGTGGATCATCCGCCGCTGGCACCAGCGCAACTGCGTGAACCACCGCGAAGAGGTCGAACACCTGCTGCACATCGCGCGCCAGGACGCGCACCACTAAGGCATCCCCCTGAGGCGCTGCGCGCCTTCCCCCTGAGGGGGACGCCACCCGTGCGGCGGGGCGGCCCTTGCACTGAGGCACTGGCCTCGGCCGAGCGCACTGCATGGATTTCGCCCAAGGCAAAGGCCGCCAGGCAGACAAACTACACAGCGGCTACCATGGGTCCTTCAGCCACCGAGGAGCCCCCATGCCCGACAGCATCTACGATTTCGAAGCCCAGCAGATGAATGGCCAGAACGTGCCGCTCTCTCAGTACCAGGGCAAGGTGATGCTCATCGTCAACACGGCCAGCGCCTGCGGCTTCACGCCGCAGTTCGGCGGGCTCGAGGAGTTGCACAAGGAATACGCGGACAAGGGCCTGGTAGTGCTGGGCTTTCCATGCAACCAGTTCGGCAGCCAGGACCCCGGCAGCAACGACGAGATCGCCAGCTTCTGCCAGCTCAACTACGGTGTGAGCTTTCCGATGATGGCCAAGATCGATGTCAACGGGGCCAATGCATCGCCGCTGTACAAATGGCTCAGCGCAGAGGCCCCGGGGCTGCTGGG
>JAZKEE010000140.1:0-4846 GCA_040387235.1 Pseudomonadota bacterium
TGTTCTCGACGATGCCCAGGATGGGCACGCCCACCTTCTCGAACATCTTGATGCCCTTCTTGGCGTCGAGCAGGGCGATGTCCTGCGGCGTGGTGACAATCACCGCGCCCGTCATGGGCACGCGCTGGGACAGAGTGAGCTGGATGTCGCCGGTGCCGGGCGGCATGTCGATGATGAGGTAGTCGAGGTCCTTCCAGTTGGTCTGGCGCAGCAACTGCTCCAGCGCCTGGGTGGCCATGGGGCCGCGCCAGATCATGGCCTCGTCCTGGTCGACCAGGAAGCCGATGGACATGACCTGCACGCCATAGTTCTCCAGCGGCTCCATGGTCTTGCCGTCCTCGCTCTCGGGGCGGCGGCTGATGCCCAGCATCATCGGCTGGCTCGGGCCGTAGATGTCGGCGTCGAGCACGCCGACGCTGGCGCCCTCGGCCGCCAGCGCCAGGGCCAGGTTGGCGGCGGTGGTGCTCTTGCCCACGCCGCCCTTGCCCGATGCCACGGCGATGATGTTCTTCACCTGGGGCAGCAGCTGCACGCCGCGCTGCACGGCGTGGGCCACCACCTTGGTGGTGATGTTGACGGAGACGTTGTCCACCCCGGCCACGCCCTTGGCTGCCGCCACCAGGCTGCGGCGCAGTTCGGGGACCAGGCTTTTGGCCGGGTAGCCAAGCTCCACGTCGAAGGCCACGTCGCCGCCGCTGATCTGCACATTGCGCAGCGCCCGCGTGCTGACATAGTCCTTGCCCGTGTGCGGGTCTTGTACGCTGGAAAGTGCGGCCAGAAGGCCCTGTTCGGTGACTGCCATGCAATTAACTCCTGTGGGGGAGGTAGTCTATCCAAGAGCCTGTTCAAAGTCTTTTTGAAGCCGCGCAAGTCCCTTGCCGGGATGGGATGCAAGGCGCGGTGCGCAGCCGATAGCCGTGCTATCGGCAAGCACCGCAACGCCGCAGACCGCCCGGCAAGGCACTTGCCCGAAGGGTTGGAGCGAAATCGGGCGATTGGACGCCCCGGCTGCTTGCATGGGCACGAGCCCATGCGGCGCATCCGAAGCATCCACTCATCCCGATTGCGCCCCAACGCGGCTGCAAAAAGACTTGGAACAGGCTCTCAGCCTTCCCCGATCCAAGTGCGGGACAATGCGCGTCTCCCCCCCTTCTGTCACCGACTCCCGAAAGCCCCCCGTGAAATTCAAGATGGCCGAGAAATCCCTGTTTGCCGTGCTGCTGCGCTCGCCCTGGTGGGTCAGCTTCCTGGTGGTGGGGGTGATCGCACTGGCCGCCGGCGCGCTGCTGCCGCGCGAGTACGCCTATGTCGGCGCCGTGGGCACGCTGCCGATCTTCGTGGTGGGCTGCATTGCGGCCTGGCGCCAGCTCAGGGCCCCGAGCCCCGCCAAGGTCGAGGAAATGCTGGGCGCCGTGAACAGCATGCCCTGGCGCCAGTTTTCCGAGGCGCTGGAGGCTGCCTGGCTGCGCGATGGCTGCACGGTGGAAAAGCCCAGGTCCGGCCCGGTGGACCTGCGCGTTGCCAAGGGCGGCCAGGCCACCCTGGTCAGCGCCAAGCGCTGGAAGGCCGCCACCCACGGCGTCGAGCCGATCCGCGAACTGCAGGCCGCCATGCAGGCCGAGGGCGCCTCGGCAGGGATCTACGTGATGACCCAGGGGCAACTCTCCGACAACGCCCGCCTCTTCGCGCGCGACAACGGCATCACCGTGCTGCAGGGCCCCGGGGTCGCCGCCCTTCTCCTGGCCAAGGCCTGACCACCCCGGGCCCGCCCGCCATGCGGGTTTCCCCATGGGGCGGGCCGCCTGCAAGGCAGCACACTTGGCACTGCCGATACAGACCACGCACGCGCCGATGCACCCACCCGACAGCCCTGCCGTCCCGCCAGTCCCACCCACCACGGGCCTCCTGCTGACGGGCGGCGGCGCCCGGGCGGCCTACCAGGTAGGAGTGCTCGAAGCCATTGCCGACCTGCGCCTGGCCTGTGGCGCGGGTGACGAGCCCAACCCCTTTCCCATCATCACCGGCACCTCGGCCGGGGCCATCAACGCGGCGGCTCTGGCCTGCGGGGCCGACCATTTCGACCGGGCCGTGCGCCGCATCGCGCGCGTCTGGCGCGACTTCCATGCGCAGCAGGTGTACCGGGCCGACTCGCTGAGCGTGCTGCGCAGCGGCGCGCGCTGGCTCTCCCTGCTGTCGCTGGGCTGGGCGCTGGCGCGCTGGCGGCGCATGCGCCCGCGCTCGCTGCTGGACAACGCGCCGCTCGAAAAGCTGCTGGTCAAGATGGTGCCGCTGGTGCGCCTGCCGCGCCTTTTGAAAAAGGGCCACCTCAAGGCCCTGGCCGTCACGGCGTCGAGCTACAGCTCGGGCGAACATGTGACCTTCTTCGAGAGCGACGCCCCGCTGCAGCCCTGGGTGCGCTCGCAGCGCAAGGCGGCACGCGACCGCATCACGCACGAGCACCTGCTGGCCTCGTCGGCCATCCCCTTCGTGTTCCCGGCCAAGGCCATCAGCATGGGGGACCACATGGAGTTCTTCGGCGACGGCTCCATGCGCCAGTCGGCCCCGATCGCGCCGGCCATCCACCTGGGAGCCGAGCGCATCCTGGTGGTGGGCGCCGGCCGCATGCACGAGCCCAAGGGCGACGCATCGGCCAACCCCACACCGACCTACCCCTCGCTGGCACAGATTGCGGGGCATGCGCTGTCCAACATCTTCCTCGACGCGCTCTCGGTCGACGTGGAGCGCGTGCAGCGCGTGAACCAGACGCTCTCGCTCATCCCGCCCGAGGTGCGTGCCAAGAGCGCGCTGCGCCCCATCGAGCTGCTGGTGATCGCCCCCTCGCAACGCCTGGACGCCGTGGCCGCACGCCACGTGGGCAACCTGCCCACGCCCGTGCGCGCCATGCTCGGCGCCCTGGGTGTCACCTCCAACATGGCCGACGTGCGCGGCGCTGCCCTGGCCAGCTACCTGCTGTTCGAGTCGGGCTACACCCGCGAACTCATGGCACTGGGCCGTGAAGACACGCTGGCCATGCGCACCGAGGTCTGCAAGTTCTTTGGCTGGACGGACACTGGAGCCGAGGTCCAGACCCTCGTGCACAGCTGATCGTGCAGCGGGGCGGCAGGCCGCCCCGCACATGCGCTACGGCGCCTTGAGAACGTCCTTGGGCAGCCAGCCCAGACCCTGCGCGTGCAGGCTCTGCACATACAGCCGATCCGCCGTCTCGGTGATGGCCGTGGTCTCCGGATAGGCGCCCGCAGGGTCCTGCAGGTCGGCCACGACCTTGCCGTCATCGGTAAAGGCGATCACATGGCCATAGGGCTTCGGAATAGGCCACAGCACCCGCGGCAGGCGCAGGGTCAGGCGGCGCAGCCAGGGCTTGCCGGCCATGTTGTCGATGGCGGCGCCGCGCGGCTTGGCAAATCCCAGCCAGATCCGGCCGTCCAGCCCGCGCATGAGGTTGTCGGGGTAGCCGGGCAGGTTGTCGAGCAGCACCCGGGCCTGCGCCTGCGCACCCGCCGGGAGCTGGCCGATGTCCAGGTCGTTCGCGTCCACCGCGATCTTCCACACCCGGTACTTGCCGGTCTCGTTGACGAACAGGCTCTTCTCGTCCTGGCTCAGCGCCACGCCGTTGGCAAAGCTGATGCCCCGGGCCACCACCCGCGTGGCGCGCGTGGCCGGGTCGTATTCGAGCACGCGGCCGGTGCTGGCCTGCTCCAGGATGTCGAGCACGCTGGCCTCGAAGGTGCCGCCCCAGTCCTTGGGGGCAAAGCGGGTGGAGGCGTCGCTCAGGTACATCCTGCCGCTTTTCGCGACCACCACACCATCGGCATAGCGGATGGGATCGCCCCCGACCTGGTTGGTGAGCAGGCGGATCGTGCCGTCCGGCGCGATGGACAGCAGGCCCTTGACCGCATCGGCCGCGACCAGGTGGCCCGCCGCGTCGAAATCGAAGCCCAGCACGCGCCCGCCGGTGTTGGCGAAGACCTCCTGACCCGAGCCGTCGGGATTCATGCGCAGGATGTTGCCACTCGCCACCGTGGTGTAGAGCTTGCCGTCCCTGCCCAACGCAATGTGCTCGGGGCCGATCTCGCCCTTCAGATCGATCATCCGCAGCCCGGCCAGGCGCTGGTTGGGCGCATGCACGCCCTGGTAGCCGGGCGCGGTGGGCGCACTCCAGGCCACAGGCTCTATCGGCACCGGCCACCAGGCCAGGTAGGCCGCCCCCGCCAGCACGGCTCCCCCCAGACCCCACCCGAGCCTGCCCCAACGCATTTTTGCCACGCTGTCCCCTTGTTGTTGTTGATGGCGGGCATTGTGGCATCTGCCCCTGCCGGGCAAATGGGGCGCCCGAGCGCCTAAAATCATGGGTTCCGCCTGAGAAAGTCCGTTCCATGCCGTCCTCCGCACGCAAGCTCTTCGTCACCACCGCCCTGCCCTACGCCAATGGCAATTTCCACATCGGCCACATCATGGAATACATCCAGGCCGACATCTGGGTGCGGTTCCAGCGCATGCAGGGCAACGCGGTCAACTTCGTCGGTGCCGACGACACGCACGGCGCGCCGATCATGATCGCGGCCGAGAAGGCCGGCAAGACGCCCCAGCAGTTCGTGGCCGACATCGCCGCCGGCCGCAAGCAGTACCTGGACGGCTTTCACATCAGCTTCGACAACTGGCACAGCACCGATGGCCCGGAAAACCACGACCTGGCACGCCAGATCTACCGCGACCTGCGCGACCGCGCCGACGGCTCGCTGATCGAGACCCGCACCATCGAGCAGTTCTTCGACCCCGAGAAGAACATGTTCCTGCCCGACCGCTTCATCAAGGGCGAGTGCCCCAA
>JAZKEE010000141.1:0-13232 GCA_040387235.1 Pseudomonadota bacterium
GCCGGCATCAAGCTGACCCATACCGCCAGTGGCGTGTCGGATTGGCTGGTGGATGTGGAGCAGGTGCGGTTTGCGACGGGGCCAAGCCTCACGGTGGCGCACAGCGCTGCCGAGGAGGCCGGTGCCTACCTGTTCCAGAAATGGATCGGGCGGGACCTCTCGCAGAGCGAAGGCGCCGTGATCCAGAGCCTGACGGGCAAGACCGCGCTGGAGGTGGCCACCTTGTTCGCCCAGGTGTTCCCCGAGCAGAGCGCAGGCAAGACGCCGGCCCAGTTGCTGGAGGGCATGGCCGCAGCGGGAGCGGTGCGCGTGGATGCGGTGCGGGATGTGACCGTGAGCGGCGATGCCGGCAACAACACCATCACACCCACCCTGGGCCTGGCGCGGTATGTGGATGGCGGTGCAGGCACCGACACCGTGGTCATCCCGGCCACCCTCTCGCAGACCCATGTGCAGGCCAACGGCAATGGCAGCTTCACCCTGCAGCGCATGACCGATGGGGCGATGCTGGATGTGACGCGGGTGGAGCGCGTGACCTTCAGCGACACCAAGCTGGCGCTGGACCTCAATGGCAACGCCGGCCAGGCAGCCAAGCTCTTGGGTGCCCTGGGCGGCCCGGCCCTGCTGGCCAACAAGGGGGTGGTGGGTGAAGTGATCCGCCTGCTCGATGCCGGGGCCACCAGCCAGACCATCGCGGGGCTGGGGCTGCAGCTCTTGGGGGCGAGCACGCCCACGCAGATCGCGCAGACGCTGTGGACCAGTGTGGTGGGCCGCGCGGGCACGGACAGCGAGCTCAAGCTGCTCACCGACCTCATGGCCGGCGGGGTCTCGGCCGCCGAGCTGGTGGTGATGGCGGGCAACCTGGAGGCCACGGCTGTGCGCATCGACCTGGTGGGCCTGGCGGCCAAGGGACTTGAATTCGCCTGACGGCTGTTCTCCAGCGCGGCGGCCCGCCCCACATCCTGTGCGCGGTGCGGCTGATCGCATGCGCCGGTGCATGCCAAACAGGCTTTGCCAAACCAGTCGCCCCGGCGTTACCATGCGCCGACCCTGGCATGCGCCTCGGCCCAACATCCGGGAACCGCCATGCCATCCAGCCCACCGCAATCCACCTTCACCGGCCGCCAGCGCGTGGTGCAGGTCTGCCTCTTCCTCGTTGCTGCCATCTCCATCTTTGGCGGCACGCTGCAGATGTTCCTCGGCCAGCCCGACACCACACCCCGGCTGGACAACGTGCACCGCTTCATGGCGGGCGTGTACCTGTCGATGGGCTTCATCTCGGCATGGGCCGCGGTCACCATCCGCCAGCAGGGTACGCTGGTGTACCTGATCGCACTGGGCGTGGCCATGGCCGCCGTGGGGCGCCTGGTCTCGATGGGCCAGGTGGGCCTGCCAGAGCCGGCCGCGACATGGATCAGCTACCTGGTGCCCGAGCTGCTCGTGCCGATCATCCTGGTCCTGGCGCACCGCAACCCCAGGCCGTCCGGGGCGTGAAACCGATGGGGTCGGCCGCGCGCATACTGCGGGGCCGCACACTCCAAAGCCCCAGTTGCCGATGGTCTTCTTCGCCCACACCCGCCAGGGATGTGAAACCTGCCTCTCCCTCGGACTGACCGCCACCGCCCCGCTTTGGGTAACTGCCAGCGTGCTGGCGCAGGATGAACTGCGCGGCCCCGCACTCCAGGGAGCGAACGTCAGCACTTCGGCTACACCATCGATCCCGGTGGCGCAGGCGCGATTGCGGGCGCCGTGACAACCACCACACACCCCGCCCCTTGCCCAAGCACAATGGGCCAGCCTGGCCGCCTGCGCCGGCCCAAGGCGCCACCGCCTGGGCAACGCGGGCTTCGGCTTTCCTTGTGGCCTCCACACCCTTGCATCGAACCATCCTCACCATGCGCCGCCACCTGCTGATTGTTCTCGCATCCCTGGGCCTGGGCCGTGCCGTGGCCGCTGCACCGGACGACGAGACACTTCGGTCCCTCGTGCGCAGCTTCATTGCCGACTACGAAGCCTGGAACGACACCGCCCAGCGCCAGTCCGAAAAAGCGCCCCTGCGGTCCAAGGCCGCGCAAAACGCCATGGACGCAGCCGAGCAGGCCTATGCCCGACTCATCGCCCGATACTGCCCCCCGGGCTATCGGCACCAGGGCATCACCTTCGGCAGTGACGCCGCCCACCGCAGTGCAGACGAGACGATCCTGGGCCTGGAGACCAAGGGCTCCCGCAGCGTGGTGCGCACCCGGATGGCCCGGTCAATGCCGGGGGTGGACCTCTCCTCCCACTACGAATACCACTTCGACAAGGCGCAGGGCGGCCGCTGGTACCTGGTTCGGCTTCTGGTGGTCATCGGCAAGGACAAGCCCGAGACGCTCTGAAGCTCCCACCGGCGGGGCGGCGAAAAGGCATCGCCGGGGCGGCACGGGGGCCCTTGCAGAGGCACCGCACCTATGCACGCGTGCGCATACGCAAGCGCGTGATGCAAATCACCACCCACCGCATTTGTAAGGCATGTCCTACAAATTACAGGCAGCAGACGATGTAACATGTGGTTTCATATCACCTACATCCCGGTACGGTCGGCGACCACTTCACCCATGGCCTCCCGCGTGACTACGCTGCATACCCATTACGACAACCTGAAGGTGGCGCGCGATGCGCCGCCGGCAGCGATCGACGCTGCCTACCAGGCCATGGTGCGCAGGTTTGGCCCGGACAACCACCCTGGCGACTCCTTGGCCGCGCGCAAGATGGCCATCGTCGACACATCGTATGCCGTGCTGTCCAACCCGCACCAGCGCGCGCTGCACGACCTGTGGGTGGCCCAGAACGACGATGAAGAGACCGCAGCCGCGCTGCGCCGCCCCCCGCCATCGACCATTCCCCCGCTGTGGATGCACAGCGAGGCACCGCAGCACTACCACCAGACGCGGCCCTTGCCCCTGCATGCGCCAGAGCTCCCGGCGCGCCGCCGGCGGCATCGCCGCACTACCCTGGCGCCAGCGCACAACACTGCCACCCCCACCTCGCACCTGCAGCGCAACTGGAGCCTGTACGCCCTGGGCGCCGTGGTGGCCTGCCTGGCACTGGTCACCGCATCGCCCAAGCCCTTCCTGGGCGACGGCCAGGGGGGAGCCAGTTCGTCCAGCCCGCTGCGCGGCTTCTCCGTGCCCGTGCTGTTCGCCCCGCCACGCTATGCGCGCCCTGCCACCGCACCCAACGGCCAGCCCTGGCCGGCCAGTGCCGGCTATGTGGATGGCTACCCACTGCTCAACAACGACGGCGAGGGCAGCCTCACGGTGGACAACAGCAGCAACGACTCGGACGCCTTCGTCAAGCTGGTCTCGCAAGGCGGCGGCCAACCCCAGGTGGTGCGCCACATCTACGTGCCCGCCTTCCAGCGCTTCACCGTGAGCCGCCTGGCACCCGGCCAGTACGACCTGCGCTACCGCAACCTGGCCAGCGGCGCCCTGGCGCGCACCCCCGCCGTCACCGTGGCAGCAGCGCCGCCGCAGCCCCTGCCCTCCAGCGACCAGGCGAGCCTGCCCCCCGCCGCCGGGGAGGCCACGGCCCTCACCGTGGCGCTGTACAAGGAGCCCCAGGGCCGATTGCCGGCGCTGCGGCTGGCGGAAAAAGAGTTCTTCTGAAAAGACCTGCAACGGCCCATCACGGGCGACTGTCCATGGCCCCATCCTGCCGGGGTGCAGGGCGCCGCAGGCAGGCGATGTTCGCGCCAAAGAACACGCAAGCCATCCCCACCAGCACGGCGGCACCTGCAGCGGCTGCGGGCTTGGCCGCCACATTCCACCCCGCCAGGCCCAGGCACGCGGCCAGCAGCAGCTGATTGGCACGCAGGGCTGCCAATCGCAGCCACCCCCGCCCTGGGTCGAGCGCCGCCGCGCCCAGCGCCAGCAAAAGCGCCAGCGCCGCCAGCCCGTTGAGCAAGACGCTGGCGTTGTGCAGCCACGACAGCGAAAAGCCGCGCAGCAGGGCCACCAGGGACCCGCACAGCAGCAGACCCGCCAGATTCAGCAGCACGAGCGCCAGGCGCACGGCAGGCACCATGCGCCCATCCGCCCTGCGGGTGAAATCCATGCCTGCCATCGCCACCTGCCTTTCATGGTGCTGGCGCGCAAAGCGGTGGTTCCCGCCCGGCGCCCGTTCGTCCCGCCATTGTGCTGCCAGAGGCCGGCCTGCAAGCACAGCGGCAGCCTTGCGCGCCCCGTTTCCGTGCAAGCCCGCAAAGGCTGCCCCGGCGCCCGTCCTGCCAACGGCCGCGTAGGAACGCTCCGACACGAGCGGCCGTGGTTTGAAGGCATGATTGCCTTTTGATACTCCGGTTGGTCGGGGGGTCGCTCCATCTTCATTCATGACATCCATCCCCGGCTTGCCCCAAGCCCTCGATCCTGACCTGTCGGCCTGCCACGCAGAGCCTATCCGCGTACCCGGGGCCATTCAACCGCATGGGCGCCTGCTGGTCGTTGACCCAACGGCCCTGCAATTGCGGGCCTTCAGTGACAACTGGCAGGCCGACGAGCTCGAGGCTGCAGCCACCCGGCTCGCTGCGGCCTCACTGGCCATGCTGGCGCCCGGTGCGGCACCCGCATCGCTGGGTGCATGGAGCGTTGGCGGCACCCCCTGGGACGTGTCGGCCCACCGCACTGACCAGCACCTGCTGGTCGAGTTCGAGCCGGCCTCGCCCACAGACGGCAACGAAGCGCCGATCTATTCCCTCACCCGCATCTTCCTGCCACGCCTGCAGGACGCCGACTCGATCGGGCAACTCGCCCAGTTGGCCGCCACCGAGATGAAACGGCTGTCGGGCTTTGGCCGCTGCCTGGTCTACCGCTTCGATGAAGCCGGCCACGGGCAGGTGCTGGCCGAAGACCTGGACCCGGGCTATGACAGCTATGCCGGCCACCACTTTCCGGCAGACGACATTCCGCAGCAGGCACGCGCGCTGTACCTGCTCAACCACTTTCGCCTGATCGCCGACGCCAACTACACGCCTGTGCCGCTGCGCAGCGAAGACCTTGCGCTGGCGCCATCGGGCATCGACCTGTCCCAGGCCCAGTTGCGCAGCGTCTCGCCGGTGCACCTGGAATACATGCGCAACATGGGCACTTTGGCGTCCATGTCGGTGTCCATCGTCATCGAGGGCAAGCTGTGGGGCCTGGTGTCCTGCCACAACCATGCGCCCCGGTCCATCGGCGCCTCCACCCGGCTGGCCTGCGAGCACCTGGGCCAGTTGCTGGCGCTGCAGATCCAGTCCCAGGAAGCGACCAGCCAGGTCGGCGAGCGGCTTGCCCTGCGCCAGCTCACGCTCGACATGGTCGCGCACCTGGCCGACAGCGATGAAACCCTGGCCCTGCTGGCCAAGGCGCCCGGCCTGCTGCGCTTTGCCCGTGCCAGCGGCGCGGCCGTGGTGCGCGATGACGAAGTCTGGAGCGTCGGCGAAGTCCCGTCCGTGCCCGATATCCAGGCCCTGGCCGCGTGGGTGGCGGGCCAGGGGGTGGAGGTGTTCCACAGCCACCAGCTGGCCCAGCACTACGCGCCGGCGCACGGCTTTCAGGGCATTGCGGCCGGGGTGCTGGCCGTGTCCATCTCCCAGGTGCACCGCCACCTCATCCTCTGGTTCCGGCCCGAGATCGTGAAAACCGTGACCTGGGCCGGCAACCCGCGCAAGAACCTGCTGGCAGCCGATGGCCGCATCCACCCGCGCCTGAGCTTCGAGAGCTGGCAGGAGCGCATCCGCGGTGCCTCACTGGCCTGGTCCGACGCAGAAATAGCCGTGGCAAGCGAGCTGCGACAGGCGCTGACGGGCATCGTGCTGCGCCGCGCCGAAGAGTTCGCCGAAGTCGCCCACGAGCTCGCGCGGGTCAACAAGGAGCTCGAGGCTTTCTCATACACCGTCTCGCACGACCTGCGCGCCCCCATGCGCCACATTGCCGGCTACGTGGACCTGGTGGTCGACCTCGAGAAAAAAGCCCTGTCCGAGCGAGCCCTGCGCTACCTGGGCAACGTGAAGGACGCCGCCGCCTATGCAGGCCAGCTGGTCGATGCGCTGCTCGACTTCTCGCGCATGGGGCGGGCGGCGCTCAAGCAGCGCCCGGTCGACATGCAGGTGCTGGTGCAGGACCTCGTGCGCGAGCTCTCGCGCCTGGAGCCCGAGCGGCATGTGCAATGGGCGCTGGACGACAGCTACCCCGAACTGTTTGCCGACCCCCTGCTGCTGCAGGTGGCCACGCGCAACTTCCTGACCAACGCCTTGAAGTACTCGCGTGGCCGCGACCCCGTGCACATCGCCGTGCGCGCCATCCGCAGACCCGAAGGCGACGGCATCGAGGTCGAGGACAACGGCGTGGGCTTCAACATGGAATACGTCGGCAAGCTGTTCGGCGTGTTCCAGCGTTTGCACCAGGCCGAAGACTTCGAGGGCACGGGCATCGGCCTGGCCATCGTCAAGCGCATCGTCGAGCGCCACGGCGGCAGCGTCTGGGCGTCGGGCACGCCAGACCAGGGCGCACGCTTTGGCTTCACCCTGCCGCGGGTGCAGCCAAGCACCGCCCCGCAGGCCACCACCACAACCACCCCTCCCCCATCTCCCCTCGGAGCCCCCGATGCTTAAGCCCATTTTGCTCGTCGAAGACGACAAGCGAGACCTGGAACTCACCCTGATCGCGCTGGAGCGCAGCCAGCTGGCCAACGAAGTCGTGGTGATGCGCGACGGCGCGCAGGCGCTGGACTACCTGCGGCGCGAAGGGGACTTTGCGGGCCGTGATGCCGGCAACCCGGCCGTGATCCTGCTGGACCTCAAGCTGCCCAAGGTCAACGGGCTCGAAGTGCTGCAGGCCGTGCGGGCCGACGCCGCGCTGCGCAGCCTGCCGGTGGTGATGCTCACCTCGTCCCAGGAAGAGAACGACGTCGTCAAGAGCTACGAGTTGGGCGTGAACGCCTATGTCGTCAAGCCCGTCGCCTTCGACCGGTTCGTGTCGGCCATCGGCGACCTGGGCGTGTTCTGGGCGGTACTGAACGAGCCGCCACCAGGCTCCTACAAGGCCCATCGCCATGACGAACAACCCTGATCGCTCACCCGCGCTGGATGCTGCGGCGGCGTCATCGGCGCCGCTGCGGGTCCTGGTCCTCGAAGACTCCCGCTTCGACGCCGAACTGCTGACCGAGGCGCTGGGCAACGCGCGTCCGGGCGCCCGCATCACCGTCGTCAGCGACGAGCCCGGCTACCTGCAGGCACTCACGGAGCAGCGCTTCGACGTGATCCTGTCCGATTTCGAGCTGCCCGCGTTTTCGGGCGGCGCGGCCCTGGAGACGGCGCGCAGGCACGCACCCGAGGTGCCCTTCATCTTCGTCTCCGGCGTCATCGGCGAAGACAACGCTGTCGAGCTGCTCAAGCGCGGCGCGACCGACTACGTCAGCAAGAACCGGCTGGCACGCCTGCCCGTGGTGCTGGACCGGGCCCTGTCGGAAGCCGCCAGCCGGCGCACCCTGGGCGCGGCGGAGCACCGCCTGCGCGAAGCCGACGCCGCCATAGGGCGCGCCGAATCCCGCCGCCTGGCCCTGTCCGAACTGAGCGACCGCATCCGCGACATGGACGACGTGGTCGAGATCAGCTACACCGCGGCAGAAACCCTGGCCAGCCAGTTCAACGTGGACCGCGCCGGCTACGGCGTCGTGGACAAGACCGCCGAGACCATCACCATCGAGCGCGACTGGAACGCCCCCGGCGTGCAGAGCCTGGCGGGCGTGCTGCAGTTTCGCGACTACGGCTCCTACATCGACGACCTGTCGCGCGGCATCACCGTGGCGTTTGCCGATGCCCGCGAAGACCCGCGCACCCAGGCCACGGCGCACGCGCTGGAGGCCATATCGGCCCGCGCCGTGCTCAACATGCCGCTGAGCGAGCAAGGCAACCTGGTCGGCCTGCTGTACCTCAACCACAGCCAGCCCCGCGCCTGGACCGAGGACGAGGTGGCCTTCGTGCGCGACGTCGGCGACCGCCTGCGCTCCATCCTGGGCCGCAGAGAGGCCCAGCAGGCGCTGCAGGCCCTTGCCGCATCGCTGGAGCGGCAGGTCGAAGAGCGCGCGGCAGAGCTTGAAGCCGCCAAGGAGCAACTGCGCCAGAGCCAGAAGCTCGAAGCCGTGGGCCAGCTCACGGGCGGCCTGGCGCACGATTTCAACAACCTGCTGGCGTCGATCACCGGATCGCTCGAACTGCTGCGCCGCCGGGGCGGTGCCAACGTCACGCCGGACATGGAGCGCTACATCGGCGTGGCCCAAGGCGCGGCCAAACGCGCCGCCTCGCTCACCCACCGGCTGCTGGCCTTTTCTCGCCGGCAGACGCTGGAGCCCAAGACCCTGGGCCTGAGCCAGCTCGTGCACGGCATGGAAGAGCTGCTGCGCCGCACCGTAGGCCCCGAGATCGACATCGAGATCATCGCTGCACCCGGCCTGTGGAACGTGCACGTGGATGCGAGCCAGATCGAAAGCGCCCTGCTCAACCTGTGCATCAACGCCCGCGACGCCCTGCCCCAGGGCGGGCGCATCGTCATCGAGACCGCCAACCGCACCCTGGATGCCCGCACGGCCGATGCCGCCGACCTCAGGCCCGGGGCCTATGTGCGCATGTGCGTGCGCGACAACGGCGTGGGCATGCCGCCCGAAGTCGCGGCCATGGCCTTCGACCCCTTCTTCACCACCAAGCCGCTGGGCATGGGCACGGGCCTGGGCCTGTCCATGGTCTATGGCTTTGCCAAGCAGTCCGGCGGGCGGGTCAGCATCGAGTCGAAGGTCGGCGTGGGCACCTCCGTGTGCATCGAGCTGCCGCGCAGCGAGCGCCCGCCCGAGCACAGCGTTGCCGAGGAGGGCCCGGCCGCCGCGCCGCGAGCGCACCAGGGCGAGACCGTGCTGGTCGTGGACGACGAGGCATCGCTGCGCATGCTGATGGTGGAAGTGATGCAGGACCTGGGCTACGCCACCCTGGAGGCCGGCAACGGCGCAGAGGCCATGCGCTGGCTGCGCTCGGACCGCGCCATCGACCTGCTCATCACCGATGTGGGCCTGCCCGGCGGCATGAACGGCCGCCAGGTGGCCGATGCCGCACGCGGCGAGCGGCCAGCCCTCAAGGTGCTGTTCGTCACCGGCTACGCGCAGACCGCCTTCGACGAGGGGCGCCTGGAGACCGGCATGCACGTCATGACCAAGCCCTTCGACATGGATGCGCTCGCCCGGCGCGTCAAGGAAGTCATTGAAGGCGCGTGACCCCGCAGCCGCGCCACCCGACGGAACCCCTGTCCCATCACTGCTGCGACGCCTTGCGCTGCCGGGCCCGGCGCGAGAACATGTTGAGCAGCTCCACCAGCGCCGAGAACGCCATGGCCGCGTAGATATACCCCTTGGGGATGGCGGCGCCAAAGCCCTCGGCGATCAGCGTGGTGCCGATCAGCAGCAGAAAGCCCAGCGCCAGCATCACGATGGTCGGGTTGGCCTGGATGAAGTTGGCCAGCGGCGTGGCCGCGAACAGCATCACCCCCACGGTGACGAGCACCGCCACCACCATGATGGGAATGTGCTCCGTCATGCCCACCGCCGTGATGATGCTGTCGATGGAGAACACCAGGTCCAGCAACAGGATCTGCCCGATGGCGGCGCCAACACTCAGCCCGGCCCCCTGCGGGGTGAAGACATCCGGCCCCGGATCCGGGTCCACGCTGTGGTGGATTTCCTTGGTCGCCTTCCACACCAGGAACAGCCCGCCCGCGATGAGGATGATGTCGCGCCATGAAAAGCCCTTGCCGAACACCGTGAACACCGTGGCCGTCAGCCCGACGATGAAGGCGATCGTCCCCAGCAGCGCCAGCCGCATCACCAGCGCCGCACCGATGCCGATGCTGCGCGCCCGGGCGCGGTCCTTCTCGGGCAGCTTGTTGGTCAGGATGGAGATGAAGATCAGGTTGTCGATGCCCAGCACCACCTCCATGGCAATCAGCGTGAGCAAGGCCACCCAGGCGGCAGGGTCCGAAACGAGGGTTTGCAGGTAGTTCATGGCGAGCACCGGGTTGGCGGGTTGATCGACTGACTGGCTAGCTGGCCAGGCATCTTAAGTGGATGCGGACCAAAACGCATCCGGCCTGCCGCACGCTTTGTGCCCATGCGCCAGAATCGCGCCCGTGACCACACGCCGCAAACCGACCACCACCACCCGCGTTCAGCTTGTGCCCCTGCATGCCGGACACCAGCAACCCTTCCTCGCCGCCGTGCGCGCCAGCCGGGCACTGCACAGGCCGTGGGTGTCACCGCCGGCCACGCCCGAGCAGTTCACGGCATATGCCGAGCGCATGCAGGCGCCCGGCCATTGCGGCCTGCTGGTCGTGCGGCAATGCGAAGTCGGCTCACCGCAACTGGCCGGCGTGGTCAACATCACCAACATGGTGATGGGGCCGTTCTGCAGCGCCTACCTCGGCTATTACGCCTTCAACGGTTTCGAGCGCCAGGGCTTCATGCGCGAAGGCCTCACGCAGGCCGTGCGGCTTGCTTTTCGCACGCTCAGGCTGCACCGGCTGGAGGCCAACATCCAGCCTGGCAACGCCGCCTCGCTGGCGCTGGTGCGGTCCTGCGGGTTCACACAGGAGGGCTACTCGCCGAAGTACCTCAAGATCGGCGGCCGCTGGCGCGACCATGAGCGCTGGGCCCTTGTGGCGGCGTAGAAAGGCACCACCTGCCCATTCAGCCATCGGGCCTTTCGCTATCGCCGCGATAGCAAGGCCCGCTTGCAAGCTTTCTGCACCGCGCGGATAATTCACCCATTATGAAAATCCTCACCAACGTGATCAAGGCATCGTTCGCCACCTAGTTGCGCCCCTCGATCGCGTGTCGGAGGGCCGTGCGCCTTCCGGACCCCAACCCCGGCAGGCTTCGTCCCTCCCGGGGTTTTTTGTTTTCAGACCACTTACCTACTTCTCAACCCATGCGTACCTACGACAAGTTGATCGCCACGATTCCCGACCGCCGGAGCATGAGCCCCGTGCGCCCGGGCTCCGGCGACAGCACAACAACCTCCCATCGACGCTAGCCCCCAGGCGAATCCTTTTTTGTGATGCCTGGGCTGGCGCAAAGCCAACCAGGCGGCAGCTGCTCGCAGAGCCGAGTGCAGCCGCAAGAAAGATTGAAAGATTCGCCATGACCAAGAATTCACGCCATACCAGCAACGCCCATCTGCGCAACCTCGGTGTCATCGCCCACGTCGACGCGGGCAAGACCACGACCACCGAACGCATCCTGTTCTACACGGGCGAAAGCCACCGCATCGGCGAAGTGCACGACGGCACCGCGCACATGGACTTCGACCCGCAGGAGCAAAAGCGCGGCATCACCATCAACAGTGCGGCCGTCACCGTGCACTGGAAGGGCACGCAGCTCAACCTGATCGACACGCCCGGCCACATCGACTTCAACATCGAGGTGAACCGCTCGCTGCGCGTGCTCGATGGCGCGGTCGTCGTGTTCGACGGCGTGGCCGGCGTGGAGCCGCAGACCGAGACCAACTGGCGCCTGGCGGACAAGTACCGCGTGCCGCGCATCGCCTTCATCAACAAGCTCGACCGCGTGGGTGCCGACTTCCACCGCGTCGTGGCCATGATGGAAGAGCGCCTGGGCGTGCGCGTGGTGCCGCTGCAGATCCCCATCGGTACGGAAGGCGACTTCCGCGGCGTGGTGGACCTGTTGGGCCTGCGCGCCCGCATCTGGGACAAGGACGACGCCAGTGCCCCCTACCGCGAAGCCGACGTGCCCGCCGACCTGCTGGAACAAGCCGTGCGCAGCCGCGCCCGCCTGGTCGAAGCCGCCGTGGAGCAGGACGAAGCCGCCCTGCAGGCCTACGTGAACGGCGAAGAGATCGCCGTCGACGTGCTGCGTGCCGCCATCCGCAAGGGTGTGCTGGCAGGCGCCTTCGTGCCTGCGCTGGCTGGCTCGGCCTTCAAGAACCGCGGCGTGGAGCCCCTGCTCGACGCCGTGGTGGACTACCTGCCCTCGCCGGACGACATCGTGCGCGAAGGCAGCGAGACCGCTGCGGACCCGTTCAAGGCCCTCGCGTTCAAGGTCGTCACCGACGACCATGGCGCCAAGGTGTTCGTGCGCGTGTACGCAGGCCGGCTGGCCCGCGGCGACGTGGTGCTCAACACCAGCACGGGCAAGACCGAGCGCGTGGCGCGCCTGTACGAAGTGCATGCCGACAAGCACATCGAGCGCGACGAGCTGGTGGCGGGTGACATCGCCGCCGTCGTGGGCCTCAAGGACACGCTGACGGGGCACACGCTGAGCGACCCGGCCCACCCCGTGGTGCTGGAGCAGATCAGCGTGCCCGAGCCGGTGATCCACGTGGCCATCGAGCCCAAGGCGAGTGCGGACCAGCAAGGCCTGTCCAAGGCCCTGCAGTCCCTGCTGCGCGAAGACCCGAGCCTCAGGCTGCAGCACGACGCCGAATCCGGTCAGACCATTCTGTCCGGCATGGGCGAGCTGCAGCTCGAAGTCTCGATCGAGAAGCTGCGCGCACGCCACGGCGTGAACGTGTCGGTCGGCCGCCCCCAGGTGGCTTATCGCGAAACCATTTCAAAGAGTGTGGAGGTACACCATGTGCACAAGAAGCAAACCGGCGGCCCCGGCCAGTTCGCCGAGGTGAGGCTGCAGCTGGCGCCCTTGCCCCGGGGCGAAGGCATCCAGTTCGAGAACCGCATCGTCGGCGGCGCCGTGCCGCGCGAGTTCATCCCTGCCGTGGAGGCCGGCATCCGCCGCGCCGCCCTGGCAGGCGTGATCGCCGGCTTCCCCGCCGTGGACTTTGTAGCCACGCTGGTGGATGGCAGCTTCCATGAGCGCGACTCGTCCACACTGGCCTTCGAGCTGGCGGCCATGGCCGCCTTCCGCGAAGGCTTCGCCAAGGCCGGGCCCCAGGTGCTCGAACCCGTGATGTCCGTCGAGGTCATCACCCCGGCCGACTACCTGGGCGATGCCATCGGTGATTTGAACCGCCGCCGCGGCGTGGTGCGCGGCCAGGGCCAGCGCGGCAACGCCGCCACGGTCGAGGCCGAGGTACCGCTGAAAGAGATGTTTGGCTACATCGGTAGTTTGCGTGCGCTGTCGTCAGGGCGTGCACAGTACTCGATGCAGCTGGACCACTATGGGGTGGTGCCTGCGGCCCAGGCGGCGGAGCTGGTGGGCTGAGC
>JAZKEE010000142.1:0-1908 GCA_040387235.1 Pseudomonadota bacterium
CCTTCACCTGCGCCTGGTTGCCCATGCACAGCGAGCAGCCGGGCATTTCCATGCGGGCGCCGGCCGCGCCGAAGACGCCGTAGTGGCCTTCTTCGGTGAGCTGGTGCGCGTCCATCTTCGTGGGCGGTGCCATCCACAGCTTGACGGGGATGTCACGCTTGCCTTCGAGCAGCTTGGAGGCTGCGCGGAAGTGGCCGATGTTGGTCATGCACGAACCGATGAACACTTCGTCGATCGCGGCGCCGGCCACGTCCGACAGCGTCTTGGCGTCATCGGGGTCGTTGGGGCAGCAGACGATGGGTTCGGTGATCTCGGCCAGGTCGATCTCGATGATGGCGGCGTAGTCGGCGTTCTCATCGGGGGCCAGCAGCTGGGGGTTGGCCAGCCAGGCTTCCATCGCCTTGATGCGGCGGCCGATGGTGCGTGCGTCGGCGTAGCCCTGGGCGATCATGTTCTTGAGCAGCACGATGTTCGAGTTGATGTACTCGATCACGGGTTCCTTGTTCAGGCGCACGGTGCAGCCGGCGGCAGAGCGCTCGGCCGATGCGTCGGACAGCTCGAACGCCTGCTCGACCTTCATGTCCGGCAAGCCTTCGATTTCGAGGATGCGGCCCGAGAAGATGTTCTTCTTGCCCTGCTTGGCCACGGTGAGGTGGCCTTCCTTGATGGCGTACAGCGGAATCGCGTGCACCAGGTCGCGCAGCGTGACGCCGGGCTGCATCTTGCCCTTGAAGCGCACCAGCACCGATTCGGGCATGTCCAGCGGCATCACGCCGGTGGCGGCGCCGAAGGCCACCAGGCCGGAGCCGGCCGGGAAGCTGATGCCGATCGGGAAGCGGGTGTGGCTGTCGCCGCCGGTGCCCACGGTGTCGGGCAGCAGCATGCGGTTGAGCCAGCTGTGGATGATGCCGTCGCCGGGCTTGAGCGAGATGCCGCCGCGCGTGCTGATGAAGTCGGGCAGCTCGTGGTGCATCTTCACGTCCACGGGCTTGGGGTAGGCGGCCGTGTGGCAGAAGGACTGCATCACCAGGTCGGAGCTGAAGCCCAGGCAGGCCAGGTCCTTCAGTTCGTCACGGGTCATGGGGCCGGTGGTGTCCTGCGAGCCGACCGAGGTCATGCGGGGTTCGCAGTACGTGCCGGGCACCACGCCCAGGCCTTCGGGCAGGCCGCAGGCGCGGCCGACCATCTTCTGTGCCAGGGTGAAGCCCTTGCCGGTGGCGGCAGGCACTTGCGGCAGGCGGAACAGCGTGGACGCTGCCAGGCCCAGGGCTTCGCGGGCCTTGGCGGTGAGGCCACGGCCGATGATCAGCGGAATGCGGCCGCCGGCGCGCACTTCGTCGAACAGCACTTCGCTCTTGACGGTGAATTCGGCGACGACCTGGCCGTCCTTCAATGCCTTGCCGGCGTAGGGCAGCAACTCGATCTCGTCGCCCATGTTCATCTGGCTCACATCGAGCTCGATGGGCAGAGCGCCCGCATCTTCCATGGTGTTGTAGAAGATGGGAGCGATCTTGCTGCCCAGGCACACGCCGCCGAAGCGCTTGTTGGGCACGAAGGGAATGTCTTCGCCCGTGAACCACAGCACGCTGTTGGTGGCCGACTTGCGGCTGGAGCCGGTGCCGACCACGTCGCCCACGTAGGCGACCAGGTTGCCGCGCGCACGCAGGTCTTCGATGAACTTGATGGGGCCGCGCTTGCCGTCATCTTCAGGCGTGATGCCGTCGCGCTTGTTCTTGAGCATGGCCAGGGCATGCAGCGGGATGTCGGGGCGGCTCCAGGCGTCGGGCGCGGGCGACAGGTCGTCGGTGTTGGTTTCGCCGGTGACCTTGAGCACGGTGAGCTTGATGCTCTGGGGCACTTCGGGGCGGCTGGTGAACCACTCGGCATCGGCCCAGCTTTGCAGCACGG
>JAZKEE010000143.1:0-9537 GCA_040387235.1 Pseudomonadota bacterium
CAAGGCGTCCTATGCGCTGGCCCAGGCCCTCGGGTTCAAGCCGATCCACGAGTTTTCTGTCTACTCGTGGAATCGTTCCAGCGGATAAGGGCCCGGCCTGCTTGGGCAACTACCTCACGAGACACAGCTCGCCAAACGGCATGTGGTGCATCAACTCGCGCAGCAGCAGCAAGGTGGTGGCGAACTCCACGCTCTCGGGCAGGCCCTCGCTGGCCTCGGGGCGGCCTTCGGAGACGAAGGCCAGGCGCTGGAACAGGCGCTCCATGGCCTCCAGCGTGAGCACCATGGCGGGGGCGCGGGGCACGCCGGCCAGTTCGGCCAAGGCCACGAGGTGCGCGCCGGTGGACCACCACATGGAGCCCTGCGCATGGGGTAGCTGCGCGTAACGCTGGTGCGCCAGGTACACCTCGTCCTCGACGCTGGCGATGGCGTTTTCCAGCTCCAGCGGGGTGGGCACGTCGCGCCGAAAGAAGGCCCGGGCCGTCCTGTGGGTGCCCATGGCCAGGGTGATCGGGGCTGCCTGCGGGGCAGCACCGGCAGCGTCCACCGGCACGATCTGCGTGCGCTCCGGCCCCATGTACAGCAGCGTGAGAGGCCGCCCGGGCACGGGATGCGCCTTCAGCGCCTTCAGCGCCTGCAGGTCGGCAGCCGTGTCCGGGGGGGCGGAGCCATCGTCGGTGGCTGGAAGCGGGTAGCGGGCGAACATGGCGTGACCTTTCAGCCCTGGCGGGCGCCGCCCTCGCCGCTGCCGGCACCCACATAGCTGCTGCCGGGCCCGCCGGACTGCTGCGCGCCCGGCTGGTCGGCCTGCTGCTGCGCGCGGGAGACGGCGGGCACGAAGTGCATGCGGTGGTGCATCTCCACCGTGAGGCTTTCGATGCGCTCGCTGAGCTTCTTGGTCAGCTCGGTCAGGCGGGTGTTCTGCTCCAGCAGCGCCAGCAACTGGGCGGTGTTGTGCTCGGCGACGGCCTGGCGCTGCTCGGTGGCGCGCGCCAGGTCCTCGCGGTGGCGGGCGTCGGCTTCGGCATGCATCTTGTCGCGCTCGGCCTGGCGGGTCTGGGCCAGCAGGATCAACGGCGCGGCGTAGGCGGCCTGCAGGCTGAAGGCCAGGTTGAGCAGGATGAAGGGGTAGGCGTCGAATGTCACCACGCCCGTGAGGTTGAGCGCAATCCACGCCAGCACGAAGGCCGTCTGCGCCGCCAGGAACCTGGGCGTGCCGAACACGCGCGCGAACGCCTCGGCCTTGCGTGCAAAGCCGTCGTTCCCAAACGCAGGGGACAGGTGCTCATGCGTGCGCAAAAACCGCAGGTGGTCGATCACAGGTGCGGCAGCACCGGTAGGGGCGACAGGCTCTGGGCGAGGGGTGGTGGATGTCGTCATGCGAAGAACCTCGTTCAGTCTTTCAATCAATCACTCATTCATTCATGCGGGCATGGAAGCCCAGGCCGGGGTGCGCCAGGGCACGGGGCTTGCGACCACTCTACTACCCTGCGCCGCACCGTGCGGCGCCCTGCCCGCAAGCCCATGCATACGGCGTGCCCGGACGCGAAGGGCAGCAGCCCGGGCCCAAAAACGTGACTTTTATGGCATCCCGCGCGCCTTGGACAGGGCCTGCAGGCGGGCAAGGGCTCCGTCCCGTGGTGTGATGCGCGCACGCCAGAAAGCCGGGCGCCAAACCCTGGGGCCGCCCCAGGCACCCGGCCTGCTGACAGGTGATGCCAGCGTGCACCTACACGCCGCCGCCAGCGCGTTGCCTACATTGGGCACACCGCCGCAGCGCATGCATCGCCCAGCCCCATGAGCCAGCCACTGCAGACCACTGCGACGAACCAATCAGCCAGGGACACCACCATGCCTGAAACCCTTGAATTGCACGACATGCGAGACACGCCAACACGAGATGAACCGCAGCCAGCCGTCGCCACCCGCTTCATGCGGGCAGGCACGGTGGGCCGCCGCCTGCTGCCCAACACCATTGGCGTGTTGGCGCTTGGCGCGGTGCTGTTCTTCACGGCCTGTTCCACGCACCCGCCCGCTGGCATTGAGCCGGTGGCCAATTTCGATGCAAAGCGCTATGCCGGCCAGTGGTATGAAGTGGCACGCCTGGACCATTCGTTCGAGCGAGGGCTGCAGCAGACCACGGCCAATTACGTTCCCAACCCCGACGGCACCATCAAGGTGATCAACCGCGGTTTCGACCCAGGGCGCGAGCGCTGGAAGGAAGCCGAAGGCAAGGCCCGCTTCGCAGGCGACAGCAGCCAGGGCGCCCTCAAGGTGTCGTTCTTCGGCCCCTTTTATGGGGGCTACAACGTGGTGGCGCTGGACCCTGACTACCAGTGGTCCATGGTCGTAGGCTCCAACCGGGGCTACTTCTGGATCCTGTCGCGCACCAAGACCTTGCCGCCCGGCGTACGCGAGCAATTGCTGGCCAAGGCGCAGGCGCTGGGGGTGGATGTGGACAAGGTGCTGTGGGTGGCGCAGGA
The DNA here is from genome assembly GCA_040387235.1 of Pseudomonadota bacterium. Classification (GTDB taxonomy): domain Bacteria; phylum Pseudomonadota; class Gammaproteobacteria; order Burkholderiales; family Burkholderiaceae_C; genus Acidovorax. The sequence continues at coordinate 2,484 of JAZKEE010000143.1, forward strand.
TGGGTCGGCTCAAGCCGCTTCACCCGGGAGCTGAACCTCGCACCCCACTCAAGTTCTGCGCCGCCTGGCCGATAAGGAGGAATGCAAGTTTCCTCTTCTTCATCGGCCGGCAAGGTGTCATCGAGTGGTAGCGGCAGCGGCGGCAGCGAGATCGCCAAGCTGCAAAAGCAGCTGCAGTCGCTGACCGAAGAACTCAAGAACGTGGCCACCTCCGACCTGGACGCCAAGGCCAAGAAGGAGAAGGTCAAGCTGCTGCAGGCCCAGATCCAGATGGTGCAGGCGCAGATTGCGGCCATTCAGCGTGCACGCCAGCAGGAGCAGCAGGACGCGCAGGCCCGCAAAGCCGAATCGGCCGCCCAGTCGGCGCGCGAACAACGTGCCAAGACCGAAGGTCAGAACCCGGGCGGCTTGGGCAGCAAGGTCGATATCTACGCCTGACTACGCCTGACGGGGGCCGGGCGCCCCAGCCGCCTCCTCGAAACCCCCAGTCCTGTCTGGCTGGCCAGCCGTGCCGCTCAGTCCAGCCCGGCCGATGCCACCAGGCGCTGCGTGTACGGGTGTTGGGGCGCGTCGAGCACCTGGCCCACGGTGCCGCTTTCCAGCACGTTGCCATCCTTCATCACCAGCACATCGTGCGCCATGGCGCGGATGACCTGCACGTCGTGGGTGATGAGCAGGTAGCTCAGGCCCTTTTCCTTTTGCAGGCGCTGCAGCAGCTTGAGCACCTGTTGCTGGATGGTGACGTCGAGGGCGCTGGTGGGCTCGTCGAGCACCAGCAGCTGCGGCTGCACGATGAGGGCGCGCGCAATGGCCAGGCGCTGGCGCTGGCCGCCCGAGAATTCATGCGGATAGCGCGCCAGCAGGCCAGGGAACTGGGCCTCGGTCAGGCCTACCTCGGTCAGGGCCGCTTCCACGCGGGTGCGCCGCTCTGCCACGCTGAGCGTGGGTTCGTGCACGCGCATGCCCTCGCCCGCGATTTCTTCCACCGTGAGGCGGGGCGACAGCGACGAGAAGGGGTCCTGGAACACCACCTGCACCTTGCGGCGCAGTTGCTGGTTGGCCGGTGAATTGCGCATGGCCGGCGCCTGCCAGCCCTGCCCCGCCACCTGCAGCGATCCGCCAAAGGGCAGCAGCCCCAGAATGGCCTGCGCCAGGGTGGACTTGCCCGAGCCCGATTCACCCACCACCCCGAGCGTGCGGCCCGGCGGCAGCGCCAGGCTGGCGCCCTGCACGGCCACGAACTCGCCCTTGCTGAACCAGCCGCGCACGCCGGGCAGCGGCGTGGGGTAGACCACGCGCAGGTCGCTGGCCTGCAGCACGGGCGGCGTACCGGGTTCAAGCGCGGCCTCGGTCACGTCGCGCTGGGGCTGGCTTTGCATGAGCTTGCGGGTGTAGGCATGCTGGGGCGCGCCGAACACCTCGGCCACGGCGCCCTGCTCCACCAGCACGCCCTGCTCCATCACCGCCACGCGGTCGGCAAAGCGACGCACCAGGTTCAGGTCGTGCGTGATGAGCAGCACGGCCATGCCGGTCTGGCGCTGCAGGTCGGACAGCAGGTCCAGGATCTGCCCGCGCAGGGTCACATCCAGCGCAGTGGTGGGTTCGTCGGCCAGCAGCAGCTGCGGCTCGCTGGCCAGGGCCATGGCGATCATGGCGCGCTGGCGCTGCCCGCCCGAAAGTTGGTGCGGAAAACTGTTGGCCCGGCGCGCGGGCTCGGGGATGCCGGTCTTGGCCAGCAGCCCGATGGCGGCCTGCGCGCACTGGGCGCCCGTGAGGCCCTTCTTGAGCTGCAGGATCTCGGCGATCTGCTGGCCGATGGTCATCAGCGGGTTCAGCGCCGTCATCGGCTCCTGGAAGACCATGGCGATCTCGCCACCGCGCACGCCGCGCATCTCGCGCTCGCTCAGGGCCAGCAGATCGCGCCCGCGCAGAAAGGCCTGGCCACTGACCCGGGCGTCACCCGCCAGGCGCAGCAGGCTCAGCGCAGTGATGGTCTTGCCAGACCCCGATTCGCCCACCAGGGCAAGTTTTTCGCCGGGGGCGATGGTGAAGCTGGCGCCGCTCACGACTTCCTTGCTGCCGAAGTGGACGCGCATGTCGCGCACGTCGAGCAGGGGTACCGAAGGTGCCGAGCCTGGACTGGGTAAGGCGCTCACTTGTCGGCCTTTCTCGGGTCGAGGGCGTCGCGCAAGGCGTCGCCCATGAAAGTCAGCAGCAGCAGGGTGATCACCAGCACGGCAAAGGTGCTCAGCGAGATCCACCAGGCGTCGATGCTGCCCTTGCCCTGGTTGAGCAGTTCGCCCAGGCTGGGGGTGCCCGGCGGCACGCCCAAACCGAGGAAGTCGAGCGAGGTGAGTGACAGGATGGCCGCACTCATGCGAAACGGCAGGAAGGTGACCACGGGCGTGAGGCTGTTGGGCAGGATGTGGCGCCAGATGATCTGGCCGTTGCCCACGCCCAGCGCGCGGGCGGCCTTCACGTAGTCGAGCTGGCGGTTGCGCAGGAACTCGGCACGCACATAGTCCGACAGGCCCATCCAGCCGAACAGGCTCAGCAAGATCAGCAGCAGCGACACGCTGGGCGCGAACACGGCGCTGAAGATGATGAGCAGGTACAGCTCGGGCATGGAGCCCCAGATCTCGATGAAGCGCTGGAAAGCCAGGTCCGTGCGCCCCCCAAAAAAGCCCTGGATGGCGCCGGTCAACAGGCCCAGCAACACGCCCGTGACCGTCAGCGCCAGGCCGAAGAGCACGCTCACGCGAAAGCCATAGAGCAGCTGCGCCACCAGGTCGCGGCCCCGGTCGTCGGTGCCCAGCCAGTTGTCGGCAGTGGGCGCCGAGGGGTTGGGCGACTTGGCGAAGTAGTTGATCGTGTTGGGCCCGTAGCGGTTGATGGTGTGCAGCGCCCAGTTGCTGCCTTCACCCAGTCGCTTCTGGATGAAGGGGTCGAGGTAGTCGGTGGGCGTGTCGAAATCCCCGCCGAAGGTCTTCTCGGAATAGTCCTTGAAAATGGGGAAGTAGGTCTGCCCCTCGTAGCGCACGATGAGCGGCTTGTCGTTGCTGACCAGTTCCGCCCCCAGGCTGACAAGCACCAGCGCGCAGAAGATCACCAGGCTCCAGTAGCCCAGCAGGTTGCGCTTGAAGCGCAGCCACGCCCGGCGTGACGGGGAAACGGATACGGAGGCAGTTGCGGATGGCGCCAGTGCCGGGGCCGGCACGGGTGCGGCGGCCTCGCGGGTGGACGGACTGGTCGGGGGAGCGTTCATGCGTTCTTCAGTCAAACTTCACACGCGGGTCGACCCACACGTAGCACAGGTCGCTGACGAGCTTGGTGACCAGCCCGATCAGCGTGAACAGGTACAGCGTGCCCAGCACCACCGGGTAGTCGCGGCGGATCACGCTGTCGTAGCTGAGCAGGCCCAGACCGTCGAGCGAGAACAGCGTCTCTATCAGCAGCGAGCCGGCAAAGAACGCCCCGATGAACGCTGCTGGGAAACCGGTGATGATGGGAATCAGCGCATTGCGGAACACGTGCTTCCACAGCACCTGCTGGTCGCTCAGGCCCTTGGCGTAGGCCGTGAGCACGTACTGCTTGCGAATCTCTTCGAGGAAAGCGTTCTTGGTGAGCATGGTGGTCACCGCGAAGCTGCCGGCCACCATGGCCGTCACCGGCAGGGTGATGTGCCACAGGTAGTCGATGATGCGCGCGCCCCACGACAGCTCCGCCCAGTTGGCAGAGGTCAGCTCGCGCAGCGGGAACATCTGCAGCTGCCCGCCGAAGATCACCAGCAGCGCCACACCCAGCACGAAGCCCGGGATGGCATAGCCAAGCAGCACGATCAGCGTGCTGATCAGGTCAAAGCGCGACCCCGCGCGAACGGCCTTGAGCACACCCAGCGGCACGGCCACCAGGTAGCTGATGAAGAAGGTCCACAACCCCAGGCTGATGGAGACGGGCAGCTTCTCCTTGATCAGGGTCCACACGTCCTTGTTCTGAAAGAAGCTCTTGCCCAGGTCGAAGCGCGCGAACTGGCCGAGCATCTGCACGAAGCGCTCGTGGGCCGGGTTGTCGAAGCCGTACAGCGCCTTGATCTGCTCGAGCCGCTTGGGGTCTACCCCCTGCGATCCGCGGTAGCTGATGCCGCCGCCTTCGGCACCGCCGCCGGCCCCCGCGGCACCGGCCTTGGCCTCGGCCATGTACTGCTCCACCGGGCCACCGGGCACGAACTGGATCACCACAAAGGTCAGCAACAGCACCCCGAACAGGGTGGGCAGCATGAGCAGAACGCGCTTGAGGATGTAGGCCAGCATGGGTCGGTGCGTAGTCTCTCTGGTTGCTTGCTTGCTTACTTGCCTGCTGAGGGCTTCTTGTCCGGCTCGGTCTGCGGCGGAATGCGCGCCCACCAGGCGTCGATGACCCAGCCTTCGCCGCTGGAGTATGGCGGCACCGTGGCCGGGCGGGCGAGCCGCCAGGCGTTGTAGGCAATGCGGTGGGTGCCCGCGGTCCACTGCGGCAGGAGATAGTGGCTGTGGGCGATGATGCGCTCCAGCGCATGGCAGGCGGGCAGCAGCTGCGCCTCGGTCTTGGCGGAGATGATGGCCTTGACCATGGCGTCCACCGCCCGGTTCTTCACACCGGGGAAGTTGCCCGAATCCTCCACGTCGGCCGCGTCGCTGCCGAACATGTCTGCAAACTCCTGGCCCGGGTTGTTGGTGCCCTGGTAGGCGATGGAGGTGATGTCGAAGTCGAACTTCTGCAGCCGCTGCTGGTACAGCGCAAAGTCCACCGAGCGAAAGCGCAGCGTGATGCCCAGCTTTTCCAGGCTGCGCATCCAGGGCGCGATGGTGCGCACGCCGCCCTCGTTACTGTCCATGTATTCGAGCACCATGGCCTCGCCCTTGGCATTGCGCAGGGCGCCGTCGCGCACCTCCCAGCCCGCCTCCTTGAGCAGGGCCTGCGCCTGCCGCAGGTTGCCCCGAAGGGACGAATCGCCGTCGGTGCGCGGCGGCACCGTCATGGGACCGAAGGCGGCGGCGGGAATGTCCTTGCGGTACGGCTCCATCAGCGCCAGCTCCTCGGGAGACGGCGTGCCCTTGGTCTCGCAGGCGGTGTTGCCGAACAGGCCGTTGACGCGCTGGTAGGCGCCATAGAAGAGCTGCCGGTTCATCCACTCGTAGTCCATGGCCAGGCCCAGGGCCTGGCGCACGCGCATGTCCTGCAGCAGGGGCCGGCGCACGTTGAGCACGTAGCTCTGAAAGCCCGAGGGCAGCTTGTGCTTGAACTCGCCCTTGACGAGCTCGCCCGTGTCGAACTTCTTGCCGTTGACGCGGCGCGCCCAGTCACCGGCGCTGAAAAAGCGCATCAGGTCGAACTCGCCGGCCTTCAGTGCCTCCAGCCGTGCCGTGCTGTCCTTGTAGATCTTGACCAGGATGCGGTCGAAATTGGCCGTGCCCTTGCGCACGTTCAGGTCCCGGGCCCAGTACTGCGGGTCGCGCACATAGGTGATGTCGCGGCCGAAGCGCACGGGACCGACCTTGTAGGGCCCGCTGCCGATGGGAATGTCCATCACCACCTGGTCGAAGGGCTTGGCCTTGCCGTTCTCCACGCCCCAATCGCGGCTGAAGATGGGCAGGCCGCCGACGGTGATGGGCAGCTCGCGGTTGGGCTGCTTGAAGCGGTAGCGCACTGTGCGCTCGCTGACCACGTCCACCCCGGCCACCTCGATCAGCAATGTCTTGTAGGCCGGCGAGGCGAAGGGCCCGACCAGGGTGTCGTAGCTGTGCTTGACGTCCTGCGCCAGCACCGGCTTGCCGTTGTGAAAGCGCGCCTCGGGCCGCAGGCGGAAGGTGGCCGACAGGCCATCGGCCGCCACCTCCACGTCTTCAGCCAGCAGCCCGTAGCCGGCGGTGGTCTCGTCCATGGAGCCCGCCAGCAGCGAGTCGAACATCAGCGAGGACAGGTAGGCCGGCGCGTTGCCCTTGATGGTGAACGGGTTGTACTTGTCGAAGGTGGAGACGCGCAGGTTGCTCACCAGCCGCAGCTCGCCCCCCTTTGGTGCATCGGGGTTCACATAGTCGAAGTGGGCAAAGCCGGCCGGGTACTTGAGGTCGCCCCACAGCGCATAGCCATGCGCCGCCCAGGCAGCAGGCACTGCACAACAACCCATCAGCAAAAAAGTGAGCCAAGACCGCATGCGACAATTCTGCACTACGTTCGGCCGGCTCTGCAGCGGATGGCGCATATCCATACGCGGTGATTACCCCCGGCCCTGCATCGCCATTCATTCCCCCCAAAATTCCACAGGAGAACGAAACATGGGTTTTCTGACCGGCAAGAAACTGCTCATCACGGGCGTGCTGTCCAACCGCTCCATCGCCTATGGCATCGCCAAGGCCTGCCATGCCCAAGGCGCGGAACTTGCCTTCAGCTACGTGGGCGACCGCTTCAAGGAGCGCATCACCGACTTCGCCGCCGAGTTCGACTCCAAGCTGATCTTTGACTGCGACGTGGGCAGCGACGAGCAGATCGACCGCATGTTCGCCGACCTGGCGCAGGTGTGGCCGAAGTTCGACGGCTTTGTGCACAGCATTGGCTTTGCCCCGCGCGAAGCGATTGCCGGCGACTTCCTGGAAGGCCTGTCGCGCGAGTCGTTCCGCATCGCGCACGACATCAGCGCCTACAGCTTCCCGGCCATGGCCAAGTCGGCCCTGCCCTACCTCAACGAAAAATCGTCGCTGATCACGCTGAGCTACCTGGGCGCGCTGCGCACCATTCCCAACTACAACACCATGGGCCTGGCCAAGGCCAGCCTGGAAGCCAGCGTGCGCTATCTGGCCGAGGCGCTGGGCCCCAAGGGCATGCGCGTCAACGGCATCAGTGCCGGCCCCATCAAGACCCTGGCGGCCAGCGGTATCAAGGACTTCGGCAAGCTGCTGTCGATGGTGGCGGATTCTTCCCCGCTGCGCCGCAACGTGACCATCGAGGACGTGGGCAACGTGGCGGCGTTCTTGCTGTCGGACCTGGCCAGCGGCATGACGGCCGAGATCACGTATGT